>NZ_JAMYMR010000011.1:0-172855 GCF_040318635.1 Mesorhizobium sp. M1066
TCCTTGCCCAGCATGAAGGTTGAATCAGATTTGCACGCCTAAGGGAATCCCAAGCCGATTCAGTCTCATTTCATCCCGCTCTAGACTCTTGCTTTGACGCAACTCCGGACGGAAAACCGCTTCACACTTTTCCTGGAATTGCTCAAACGCCAACCAGTTTCTTTTGCAGGAAGATGCGGCTGCGGCCGACAGGGAAATCGGCCAGCGAGCCGAAGGGCCGATAGCCCTGGCGCTGATAGACCTTGGCGGCGTTCGGATTGAAGGTATCGATCCAGGCATTGTTGCAGCCGCGCGCCACCGCTTCCTGTTCGGCCGCGTCCAGCATTGTGCCGGCCATGTGTCGGCCGCGCAGTTGCTCATCCACCCAGAGCCATTGCACATAAAGCCATCCCCAGGCGGTATAGCCAGAGATGCCGGCGACGACCGCGCTATCCTCGCCCCGCACGAACACGGCAAGCGCCTTCCTCTCAGACGCGCCGACATCGCCGTCATTGAACGCCGTCAACCTTTCGCCGAGAAAGGCGAGTTCCTCCGGCGAGGGATTTGCCGTCGTTTCAATGGTCGTGTTCATCGCTTATCCGAGACGGGTTGCGTATCGGTATCGCCGCCGTTGCGAAATTCGGAGGCGGCAATGCCGTAGCGCTTGAGCTTGTCGTAGAAGGTCTTGCGCGGCACGCCCAGAGCATCAATGGCGCCGCGCACGTCGCCGCCATGGTCGCGCAATGCGTCGCGGATGAGCTGTGCTTCGTATTGGCCGACCCGTTCGGGCAATGCTGCCGCAGGCTCCGGCGAATGCGCGGAGACCGCCCTCCTCTCATCTTCCGGACCGAGGCCGAGCGCAACACGGTCGGCAAAATGGGCAAGCTCGCGCACATTGCCTGGCCAGTCATGCGACTGGAGATGATCGCTGACCGCAGCGTTCATCTTCGCGATAGGCCGGCCGAACCGTTCTGCCGCCTTGCCGAGGAAATGCCCAAACAGCATCGGGATATCGCCGCGCCGTTCGCGCAGCGGCGGTATGCGCAGCGTCACCACGTTGAGGCGAAAATACAGATCCTCGCGAAAATCGCCGCGCTGGTCCGACCGCCCGAGATCGACCTTGGTCGCGGCGACGACCCTGAGATCGATGCGCCTGATGTCGTTCGAGCCAAGCGGCGTGAGGCTG
Organism: Mesorhizobium sp. M1066; assembly: GCF_040318635.1. Lineage (NCBI taxonomy): Bacteria > Pseudomonadati > Pseudomonadota > Alphaproteobacteria > Hyphomicrobiales > Phyllobacteriaceae > Mesorhizobium > Mesorhizobium sp. M1066. The sequence continues at coordinate 1,166 of NZ_JAMYMR010000011.1, forward strand.
CGCGTTTCGAGCACGCGCAGCAGCTTGACCTGGAGCGCCGGCGGCATGGATTCGATCTCGTCGAGAAACAGCGTACCGCCGCTGGAATGCTCGATGCTGCCGATCCGCCGCCGCTGCGCGCCGGTGAACGCGCCTGCCTCGTGGCCGAACAACTCGCTCTCTATGACCGTCTCCGGAAGTGCGCCGCAATTCAGCGCGACGAAGGGTTTTGAACGCCGCCGCCCCCACCTGTGCAGCAGGTCAGCCACCACTTCCTTGCCGGTTCCCGTTTCTCCCTCGACCAGCACGTCGACATCCATGTCGGCGATCTGGCGCAAGGTCTCGCGCAGCCGCTTGATAGCAGGAGCCTCGCCGATCAGTGGCAGGCCGTCAGTGGCGAGCGCCGCGGCTTCGCGCAGCCGCCGGTTCTCCATCACCAGTCGTCGCTTCTCCGCTGCCCGTTTCAGCGCCTCGACAAGGCGGTCGCCGGCAAAGGGTTTCGGGATGAAATCGTAGACACCATCCTTGAGCGCGGCCACTGCGAGATCGACGTCGCCATGGCCGGTGACCAGGATCACAGGTATGTCCGGGTCGATCGCCTTGATGCGATCGAACAGCTGCAGCCCGTTCATGCCCGGCATGCGGATGTCGCTGACCACCACGCCTTCAAAGGTCCTGTCGACAACGGCAAGCGCTGCCTCGGCGGCGTCGCGCGCGACCACAGTGAAGCCGGCAAGCTCGAGCAATTGCGTGGTGGCGTGAAGGAGGTCCGCATCGTCGTCGACGAGCGCCACCAACCCTGATCCCTCAATCATTCAATTCGCCTCAAGTCGACGGTAAAAGATGCGCCGGTGCCATTGCTGGGATCGAGCCGCAGCGTGCCGCCCAATTCCTGGGCAATCTCCTGCGAGATCACCAGCCCGAGACCAAGCCCCTTCTCCTTGGTGGTCTGGAACGGCATGAACAGATTGCCGGCTGCTTCCGGGCCGAGACCTGGGCCATTGTCGCGCACCGAAATCAGCACCCTGTCGTCGTGCTCGGCGAGTTGGATCTCGATGCGGGGATCAGACTGGTCCTTCATCGCGTCGAGCGCATTCTGCAAAAGGTTGACGAGTATCTGCTCCAGCCGGATGCGGCTGGCCAGGACCACCGGCGAGGCATTGCCGCGCGGCTTGACGATGGTCACGCCGGAATCACGGATGCGGCCCGACAGCAGCGACAGCGCGCCATCAATTGCCTCGCGCACCAGCAGCGGCGAAGCGGCAACCCCGGGTCGACGGGCGAAAGTGCGCAAGGTGCCGGTGATCGCGCCGATGCGCTCGGTCATCGACACGATCGACGTCAGATTGCCGCTGGCCGGTTCGGTTTTGCCGGTTTCGAGAAAGCGGCCCGCATTCTCGGCATAGGTGCGGATAGCGGCGACCGGCTGGTTGATCTCGTGCGCCACGCCGGCGGCGATTTGGCCGAGGATGGAAAGCCGGTTGGCCTGGGCGAGGTCGTCGCGCAGCCGGCGCACCTTGGCTTCGGCATTCTCGCGCTCGGCGATTTCACCGGCAAGTGCGGTGTTGGAGCGGGTCAGCTCGGCCGTTCGCGTGCTGACTCGGCTCTCCAGCTCGGCATTCATACGCGCCAGCGCCTCCTGCCTCAGCCTGCGCGTTCGCCGGCGCCGGGTCAGCACGTAGGCAAGCAAGCCCATCAGCAGAAGCCCAAGCAGCGTGGTCAGGCGCGCCGTGTTGGCGGCCGATGAAAGAGCAGCGTCGGCGGGAGTGAGCAGCCAGAGACGCCAGCCAGGAACAGCACCAGGCAAATCCTGCACCACCTCGACGAACTGGCGCGGTTTTCCCGCGTTGTCGATCGTCGCCAGGCCGTCACCCGCGCCGCGCCGGATCGGCAGCGGCTCGAAGCCTGCATCGGCCAACTGGAGCTGCTCGTGGGCTGCGGCGGTGTCCTCGGCCGACAGTGGTGCCAGCGCACGGAACCGCCAGTCGGGCTGGCTGGTAGCCAGTACCACGCCGCGTTCATCAGTGATGAACACAAGCAAACCGCTGGAACGCCAATTGGCTTCGACGCCGTCGAGTTCGACCTTCAGCACCGCAACGCCAAGCGGCTTGCCGCCATCGTCGACGCGGCTGGCAAGGTACAGCCCCGGTCTGCCGCTGATTGTGCCGAGGCCATATTGGCTGGCAGCACCCTTGCTCATCGCTTCCTGGAAATAGTGCCGAAAATTGTAATCGATGCCGACAAAGCTCGCCGGTTCGTCGGCATTGCTGGCTGATATGGCGATGCCTGCCGTATCGATGATGTAGATGGCGGATGCCGAGGCATCGCCGGCAATCGACTTGAGCTTGTCGTTGAGGGCCTTTTCTTTCATTTTTCCGGCCCGGCGCAGAGCGCCGCGCACCGCATCGTCTCTGGCCAACACCAGTGGAACCAGGCGCTGCTTTTCGATTTCGCCGGTCAGGGTTCCCGCCGCCAGCGGCAGTGCGGCGAGTGCCGTCTCGCGCAGATTATCGGCCGCCTGGCCGGAGGCGATGCGCCCGGCAATGGCGATCGCGCCGGCCAGAAAGGCAAGAGCGACGACCACGGCAACCCAGCGGCCATCGCGCAGCCGCGCCACCGCCTCGCGCAGCAATTCACGGCCGGCAAATCCAGGGAATCCGCTATCGGTGTCTGCTTGCGGCGTCTGCCCTCTCCCCTTTGCTCGCGGCTTTCGGCCAGTGTAATGCGAAAATCCGCCCAGGCAAACACTGCCTGTGCGGAAATCCGCACAGGCTTTGCCCGCATGACGTCAGACAAAGGCGGAAATCCCGTGGTTCCGGCCTTTCCGCGAACTGGCACAACGCTTGCAAAACTCCCTGGCAGCGGCGTGCGACCGGAGCGCCGCGATGGGAGAAGTCACGCAGGGCGCTCCGCCCCATCCGGCCAGGGAGAGTTCGATGCACATCGCAGACCAATCAGGCGCGCTTGCCGCGCAGCGCAAGCCTTTCTATGCCCAACTCTACGTGCAGGTGCTCGTCGCGATCACCGTCGGCATCCTGCTCGGCCATTTCTATCCGTCGGTCGGCGAGAGCATGAAGCCGCTCGGCGACGCCTTTATCAAGCTGGTCAAGATGATCATCGCCCCGGTCATTTTCCTGACCGTGACGACGGGCATTGCCGGCATGAGCGACCTGCAGAAGGTCGGACGTGTCGCCGGCAAGGCGATGCTCTATTTTCTCACCTTTTCCACGCTGGCTCTGATCATCGGCCTTGTCGTCGCCAATGTCGTGCAGCCGGGCGCCGGCTTCAACATCGACCCGGCGACGCTCGACGCCTCGACCATCAGCACTTACGCCGCCAAGGCGCACGACCAGTCGGTCACCGGCTTCCTGATGAACATCATCCCGTCGACCATCGTCGGCGCCTTCGCCGATGGCGACATCCTGCAGGTGCTGTTCTTCTCGGTGCTGTTCGGCATCGCGCTGGCGTTGGTCGGCGACAAGGGCACGCCCGTGCTCAATTTCCTGCAGGCGCTGACGACACCGATCTTCAAGCTGGTCAGCGTGCTGATGAAGGCAGCTCCCATCGGCGCCTTCGGCGCCATGGCCTTCACCATCGGCAAATACGGCATCGGCGCGGTCATCAACCTCGCCATGCTGGTCGGCACCTTCTACGTGACGTCGTTCCTGTTCGTGTTCGTCGTGCTTGGCGCGGTCTGCCGCTACAACGGGTTCTCCATCCTGTCGCTGATCCGCTACATCAAGGAAGAGCTGCTTTTGGTGCTGGGCACCTCCTCGTCGGAAGCCGCCCTGCCCTCGCTGATGGAAAAGATGGAGAAGGCCGGCGCCAAGCGCTCGGTGGTCGGGCTGGTCATTCCGACCGGCTATTCCTTCAACCTCGACGGCACCAACATCTACATGACGCTGGCGGCGCTGTTCATCGCGCAGGCGACGAACATCCATTTGTCGATCGGTGACCAGATCCTGCTGCTGCTGGTTGCCATGCTGTCGTCCAAGGGTGCGGCCGGCATCACCGGGGCAGGCTTCATCACCCTTGCCGCCACGCTGTCGGTGGTTCCGGCGGTGCCGGTCGCCGGCATGGCGCTGATCCTCGGCGTCGACCGCTTCATGTCGGAGTGCCGGGCCCTGACCAACTTCGTCGGCAATGCCGTCGCCACGCTGGTGGTGGCGCGCTGGGAAGGCGAACTCGACGAGGCCAAGCTGGCGAGAGCGCTGGCGGGCACGGCCGATGACAGCCTGCCTGCGGACGTCGTTCCCGCCGAGTAATCACGTGCGGGTCAATGCATAAAGGGCCGGAGGCGTGCTGCCTCCGGCCTTTGTCATGCAGGTCGCAACGTCAGACGGTGCCGGTCTTGGTCAGCGGCGTGTCCGGATATGTGCTTGGACCGACAGGCCTGCGGGCTACCAAAGTGCCGACGTCATCGAACAGGACGAGGCTGGCGGCACCGACCAGCCCGGCATGGCGGCCGAGCTGGGCCTGCACCACCGGCACGTCGCGATAGGCGCGCATGGCGCGTTGCCGGATGGTCGCCTCGATGGTCGGCGCCATCAGGTCGAGCCCATTGGCAATGCCGCCGCCGACGACCAGCACATCGGGCGAATAAAGATGCAAGAGGTTGGTGAAGCCAACGCCCAGCCAGCGCGCTTCTTCCTCCAGCAAGGCTGAGGCAAGACCGTCCTGCAGCCGTGCCGCCTCGACGACATGGCGGCCGGTCACCTCCACGTCGCCTGAGAGGCGCCGCAAGGCCGAACCGTCTCCGGCTGCCGTGGCGGCGCTGGCGCGGCGGCCAAGTGCCGTTCCCGAGGCGATGGCCTCAAAGCAGCCAACGACACCGCATACGCAGCGCTCGCCTTCATTGGTGATGGTCATGTGACCGATCTCGGCGGCAAGGCCACGGCGGCCATGCAGGATGCGCCCGTCGACGACGACACCGCCGCCGATGCCGGTGGAAACCGTGACGAAGACCAGTGAGCGCGCGCCGTGACCGGCACCGAAACGCCATTCGCCGAGCGCCGCGGCATTGGCGTCGTTCTCCAGCCGCACCGGCAGGCCGAGCCGCCGCTCGAGGATGTCGGCAAGCGGCACGTCCAGCCAGCCGGCGAGTGTCGGCGGGCCGACGGCGATGCCGGCCAGCGGATCGAGCGGTCCCGGCGCACCGACGCCGACGCCGACGATCGAGAGTGCCGGCGCCTCGGCGTGGACTGTCGCCGCCAACGCCTCGATCTGGCCGATCACCACATCGGGACCGGCCTGCGCCTGCGTCGGCACCGCCGCGAATGCCAGGATCTTGCCGTCGCGGTCGACCAGGGCGACACGAAGCTCCGTCCCGCCAAGATCGATCGCAAGGGCGGCTTGTATTGTCATGCCGCGACCTTCAATCCGTGCAGCCAGCCGATGCGGCCGGCGAGATCCTTGTCGCCAAAGGCGAGGGAACCGAGAACCACGGTTTCGGCACCGGCGGCACGCAGCGACGGCACGGTCTCGTGGCGGATGCCGCCATCGGCCGCCAGAAACACGTGCGCCTCACGGCCGGCCTTTCTCAGGATGGCGCGGGCAGCGCCCAGCCTGTCGCAGGCCTTGTCCGACAGGCTCTGTCCCTTCACGCCGATTGCGGTTCCTAGAAGCGTCACGAAGGCGACTTCCGGGGCAAAGGCCGTCACCGCTTCCACAGGCGTCTCCAGCCTGAGTACGACGCCGGCCTCGGCGCCGAGCTCCCGCGCCAGCCGAACGGCGCGCAATCCGGCTTCGCCATTCTCGGCATGGACGCTGATCATGTCGGCGCCGGCTTCGGTAAACTGGCGCGTCTGCACCTCGACGATTGCTTCATCGACCATCAGGTGGACATGGATGGGTTTCGCCGTCAGCCCGGCGATGCGGGCGACGAGATCGGGGAAGAACAGGAAGGACGGTGCGAAATGACCGTCCGCCACATCGATATGATGAAGATCGACATAGGGCTCGATGCGCTTCAAGTCGTTTTCGAAGTTGGCGAGGTTGGCCGACCAGAGCGAGAATTCGGCGATCATCCGGTCGCGTGGCAATGCGGCGATGGCGGCCGGGCCGGAGAGAGGTTTCGAGATCATGATTGGTCCTGGTTGTTGAAACGATCTTTGAGGAAGCTGCCGATGGCGGCGCGGATTTCGGCGAAATGGCGCTCCTTGTCGGTGGCCTTCGGCGTCACCTCCGCAAAGGCAGCGTTGGGGACGGCATCGGCAAGGCTGCGGGCGGTGGCCAGCGGATGGACGAGATCGATGCCGCTGCCGATGACGAGCGTGGGCGCTTTGAAGCCAGCGGCTTCGGCCCGTGTCACGCCAGGCCCATCGTCTGCGATCGCTTGCATCATCTCGGCAAAGACGGCCGCGTTGTCGCGCGCGAAAAAGCCGAGCAAGGAAGCAAGATTGTCCGGTGCCTCGGTACGAAAGCGGGCGGCAGTCGCGGACGCCGCGAAGATATCGCGCGCTTCATCCAGTGGGCGGCTGCGGATGAGCTCCGCCACTTCCAAGTAAGGCCGCATGTTTTGCGGCGCCGCATCGAAAACCCATGCCGGGCGCACAAGGACGAGACCGGTGACCCGATCCGGGTGGCGGGCGGCAAGTCGCAAGGCGATGGCTGCGCCCATCGAGATGCCGCCGGCGACGAAACGCTCGAGGCCGGCCGCATCGGCGGCGGCCAGCACGTCATCGGCGAACATCGCGATCGAAAAGGGCCTTGTCGTACCGGTGCCGGAACCGCCCTGCGATCGGCATTCGACGGTCAGCCGGCGGTATGACGGGCTGTCGGGATAGTTCTGCGCGACCTGCGCTGCGTCACCGCCGAGGCCATGCTGGAAGACGACGGGAAGTCTGCCCTGCCCCGTGTCGAAGACACGAAGCGCTGCATCGTCGCGAAGCAGGATCGTCGGGGCGACGCGCATCAGAGGAGCCCTCGCAGGAAGGCGGCGACGCCGGGGGCTTCGTCGGCGGACAGTCCGTGGGTGACGAGCGATCCGCCGAAGCCGACTGCCTTCAGCCGCGCGACGAAATCCGGAAAATCGACGACGCCGTGCCCAGCGGTGGTAAAGCGGCCGTCGCCGTGGCGGTCCTTGGCGTGCGCCATGGCGATGTGGCCGGCGGCCTCGTCGATCGCGGCGGCAACGATGGCGCGCGCCTCGCCGGGCGTGGCGTGTTCGAACAGGTTCGCCGGATCGAGCACGATCTTCAGATGCTTCGATGCCATTTCGGCGATCAGCCTGGTCGCGTCCATGGCAGAGGTGACGATGTTGGCCTGCTCGGGCTCGATGCCGAGATCGACACCGGCACCTTCGGCCAGCGACAGCGCCTTCGCCGTCTCGGCGGCCATGTCGGACCAGGCGGCCGGATCGGCATTGTCGGGATGATACGCCCACTGATCGGCGGCGTTGCGCGAGCCGGTGCAGAGCGTGACCAGCGGGATGTCGAGGGCAGCAGCAGCCTCGATGACGACGGCGAGACGCCGAAGGCCATCGTGGCGCACGGCCTTGTCGGGATGCGCCATGTTGTAGGTGCCCGATAGTGCTGCAAGTGAAACGCCGCTCGATTGCGCCGCAGTGCGGATGGCCGCAATGGCCTCCGCAGGCACGGCATCCGGCATTGACGGCAGGCCGGCGCAAGCAAGATTGAACTGCGTCGTCTCATAGCCCGCCTGCCGAACGGCCGCGAGGACTGCGGCCGGCTCGGTACCCGCAAAGGTTTTGGCGAAAATGCCGAGACGCATCAGACCGCCCCCGAAACGGAGGCGAGTTCGACCCGCTCACCTGATACCACCGAGCGCGCAATGGCGACCATGGCGCGGATCGAGGCAATGCCGTCCTCGACATTGGCGCCGCGCATCGGCGCACCGTTCAGCACCGTGTCGGCAAGACCTTCCAACTGGCGGCGGAAGAAATGGCCATCGGCGCCGAGCGGCTTGTGGGCCGTGGCGGTCTTCTCGTGAAATATCTCCACCTCGCTGGCGCGGAAGTACCAGGGGTTGAATGTCCTGGCGATAACGGAGCCGTTCTCGCCATAGAGCTGAAAACCTTCGTGCCAGTCCATGCGCACGGCAACCGTCAGGTCGAGATGGCCGAGCGCGCCGCTGGCGAACTCGGTTTCGACGAACCAGCAATAGGCGCCGAATTTCTCATTGAGGCGGGCGCGCACGGCGACGATATCGCCGCACAGGAAACGCGCCGTGTCGACGAGATGCGAGCCATGGGCCAGCATGAAGTATTGCCTGAGATCGGCCTTGGGATTTCCCGCTGGCTTCTTCGCGAGCTTGCTGGTGACCGGCAGCGGCTGCACCGCATCGGTGTTGGTGTAGCGATGGGTGGAATCGCAGTACCAGGCCTTCAGCGCAAGCACTTCGCCGATCTCGTCGCGAACGAAGTCGCGCGCCGCCTCCAGCGCCGGGTCGAAGCGCTTCATGTGTCCGACTTGCAGCACTTTGCCGGAGCGCCTCACCGCCTCGGCCAGTGCCTCGCCTTCCTCGACCGAGGTGCCGATCGGCTTTTCGCACAGAACATGCTTGCCGGCGTTGAGCGCCCTGATCGACATCGGCACGTGATAGGCGTCCGAGGTGGCGACGATCACCGCTTCCAACTCGGGATCGGCGAGCATTGCCTCATAGTCGGAATACATCTTCTGCGGCTCGTAGGTGGCGCCCATGCGGGCGAGCAGGTCGGGTGCGGCGTCGCAGATGGCGTAGAGGTCGGCATTGGCGGCCTTCACGCAGGATTGCAGATGCGCGAACTGCGCGATGGGGCCGCAGCCGAGCACGCCGACCCTGAGGCGTCTGTCCTGTTTCTTGATCATCGTCTCGTTCTTCAGGCGCCGTAGCTGCGCATTGTCTGGCGGTTGGTCTTGACCGCGCCGGCGGGATCGGCGGCGGCCGTTTCGGATTCTTCCTCCAGCACCAGCCAGCCGTTGAAGCGCGGTGCGGTGCCGGCGATCTCGATGACCGCAGGCGTGTCGCAGACGCCCTTGCCAAGCATGGCCCAGGTACCGTTGGCATCGACGTCCTTCAGGTGGATGTAGCGGATGCGGTCGCGGTGGGTGCGCAGCGTGTCGGCCATGTCCTTGTGGCCGCGCAGGATATGGCCGGTATCCGGCACCCAACCGACCAGATCGGGATCGAGCAAGGCAAAGATCGTGTCGTAGTCGGGGCGGTCGAACAGCAGCGTGTTGTGGTGGGAGCTCGGATGCACGGCGACCTGGACCCCGGCCTTGCGTCCGAGTTCGCCGGCTTTGTTGTAAACCTCGGCGGCGATGGCGAATTTGTCGTCGCGCGGACCGTCGGAGACCACCGTCGCAGAGCCCATCGACACGAGCGCGCCAGGGAAGGCGGCGGCGAAGTCGATCCAGCGTTTGGCGGTCTCGAGATCGGCGCCGATCTTCTCCTTCAGCGTGAAACCGCTCTTCGAGCCGAAGGCGAAGGAAACCAGCGTCAGGCCGGACGCCTTCAGCGCGGTGGCGAACTCCGACGGCCGGTCGGCGTAGCGGCCGATCATGGTGTCGGTGATCTCGATGCCCGAGTAGCCGCCATTGGCGATGGCCTTCAGGAGATCGTCGGGACCGCTGGTAAAACGGTCGCCGAGCATTTCCCAGGTAAAGGTCTGGCAGCCGACTTTGAGGTCTTTCACGTTCATCCTTTCAATCCTTGATACCGCTTATTACTTGCTGCCACTCTGCGTCGCCGTCGGATGGACATCCTACTTGACCGAGCCCGCGGTCATGCCGGCGAGGAAGTATCTCTGGGCAACGAGGTAGATGAGCAAAAGCGGTAGCGAGCCGAGCACGCTCATCGCCATCATCTGGTTCCATTCGAAGGCATGCTGCCCCATCAACAGCTGGATGCCGATCGGGACAGTGCGCATGGACGTCGACTTCGTCAGTGTCAGCGCAAAGAGAAATTCGTTCCAGCACAACAGGAAGGTGTAGACCGACGTCGCCACGATGCCAGGCAGTGAAATCGGGACGATCACCCGCCAAAGCGCTGTCCAACTGGTGCCGCCATCGACGGCTACGGCTTCATCGAGATCGCGGGGCAAGGTGTTCAGATACCCCGTCATCAGCAGGATCGCGTAGGGCAGCGTAAACACCAGATAAGTCAGGATCAGTGCGACATAGGTGTCGAAGATGCCGTATGAGACGACGAGCCCGAAGAAGGGGATCAAAAGTGTGATCGGCGGAATCGTCTGCGTGCTGATGATGATTGTGTTGAGGCTGCCCTTGCCGCGGAAGTTGAAGCGGCTGAACCCGTAGGCCGCCAGCAGGGCGATCAGCACCGTCAGCACAGTCACCGCTCCCGCCACGAAATAGCTGTTGAAGAAGAAGCGCAGCTTTACCGGGTCGCCAAGGATGGCTGCATACGCTTCCAGCGTAAACGCCTTTGGCAGGATGGTTGGTGGCAGGGCAAAGATTTCGGTATTCGATTTGAACGAGCTGCTCAGCATCCAGTAGATCGGGAATGCCGCGAAAAAGAGCCCCGCTGCAAGCGCTACATGGAGCGCGACGGTGATCAGCCTGTCTTTCGGCGTATGCCTTTTCCTCATGATGACTACCGAGCCTTTTGATAGCGAATATAGAACAGCGTCAGGCCGAGAGAGATCAACAAGATGACCACAGCGCTCGCCGAAGCCTGCGACAGGTTGTAGCTCGAAAACGCCAGCTTGTAGGTGTAGGTGCTGAGGACCTCGGTCGAGTAGATCGGGCCACCGCCCGTCGTTATCCAGATTAACGGGAAGACCTGCATGGTCCAGATGAAGTCGAGCAGCGAGATGCTGATGATGATCGGCATCAGCTGCGGGATGGTGATGAAGATCAGCTTTTGGTAGGCTTTCGCCCCGTCGATATCGGCGGCCTCGTAGAAATCCTTGGGAATGCCCTGCAAACCCGCGAGCAGGCTGACCATGAAGAGCGGATAGCCCGCCCAGATATTGGCGAAGGTGACGGCGTGCAGCGCGGTCTCAGGCGAGGAAAACCATTCGACCTTGGAACCGATGATGCCGATTTGCATGAGAATGCTGTTCACGACACCGTTCGGCTCAAGCAGCAGGCGCCAGATCACGGCGATAATCACCGCGGTGAACAGCCAGGGCAATATGTAGAGCACGCGCAGAATATTGCGCAGCGTCGGATTGATGCGGTCGCTGTTCAGCATGAGCGCGAAAACCATGCCGATGGTCATGTGGAAAATGACACTCATGCATGTGAAGTAGAGCGTGTGCCACAGCGAAGCCCAGAACACGGGGTCGTCGAAGATCGCCTGGTAGTGTTTCAGTCCGGCAAAGGATGGGTCACGACGCAGCACCGCGCTGTTCTGGAACGAGTAGCCAATCACCGTCACCATCGGCAGCAGCATCAGAAGCCCGATTATGAGCAGCGAGGGCGACAGATAGAGGTAGGGTGCGACCGCTCGTTTAAGCTTATGGTGGGAGCGCTTTTGCCGGGTCATGTGCCAACCTTGGGATACGCCTTCAAGAGAAGGTAAGCTTCAAAAACAGGTCCACTCAAATTGCCGATCCGTTGTTGCCGGGTGGCCTGCCCGAAGTCAGGCCACCCGGTCGAAGACAGCAAACGGGAACAGGCCGATCAGAATTTCGCCATCCAGTCCTTCTGAGCGGCGGCTGCGGCTTGTTCCGGAGATTGCTCGCCGGCAAGCATCTTTTGAGCTTGCACGTCGAACTGGGTCATCAGGTCTTCTGCCACCGGCAGGCCCGTAAACTCATTGGCGAGATAACCGGTCTTGAAGATTTCAAAAGCCTTGCCGAAAGCCTTGTCCGAGGTCACGAAATCGGGCTTGGCGTTGACATTGCCCGGGAAGGCGTTTGCAAGCGACACGAGCTTGGCGTTCACCTTTTCACTCATCACATATTGGACGAGTTTCCAGGCCTCTTCCTGATGTTTCGAGGCAGCAGAGATGCCGATGCCCCAGGAGGCATAGGGAAGGCCCCGCTTGCCGGTATAGTTTTCCACGACCGGGACCGGGATGAGGTCGAAGTTCAGCTTGGGATTGCGCTTGCGGATGAGGTTCACATGCGCGAGCGAGTCGATCATCATCCCGACGCGGTTGTTGACGAACTCCTCGACCTTTTCCTGCTCGGTCTTGGTGGCGATTCCGGGCGAGATGGTGCCGGCGTCGTTGAGAGATTTGACGAAGGTGAGCATGTCCACCACCGATTTGCCCTCAAGGTCCGGCTTGCCGTTGGCCATCATCGACTGACCCGAAGCCCAAACCCACGACATCATGTCGTTCTGGACGCCGGATGGCGTTTGCAGAGAGAGGGGCAGCACCCAGCCATACTGGTTCTTGTCGGCGATCGTCATTTTCTTGGCGGCTTCGAGAAACTCCGCACGGGTCGACGGCAGCTTGGTCACGCCTGCCTGGGCAGCAAGGTCCAAATTCACGAAGACCGGATAGACGAAGGAAGCCACGGGAAACATCACCGCCTTGCCGTCCACCTTGATGATGTCCGCGACCTGGCTCTTGTCGAAAGCGCTCGCATCCATCATCGGATTCATGTCGGCGAGTGCGCTCTGCGCATTCAGATTGTTCACCCAGGCACCGTCGAGACCGACGACGTCGCTGAGCGTTCCGGTTGCAGCACCAACCGAGATCTGGTCTCGCGTGGTCGCGTAGGGGCCGCTGACCAGCGTCACTTTGATTCCGGGATTTGCGGCCTCGAAGTCATCCATGATTGCCCTGAGCGAGCCAGCCGGCAATTCGGGCTCCCACCATTGGGTGAATTCCAGCGTCGTATCCGCCATGGCGCCGGTTGCGCCAAGCAACCATGCGGCTGCGGCTATTTTCAGCATCGCGGGTTTTATACGAAACGTCATCTTCTCCTCCTTCTTTATATTCGACCGCACAATGCGGCCGATCGTCTGGTTATTCACAAGTCTTCTTATGCAGGTGCCTCACCCTCACCCGCGGGTCTTATCGCTGATATTCAGATTGCCAGATGCGTCCCGGGATCGAAGAAATGGAGCTTGGTATCATCCAGGGCCAAGCTGATTTCCGAGCCGGAGCGGACTGTGCTGACCGGTTCGAATTTCGCCACCGCATTCGACGCCAGGCCGAAATCCTGCACCGCGTCGGGGTCGCCGGAGTCCACCCGGACCGCGTCGATGTTGAGATGGACGATTTGTTCGGATCCAAGTTCTTCGATCGAGGTCACCTTTGCCGGTATCGTCTGATACTTGCGGCCGGATTCGAGGCTGCTGTCATAGAGATCCTCCGGTCGTATCCCGAACACGACCTTGCGCCCCGCATACGACCTCAAGCCCGGCCTGCGCACGAAGGCTGCATCCTGCAGCCGGATGGTTAAGGCACCGGACATCAGTTCGTCGCCCGTCAGGGTCGCCTCGAAAAGGTTCATCGAAGGAGACCCGATGAAGCCGGCAACGAAGGCGTTCACCGGGGATTCATAGAGCCTCTTGGGTGTATCGACCTGCTGCAACACGCCGCCTTTCAACACCGCGACCCTGTCGCCCATCGTCATGGCTTCGGTTTGGTCGTGGGTCACATATATGGTCGTTACGCCGAGCTGCTTTTGCAGACGGGTAATTTCGGCGCGCATTTGAACACGCAGTTTCGCGTCCAGATTGGAAAGGGGTTCGTCCATGAGAAAGGCTGCCGGCTCGCGCACCATGGCGCGGCCCATGGCAACCCTTTGACGCTGTCCGCCTGAAAGGTTCGCGGGTTTGCTGTCCAGCAGAGACGTCAGTTGAAGGGTTTTGGCGATCTCGTCCACGCGCTTTTTGCGCTCGGCCTTCGGCTTGCCTGCCAGCCGCATCGAAAAGCCGATGTTTTCGAACACCGTCATATGCGGGTAGAGGGCGTAGCTCTGGAAGACCATCGCGATGTCGCGGTCCTTGGGCGGCATGTCGACGACGTCGACACCGGCGATCCGAAGGCTGCCGCTGGTGACGTCCTCCAACCCCGCGATCATCCGCAGCGCGGTGGATTTGCCACAGCCGGACGGCCCGACGAGAATCAAGAACTCACCGTCCTTGACCGACAGGTTCAATTGGTCGATTGCGTGAAAATTGTTCCCGTATGTCTTGCAGATATTTTCAAGAACGACTTCTGCCATATTCCTCCCTCCACAAGTCTAAGCCACTGATTTTTATGATTGTCCTCGGCTTACGTTCACCTGCGAATTTTTCCTCGGATGGTTCGGCTATGTTCCGGTATCAAGCCGCGCATATTTCAGTTCGACTGCCGACGGAGCGTTCGTCGATGCCAGGAGTTCCCTGACCTGGGCGTCGGTCGGAAGCGCCTCGCGCCCGCCCCGCCCCGTTATCGAAAGGGCCGCCGCCGCGGCCGCGAACGCGACCCGGCCTGCGGTATCGGCCCCGCGCGTCAATGCAAGGGCATAGGCGCCATGAAAGCAGTCACCGGCGCCGGTCGAGTCGACGACGGCAACCCGGTGCGGAGGCAGGTGCCAGAGCCCTGTCTGGTCGCGTCCGCGATAGAAGACGCCCCTGCCGCCATCCGTCAGAACCACGGCGGACCGCGACGGCAACCACAATGCGTCGAGTATCTCGGCCGGCGACCGGCGGCCGGTGGCGGTCCGCGCAAAGCCGAGCGGAAGAATGAGATGGTCGCAGAGCCCGATCAGTCTCTCGGTGGCCGGCCCGTGGCTCCATTCGACATCGCCGAGGATCGCAAGGCCGAGATCGCGAGCCCGGGCCACGACATCCAGCGACCCGATCCCGTAACTGTCGACGATCAGGACGGTCGCGCGGCTGAGAACCTCGTCCGGAAAGTCCGGCGCGGTGCCCAGCATCGCTTCGTCGTCATACGCGATGAATCGCTCGCCATCCGAACCGACGGTGATCCGCGAGCGCACCGGGCGCGCGTGCGGGTGGCGCGGCGCGAACGCGGTTTCAACGCCGCACGCAACGAGATCGCACAACACGGCGTCGTCGGCGGCACTGCCCAGCCATCCGACGAACCCGGCGCTTCCGCCGAGCCGCGCGACGGCGGCAAGTGCCGTTGCGACATTTCCTCCGAAAGCTCGGGCACTTTGCAGAACCTTCCCCTTGCCCGCCGACAACGGCTGATCGACATAGACGATGTCGTCGATCGCAATAGCTCCGAAGCCGAGGATTGAAGGGACGGTAGGCATCGTTCAGGCACCCGCCTTCGCCAGGGCGTCTTGGGCCGAAAGGCCGTCATGGATGACGCCCCGAAAGGCGATCGCTGCCTTTTCCGGATCGCCGTGCCCCCAGAGATTGCGGCCCACCACGGCACCACGTGCGCCGGCACGGATGGCGTCCGCCGTCTGCTGAAGGGCGCCGAGCAGCGTGTCGGTCTTCGGACCGCCGGCGATCACAACCGGCACCGGGCAGGTCCGAACGGTCTCTCGAAACGACTCGAAATCGCCAGTGTAACCGATCTTGATCACGTCGACGCCGGACTCGTAGCCGATGCGTGCCGCATAGGCGATCTCGTCGGGGGTGAAGACGATTTTTGCCCCGTCGGTGAAATCGCGAGGGTAGATATGCGCCACCACCGGCATGCCATAACGGGCCGCCGCATTCACCGAATCGGTCAGCCAGCGAATGTATTTGCCCTCGGTCGCGCCGCGCACCGGAATGGCCACGGCCAACGCATCGGCGCCAGCGCGCACCGCATCCTCGGGCGTTGCAATCAGTTCACTGATGCGATCGTCCGGGGTGAAGCAGCCGGCCTGGATCACCAGGCAAGCCTTGCCCGCGTATTGCGGCCACAGATGGCGCGCGGTGCCAGGCTGGATGCTGACGTAGTCGGGTTTGCCCACCATGACGCGTGCAAGCGCGCCCGGCAGGTCGGCAAGACCTCCTTTGCGCACGTCGCCATAGCCGACAAAGTGGTCGACCGCGCCGCCAAAAAGATTCCCCGATGGATGTGAGAAGAGGCGCGCCAGGCGCACCTTGGTTCCGAGGCTCATGAGTCCAAAACTCTCCAATCGATTGATTTCAAAATCCTGCACCCAATGTTTGCGAAAGAAAAGGCAAATGCAATCTTTCGAAAGCTTTCGAATTCGCATATTTTTGGTAGAGTGAACCGAGGCCAGGGGGATTGCTTGGCGGATGGAGGCAAGGACAGGGCAATGTTGTCAGAGCAGAGACGCCAATCGATCCTGGGTGAAGTGCAACGCAGCGGACAGGTTCGCATCAAGGACCTGTCAGACGATTTTGGCGTGTCGGAAGTCACCGTGCGCTCCGACCTCGAGATACTGGATCGCAAGGGACTGCTGACCAAGACCCGCGGAGGCGCGGTGACCCGGACCACGGATTCGACCACGGCCGCGTTCGCCCGGCGGATGCAAACGAATCTCGATGCAAAGAAACGCATCGCCCGGGCAGCGATAGAACTGTTCGAGGACAGCCAATCGGTCATCTTCGACGGCGGCTCGACATTGATGCAGGTTGCCATGCTGTTACCGCCGCTCAGCAATGTCGTGGTCGCGGCCACGGCGATGAATATCGTGCAGCATCTGATGCATCGGCCCGGGCTCGACGTTCACATGATCGGCGGCCGGGTCTATCCAGACACGGTGAGCACACTGATCACCGATGCCGACACGGCTCTCGGCGGCTTGGTAGCGCATCAGGTCTTTGTTGGAGCGCATGCGATTGACTCGTCACTGGATGTGGTCGACGTGAACGAAGACATGGCGCGAACGAAGCGAAACCTCGTGCGCATGGCCCGGCGCGTTGTCCTCCTTGCGGATTCGAGCAAATGGGGCGTCAGCGGGACCTCAAAGGCCTTTTCGCTGTCGAGCGTCGATGTCGTGATCACGGACGATGGCCTGTCCGGCGCGATACGCAGCCAGCTTGATAGGACCGGGGCCAAGGTGATCTATGCCTGACTCCATCGCGGTCCCTGGCCACGACGGAAATACCCAATGCGCGCATGGCCCACGGGATTCGCATCGGCGGTCGGCCGTTTTTTCATGTCGGTCATTTTCTCCTCCCAGGGCTGGCAGCCTTCCGATATCGCGCCAGCATTTTCGCATGTTGGATAAAAATTTTACGCGCGTCAATATTTAAAATGTTGTATAGCCCTTTGCGAAAGCGATCCGTTGCCGGCTGGGCGAATCAGGCGGAGCATGGCGCATCGGGAGGTACGATCGAAAATGCACGGGATACCAATGACGAAACTCGGGATCGGCGTCATCGGATGCGGCAATATCTCGATGACCTATCTGCGCAATGCCGCCCTCTTCGGCGGCATCGAATTGCGCGCCTGCGCCGATATCTCGGCCGACATGGCGGCGCTGCGGGCGAAGGAATATGGCATACGGGCACTCGGCGTCGATGCACTGCTGGCCGACCCCGAGATCGATCTTGTCCTCAACCTGACCATTCCGGCGGCGCATTTCGATATTTCGTTTGCCGCGCTTTCGGCCGGCAAGCACGTCTTCACCGAAAAGCCGCTCGCCACCTCGGCCGCCGATGGACAGCGCCTGGTCAATGAGGCGCGGTCGCGCGGCCTGCTGCTCGGCTCGGCGCCCGACACGTTCCTCGGTGCGGCCGGGCGCCGTGCGCGCCGGTTGATGGACCAGGGCGCCATTGGCCGTCCGGTCACCGGCACCGCCTTCATGATGGGCCGCGGCATGGAGCACTGGCACCCCAACCCGCAATTCTACTACCAGCCAGGCGGTGGCCCGGTGTTCGACATGGGTCCGTACTATCTGACCATGCTGGTCAATCTGCTCGGCCCGGTCGAGCGCGTCATGGCAATGGCGACACGCGGCCAGGAAGAAAGGCTGATCACCGCCGAAGGGCCATTCAAGAACACCACATTCAAGGTCGGCACGCCGACCAATGTGCTGTCGCTGCTCGAGTTCCGCTCCGGCGCGACCGTCACCTTCGGCGCCTCGTGGGACGTCTTTCGCCACTCCAACCATCTGATCGAACTGCACGGCACGGAGGGCTCGCTGCGCCTGCCCGACCCCGACACGTTCGGCGGCACGGT
The DNA here is from genome assembly GCF_040318635.1 of Mesorhizobium sp. M1066. Classification (NCBI taxonomy): domain Bacteria; kingdom Pseudomonadati; phylum Pseudomonadota; class Alphaproteobacteria; order Hyphomicrobiales; family Phyllobacteriaceae; genus Mesorhizobium; species Mesorhizobium sp. M1066. Next base: position 19,109 of record NZ_JAMYMR010000011.1, read on the forward strand.
GTCGCTGTCGGAACGCGGCACCGACTGGCAGGATTTCGCCAGCGAGGGCGAGCTCTACGGCGCCCGCAACTGGCCTTACGCGGCACCCGATCGCGCCAATTACCGCATGCTCGGCGTCGCCGATCTGGTGCGCTCGCTTCAAACCGGCAACACCCCACGGGCCTCCGGCAGCCTTGCGCTGCATGTGCTGGAGGTCATGGAGGCTATCCTGCGCTCCGGTGAAACACAGGGATCAGTCGCCATCGCGGGCGATGTCGTGCAGCCGGCCCTGCTGACCGAGGAAGAGGCGAGCAGCCTGCTGGCCTGAGGGTATGATCATGACGCTCGATCCGGATGCGCTGCGCGTCCTCGAAATTGGTCGTGCAGCCGGCGGCGAGCCATTCGAGACCGGCAGCGTGGCGGCAGCGCGAACTGCCTACAACGCCTCGTTCCCGGCGCTACAGGGTGAGCACGAGCCGGTCGCTGCGACCCAAGAACGGCAGATCGACGGGCCGAATGGGCCTATTGCGCTCCGCATCCATCGCGGCATCGGCGCACCGCAAAGCGGGGCGCCGGCGCTGCTCTATTTGCATGGCGGCGGCTGGGTCATCGGCAACCTCGATTCGCATGACGAGATCTGTCGCCTGATGGCCAATCTCGGCAACGCCGTCATTGTCTGTCCTGACTATCGCCTGGCGCCGGACCATAAATTTCCCGCCGGGCTCGAGGATTGTCTGGCAACTCTTCGTTTCCTGGCCGAGAACGCCGCCGATCTCGGCATCGACATCAGACGCATCGGTGTGGCCGGCGACAGTGCCGGCGGCAACCTCGCCGCTGTGCTGGCGCTGCTCGCCCGCGATGGGCTGGCGCCAGCCCTTGCCGCGCAGATCCTGATCTACCCCAACACCGACGCGCGGCAGAAGGCCGACAGCTACCGGCGTTTCGGCGACGGCTTCGGGCTGACAGCGACCACCATGGCCTGGTTCCGCGACCATTATGTACGAACGCCCGACGAAATGCTGGACTGGCGCGTCTCGCCCTTGCTGGCGCCCGATCTTGCCGGCGTCGCGCCGGCATTCGTCGCGCTGGCCGGCTGCGACATCCTCGCCGACGAAGGAGCAGCCTATGCGGCGCGCCTGCAAGCCTCGGGCGTGCCTGTGACCCTGCGGCAGTGGCCGGGCCAGATCCATGGCTTCGTCTCGATGGGGCGCCATATTCCCGCTGCCCGGCAGGCGGTGGCGGCCTGGCGCCAGTTCGAGAAAAGCTGACGCCGGTCGCTCAGGCTGACTGACGCATCACCAGGGTGGCGCCGAGCTTGACGGTGCGCGCCATGCCCTGCTTCGGCGGATCGGCCTCGTCCAGCAAGGCCAGCAGGATCTCGACGCTGCGCCCGGCCATAGCGGCGAAATCCTGCGCCATGGTGGTCAGCGCCGGGCAGGTGTAGCGGCTCAGCGGATGATCGTCATGCGCAGCAACGCGCAGATCGCAATCGGGCCTGCGGCCGACCTTCAGGCCGCGCGAGAACGCGGCCGCCATCACACCAAAGGCGAGACGATCATTGGCGCACAGGATGGTGCGGCCGGGCAAGGTGCCGGCCTCCAGTATTTTTTCCGTCTGCTCGTAGCCGATGCGTTCGAAATCCCAGGTGTAATCGCGGGTGCCTTCGATGACGACCGGCTTGAACCCGGCGGTCTCCATCGCGACGATGTAGCTTTCCTGGCGTTCGCCGGAGTTGTGGTTGACGTGTGGGATGTCGAGATAGACCGGCGGCTCACCCGAACGGCAGAGATAGTCGACGATGGTCGAGACGCTCTGCCGGTTGTCGTTGCCGACGAACGGCGTATCGCCCTCGATATAGGTGTCGAAATAGACAATCGGAATGTCCTGCCCGAGCTTGTCGAAGACGCCGCGGTCGGAAGCCAGACCCAGTGGGGCGATGATCGCGCCGGCGACCTTCAGGGACAGCAGCGTCCTGACCGACTCCGCCTCCAGCTTCGGCGAACCATGCGAGGAGATGACGATCGGCCAGTAGCCTTCGTCGCGGCAGCGAAATTCGATGCGGCTGACCATCTCGGCGTAGAACGGATCGGTGATCGTCGGCACGACGATGCCGATGTTGCGGGTGCGCTTGCGGTTGAGATTGCGGGCGAAAAGGTTGGGCTGATAGTCCGAGGAGCGCAGGGCGGCTTCGATGCGCGCCCGCGTCGCCGGCTTCACGCTCGCCGGATCGTCGAAATATTTGGACAGCGTCGGCCGGGACACGCCGCATGCCTGGGCGAAGTCGTCCATCGTGCGGTGTGTCTTCTCCGCCATCGATATATTCCTGATCCCCTGCCATGATCGGCCCCGCCACCAGTCATGCGGCCGTTGACCGGATGCGACAATGCTCGACAGAACTTATTCAGTCAATTTTCACGGTTACCAATAGAGCGCAAAAAAATTGCATGCGTCAAATTATTTGTTAACGTTTAAAGCTGACGTGGCTCGCCGCCGTTTTCCCGCCAAACGCTTTCGGACAGCGCTGTTTCGTCGACTTGATCGTCAGTTCGACGATCGAGGGATAGGCTGCAGAAGCTTGCCGCTCGCTCTCGGCTACGGGCCTGCTTGCCAAATGTCGCCATGCCGCCCATACACGGCTTGGGCAATCGCCTCGCCCGTTCGCCACCTGCCAGGGATACTGTCCGATGTCCGCGACGCCGTGGTCAAAGCCGTGACGGACCACTCCATGCCATCGCTTGCCGGCCTGGGCTGGACGGATTTTTTTGGCGACCAGCTCGAACCCGGCGACGCCGATCTTGTCCCGACGCGGATCGCCACCGTCCACCGGGATCGCCTGACCGGCCTGTCCCAGGCAGGGCCGGTCGATCTGACGCTGCCGGCGCAGGCGAACACCGGTGACTATGCGGTCGGCGACTGGGTGCTGGTCGATGGGCATGAACACCTTGTCCAGCGCCGCCTGTCCCGCAAGACGGTGTTGGAACGCCGCACCCAGGGCGGCAGGGTGCCGCAGCTTGCCGCGGCCAATATCGACACGCTGTTCATCGTCACTTCGTGCAATGCCGACTTCAACCCCGCCCGCCTCGAGCGCTACCTGGCGCTGGCCAACGAGGCCGGAACGACGCCGGTGATCCTGCTGACCAAGGCCGATACCGCTGAAGACGCCGGGAGCTATGAAAGGCAGGCTGCCGCGCTGCAGCGTGGATTGCCGGTCGTGATGCTGAACCCCCGCACATCGGATGCGGCAACCGTCCTGGCTGCCTGGTGCGGTGTCGGCCAGACGGTGGCGCTGATCGGCTCCTCCGGCGTCGGCAAATCGACGCTGGTCAACACGCTGGCCGGATCGGCGCAGCAATCGCCGCAACAGACCGGAGGCATTCGCGAGCACGATTCCAAGGGACGCCACACCACCACGTCGCGATCGCTGCACGCCATTGCCGGCGGCGGCTGGGTGATCGATACGCCGGGCATGCGGACTTTGCAGGTCAGCGACGTCGCCTCCGGCATCGACACGCTGTTTGCCGAAATCACCGAGCTCGCGCCGCTCTGCAAGTTCCGCGACTGCACGCATGTGCATGAGCCGGGCTGCGCTGTGCAGGCTGCCTTGAAGGCCGGGACGCTCGATCCGGAGCGCCTTGCCCGCTGGCGAAAACTGTCCGACGAGAACCAGAACAACACGCCGGTTCAGAGCGGACCCCGCGGAGCCAAGTCTCCCGGCGGTCGCGGGAAGAGGCGTTGAACGGTTGGGGTTGATCTGGCGTCGGACTAGAGCCGCGCCGTCCCGAAAACGCGATCCCAGAACGTCGACGTCACACCGAAATTGGCCGCTTCGTCAATGTGGTGATGCACCGCGTGGCGACGCTTGAGCGTGTAGAGATAGCTCGGATGGGCGGGGTGCCAGTGATGGATCATGTGGTGGATGCTGATGTACCAGAGGTACCCCAGCATCAGCCCGCAGCTTACCGCGCTCGCGGTTGCGAAGTCCGAGACCACCCAAACGGGCACAAACGCGATCAGCGCATGCACGCCGAGGCTGAGCCAGGTCGGCGTGCCCACCGAACTGCGTTCCTCGACATGGTGACGGTCGTGCAGGTCCTTGATGTAGGGAATATGGTGAAGAACGAACCTGTGCAGCACATACTCGATCAGCGTCCAGAGGCCTAGACAGGCGAGGACCGTGCCGATCCAGCCTGGTGCACTCTCTTCGCCGGACTCGAGCAGCCCGGCCACTGCCAGCACGGCGATTACCAGCGGATACACGACGAAGTCGCTATAGTAGCCAATAAGACCGAGTTGCATCGTCACCTAGCCTTCGAGCCGCCAAATAAGCGATGGTATCAGATTGCCGGACTCGCGGGTGAGGTGCAATGCAGACGTGCCTGACATAGCGTCGCAATCCCCTAGTGCAAGGTTCGCGTCAACGATTCAAGGACCATCGGCAGGCTGCCGGCTTCGCAAACGGACGTACAAAAATGGCAAAACGCAGTGCGGGATTGCTGATCTATCGCCGCAGCGACGGCGATCTCAGGGTGTTGCTGGTTCATCCGGGTGGACCGTTCTGGGCGAAGAAGGACGATGGTGCATGGTCGATACCGAAGGGCCTCATCGGCGAGAACGAGGACGAGTTGGCGGCAGCGCAGCGCGAGACCGAGGAAGAGCTCGGCATCAGGGTCGATGGGTCCTTCACGCGTCTCGGCGACTACAGGCAACCAGGCGGAAAGATCGTCATGGCCTGGTCTGTCGAGGCGACCGCCGACATTGATGTCGCCGCCATCACGAGCAACATTTTTACCATGGAATGGCCGCCAAGGTCGGGATTCCTGAAGGAGTTCCCGGAGGTGGACAGAGCGGGCTGGTTCACCTTGGCCGAGGCCGAGGTGAAGATCCTCAAAGGGCAGCGCCCGATGCTGTCGGACTTTGCCAGGCAGCAAGGCGCCGGATGATCCGCGGCCCTCAGTACGGCAGGCCGACATAGTTCTCGGCGAGCGCGGTCGATGCGGCACGTGACTGCACGAGGTAGTCGAGTTCGGCCTCCTGGATGCGCTGGCCGAACTCGCCGGTGTCTGGAAAGCGGTGCAGCATCGTCGTCATCCACCAGGAGAAACGCACCGCTTTCCAGACCCGTGCCAGAGCCTTGCCTGAATAGGCGTCGATGCCGGCCGTTGACTTGTCGCGATAGAAATCGTGCAGGCCGGCAAAGAGATAGCGCACGTCGCTGGCGGCGAGGTTGAGGCCCTTGGCGCCGGTCGGCGGCACGATGTGGGCGGCATCACCGACCAGGAAGAGCCGGCCGAAGCGCAGCGGCTCGGCAACGAAGGAGCGCAGCGGCGCGATCGATTTCTCGAAGGACGGTCCAGTGACGACATTTGCCGCCGTCTGCTCCGGCAAGCGGCGGCGCAACTCGTCCCAGAAGCGCTCATCCGACCACGCCTCCACGCGATCGTCCTGCGGGCACTGCACATAGTAGCGGCTGCGATGCGTCGAGCGCATCGAGCACAGCGCAAAACCCCGCTCGTGATTGGCGTAGACCAGTTCGCGGTCGGCTGGCGGCACCTCGGCCAGCACGCCGAGCCAGCCGAACGGATACCGCCGCTCGAAGATTTTTAGCGCACGCTCGGGCACCGATTTGCGGCTGACGCCATGATAGCCGTCGCAGCCGGCAACGAAGTCGCAGTCGATGCGATGCGTGACGCCGTCCTTGTCATAGGAGGCGAAAGGCGCGGTGCCGTCGAAATCGTGCAGAGCGACATCTGCCGCCTCGTAGATCGTGGTCAGCCCTGCCGCGTCGCGCTTGTCCATCAAATCGTGCGTCACCTCGGTCTGGCCATAGACGGTGACATGCCTGCCGTCGGTCAGCGCCTCGAGGTCGATGCGATGCAAGCGTCCGTCGAAGGCGAGCGAGATGCCAGTATGCGGCAGCCCTTCGGCATGCAGCCTTGCCGCCGCGCCGGCCTGTTCCAGCAATTCGACGGTGCCCTGTTCGAGCACCCCTGCCCGCACGCGGCCAAGCACGTGCTCGCGGCTCGCACGTTCCAGAATGACCGTCTCGACGCCGATGCCGGCCAGCAGTTGCCCAAGCAGCAGCCCGGACGGCCCGGACCCGATGACGACGATTTGCGTGCGCATCAGAGGCCGAGACTTTCGACCTGTGCGGCCAGTTCGGCGGCAAGGCGCAGCGACGCGGCTGTGGCGACGGCCATTTGCGGCAGCAGCAGCCACTCCAGCGTCCAGGCAGCGCCCGACCGCTCCTGCTCATGCACGAGCGCCTGATGCATGCCGGCAAGCTGCGTGGCGTTGAAGCGGGCAAGCGCCACCAGCGCTTCGGCCTTCACCGGGTTCTTCTTGTGCGGCATGGCCGACGAGCCGCCGCCACCGGAAAGCTCGATCTCGGTTCCATCTTGCGCCAGCAGCGCGATGTCCTGGCCGAATTTGCCGAGGCTGCCTGATACCAATGACATCAGGCCGGCAAAGTCGGCGAGCGCGTCACGCTGGCTGTGCCACTGCGGTGCGTCGCCAAGACCAAGCCTGGCGGCAAGTGCCGCGCGCACCGCCGGCCCCTTGTCATCAAGCTTTTCCAGCGTGCCGGCGGCACCGCCGAATTGCACCACCAGCAGACGCCTGGACTGCTCGGATAGCCTCTCCTGATGCCGTTGCAGCGGCGCCCGCCACGCCGTGACGCGATCGGCCACTTTGATCGGAAGCGCCTTCTGCATGCGCGTCATCCCGGTCAGCGCCCTGCCGCCAAAACGCTCTTTGAGCGAAGCGAGGCGTATGACGGTTTCAGTCAACAGCAGATCGAGATGCTCGACGACGGATTTCAGCCGAAGCATCAGGCCGGTGTCGATCACATCCTGGCTGGTCGCACCGAAATGCACTTTCCGGCCATGCGGTTCGCCGACCGCAGCCCTGATCTGGCGCACCAGCTCCGGCACCATGACGCCGTCCTTGGCGACCCCGGCTCGCAGCAGAGCCGTGTCCGGCCGGAAGGTGCCAAGCGCCGCCACGATCGCTGCCCCGGCATCCTTGGGAATTATCCCGTTATCGGCCTCCGCTTGCGACAGCGCCTGTTCAAAGATCAGCATGGCCTCGATTTCCGCCTCAACGGAAAAATGCCTCGCCGCTTCTTCGTCGCCGAGAAGAGCGGAGAGCAGCGGATGGTCGAAAGGCGATACAGTCATGTCACAGGCCTCCTGAGCATCAGCTATCGAAGAAGACCGTTTCCTTCTCCCCCTGGAGATGGACGTCGAAGACATACATATCGCCTTGGCGCTCGGCGATCAGCGTCGGCACGCGAACGCGGTGCTCGATACGCGCGAGGATCGGATCTTCGGCATTGGCCTTTTCCTCGTCGGAGAAATACAGCCTTGTGTGCAGGCCGAGATTGATGCCGCGGGCGACAATCCAGAGCGTGATGTGCGGCGCCATCAGGCGGCCGTCCCGGAACGGCACGCGACCCGGCTTGACCGTCTCGAACGTGCAGAGGCCGGTGTCCATATCGGTCGGGCAACGGCCCCAGCCGAAGAAATTCGGATCGGCAGCACCACGCAGTTCGGCCGGCGAATTGTAGAGCCCATCCGCATCCGCTTGCCAGATCTCGATCAGCGCGTCCTTGAGCGGCGTGCCGGTGCCGTCAAGCACCCGGATTTCGAGACCGATGCGCTCGCCCTTGGTCCTGTCGTTGACCATGGTGGCGCCGAGATCATTGGGATAGACGCCGCCGATGCCGCAGAAATTGGGCGTCAACCCGATATGGACGTAGGGTCCGGCGGTCTGCGAGGGGCTTTCCCTGAGCCGGTCGAGCGACTGGGCCATCAATTGCCCTCCAGCCTGTTTTCGAACAGCGACGCGCGGCGGCCGCGCAGCACGATGTCGAACTTGTAGGCGCGCGCGTCGAAGGGGATCGTCGCTTGCATGTCGAGTATAGCGATGAGCGTTTCGATGGCCGCCTTGTCGGGGATGCCGCGCACGATCGGGCATTGCCAGATCAGCGGGTCGCCCTCGAAATACATCTGTGTGATCAGCCGCTGCGCGAAGCCATGGCCAAAGACCGAGAAATGGATGTGCGAGGGGCGCCAGTCGTTCGGCCCATTCGGCCAGGGATAGGGTCCAGGCTTGACGGTGCGAAACGCATAGCCGCCGTCCTCGGTGGTGAGGGCTCGGCCGCAGCCGCCAAAATTCGGGTCGAGCGGCGCCAGATAGCCATCCTTCTTGTGGCGATAGCGGCCGCCGGCATTGGCCTGCCAGAATTCGAGCAGCGCGCCGGGCACGCCAACGCCTCGCTCGTCGAGCACTCGGCCATGGACGATAATCCGCTCGCCGAGCGCGCTCTCGCCGGGCCTGGCGAAATTGTGGATCAGGTCGGCGTCAAGTTCGCCCAATATTGCGTGGCCGAAAACGGGGCCTGCAATCTCCGACAGCGTGTTGTCGAAGACGAGGGGGGCTTTTTGCGGCGAGCGCAGCATCGAGGTCTTATAATTCGGCGTCAGAGCCGGCGGATGCCAGGTCCGATCGCGCCGGAAGAAGGCGCCGGTCTCGGGCCTCGTCGAGCCGGACTCAGCGGGCATTCCTGGCTCCGTCCATTTCCGAAAACACGTCCTTGGCTATTCTGAAGGCACGGTTGGCGGCCGGCACGCCGGCATAGATGGCGACATGCAGGAACGCCTCGCAGATATCGTCGCGCGACGCACCGGTGTTGACGGTGGCGCGCACATGCATGGCGATCTCCTCATCATGGCCGAGTGCGGCCAGCAGCGCCAGCGTGACGATCGAACGCTCACGCTTGGTGAAGCCCGGCCGTGCCCACACCGTCCCCCAGGCCGCCTCGGTAATCAGCTCCTGGAACGGCTGGTCGAAATCGGTGGCGGCGATTTCGGCCCGGTCGACATGGCGGTCGCCGAGCACCGAGCGCCGCACCGCAAGGCCGGTGCGATATCTGGCTGCGTTGCCGGGGACTTCATCCATGGGTTTCTGCTCCAGGGGCAAGCGATGCGATAAAACTGCGAATCAGAGCGGTGAGCGCCTCAGGCTGTTCGACGCAAGGAATGTGCCCGGCATCGCGGATGATCTCGAAGCGCGCGCCGGGGATCAGCGCAGCCAGCGAGCGGACGAGATCGGGAGGCGTCGAGCCATCCTGATCGCCGGCGACGCAGAGCGTCGGTACCGCGATGTGGCGCGCGCTGTCGGTGAAATCCGCATCGCGAACGGCCGCGCAAGTGCCGACGTAACCTGCAAGCGCTTGCCTCGTCATCATGTTCCAATAGCCGTCGAGCTCGGCCACACGCGCCGCGTGGAAGGCGGCGGTGAACCATACTTTGAGCACGCCATCGGCAATCGCTTGGATGCCCTTGCTTTCGACCGTCGTGATGCGTGTATTCCAGCTGTCCGTCGTGCCGATCTTGTGTGCCGTGTCGCAAAGGATCATGGCCTCTATGATATCGGGGCGTCTGGCATAAAGCCCCTGAGCGATCATGCCGCCGACCGACAGGCCGCACAGCACGACCTTGCTCAAGCCGAAATGATCGATGAGCGCCGAAAGATCATCGACATGATCGTCGATCGACCTGATGTCGCCGATATCGGACAGCCCATGGCCGCGCTTGTCATAGACCAGCAGCGGCATTTCACCATCGAGCGCCGAGACAATTTCGTCCCAGATCCGGAAGTCGGTGCCCAGTGAATTGATGAATATGATCGGGCGCGCATTGCCGGCCGCCTTGGTGTGGCGATGGTGCAGCGTGATGCCGCCGATGGTGACGAATGGCACGGTTTTGGTCCTCCGCCTCCACATTGCACAAGGCGTTTGGTTCGGTAAAATGATATTTTGCGCCATTTCATTAACTCAGGGGTTATCAAATCCATGGCCGAGAGCCGCATCCGCTTCCGTCACCTGCAGGCATTTCTGGAGGTCGCACGGCAGGGAAGCGTGGCCAGGGCGGCCGACTTCCTGCATGTCAGTCCGCCAGCGGTGACCAAGACACTGCGCGAACTGGAAGAGGCGCTGGGTGTGGCGGTGGTCGAACGCGATGGCCGCGGTATCAGGGTGACACGGCTGGGCGAAATCTTCCTTGGCCATGCGGGTACTGCGATCACAGCATTGAAGCGCGGCGTCGATTCCGTCCGCCAGGACGGGGCAATCAATCGCCACCCGATCCGCATCGGCGCGCTGCCGACGGTGTCGGCCCGGGTGATGCCGCTTGCCATGAGCCTGTTCCTCAAAGAGGGCACCGGTGCGGCGATCAAGATCGTCACCGGCGAGAATGCGGTGCTGCTCGAACAGTTGCGCACCGGCGCGCTCGATCTCGTCGTCGGACGGCTGGCGGCGCCGGAAAACATGACCGGCTTCTTCTTCGAGCACCTCTATTCCGAACCGGTGCTGTTCGTGGTGCGGGCGGGACATCCGCTGCTTGACCCGGGACAGGATGTGTTCGCACGGCTCGATGAATTCCCGATGCTGATGCCGACACGGGAATCCGTCATCCGCCCCTTCGTCGACCGCCTGTTCATCACCAACGGCATGAAGGCGCCGGCAACCGAGATCGAAACCGTCTCGGACTCCTTCGGCCGCGCCTTCCTGCGGCAGAGCAATGCCGTCTGGATCATTTCGGCTGGCGTCGTTGCCAACGAACTCGGCAGCGGCGCCTTCGTCGCCTTGCCGGTCAACACCGAGGAAACCAAGGGACCGGTCGGCCTGACCATGCGCACCGACACGGCCCCCTCGCCGGCCTTCTCCATCCTGCTGCAGACCATCCGCGAAGCGGCAAGGCAAAGCAGTTGATGCGGCTCAGATTGGCGATCAGGCCGCCTGCGAAGGCGTGAAGCGAACGCATGCGGATCGCATCTGCCCGGGTACCAATACCATGCAGCCAGTGTCGATGCCAGCGTCCCTGCGATTGAAGGCATCGGTGATGTTGCTGACCGGCTCGGCGCAGAAGAACGGCTCACCGGGCGGCGTATAGAGGACGAGGAAATCCAGCGGCGCCTCGGCCTCGATGTCCAGTTGCCGTCCACGCTCCGGCCAGGAGATCCGGGCGCGGCGCTCCCATCCGGTGAAAACCGTGTCGAAGTCCGTCTCCGACACGTCGAAGCCCGTGGTCGGGTTGGCGCCAGCGGGCGGCAGGACGTGCCGGATGGGCAGGATTTCCGCATCGGTCTCCCACATGCCGGACACCCGCGCCTGGACATGCGTCCACGGCGTCGACGGGAAATAGGGATGCAGCCCAAAGCCTGCCGGCATCGGCGTGTCCGACAGGTTGCGCAGCGAGATGGCGATGACCAGCCCGCCATCGGCCAGCGAGATCGCTTGCCTTGCTTCATAGCTCCATGGCCAGGAATCGGCGGCATGACGATAGGATAGGACGGTGGTGCTGGCTTCGTGCCGCACGACTGTCCATTGCCGACGCCAGCCATGGCCGTGCTCATGGTGCGGATCGTCAGGCCCTGTCGGCAGTTCGACGGTGCGGCCCGCGAATGCGAACCGGCCGCCCCTTATGCGATTGGAATAGGGAACCAGCGGGAAGCAGGCCATGGCGCCGGCATCGCGGCTGTCGATCGCCGCCTGATCCGCAGGGCGCAGCCAATCCACCACGGAACCGTTTTGCCGCCAGCGATACGACGCCAGCGCGCCGCCGGCGGCCGGGGCAATCTCCACAGTTGCAATGCCATCGCTGATCGAGACCAGCTCTTGGTGCTGCTCGGCAACGGCAGCGGAATTCTTTGTCATCGGCACTCCCCCATCACTTGACTCCAATCGCAACGCCTATAAGACATATCATATGAATAGTATGAAGAATAAGAAATCTTTCAGCACGGCGCGCACGTCGAGGATCGCGGTGGCGGTTTCCAGCGGTTCCACCGCTCTGCATGCGACTGTCGTCGAGCAGATCGGATTGCGCATCGTGCAAGGCGATTTCCTGCCCGGCGAGGCGCTGCCCAATGCCGACGATTCCAGTGAGATGCTGGGGGTCAGCCGCACGGTGCTGCGCGAGGCGATCAAGGTTCTGGCCGGCAAGGGGCTGGTCGAATCGCGGCCGAAGACCGGCACAAGGGTGCGTCCCCGTTCCGACTGGAATTTCCTCGATCCGGATGTCCTGTCATGGCGCTATGCCAGTGGTGTCAGCGCCGAGGATGTCCGGGCGCTGTTTGAGCTGCGGCGGGCGATCGAGCCGATGTCGGCCGCGCTCGCCGCCCAGCGCGCCACGCCGGCGCAGATTGCCGAAATCAATGCCGCTCTGGCCGAAATGGAAGCCGTTGTCGACGACGGCGACCGCTTCGCAAAACCTGACCTCCTGTTCCACCAGACCATCCTGCGCATGACCGGCAACGAGCTGATCGGCTCGCTGGCCGCACTGGTCGAAACCGCATTGGTGATGAGTTTTCGCCTCTCCAACGACAATCCTGAAGGGCAGCGCCACTCTTTGCCGCTGCATCGGGAAGTGGCGGAGAAGATTGCATCCGGCGATGCGACAGGTGCGCAAAAAGCGCTGCTGGTGCTCATCGACAATGCCGAGGAAGATGTGCGCCGCAGCGTCGAGAACCGCAACAAGCGCCGCCAGGATCGGGAACAGACATCGTGACCGACACCAAACGCAAGCTGCGGTCCGAGGCCTGGTTCGGCGGTGAAGGCAAGAATGCCTTCATGCACCGCAGCTGGATGAAGAACCAGGGCATCCCCGCCGACGCTTTCGACGGCCGCCCGGTGATCGGCATCTGCAACACATGGTCGGAACTGACCCCGTGCAACGCGCACCTGCGGGCGCTGGCCGACCACGTCAAGCGCGGCGTCTATGAAGCCGGCGGCCTGCCGCTCGAATTCCCGGTGATGTCGCTGGGCGAGAGCAACATGCGCCCCACCGCCATGCTGTTTCGCAATCTGGTCAGCATGGATGTCGAAGAGTCCATCCGCGGCAATCCGATCGACGGCGTCATCCTGTTGGTCGGCTGCGACAAGACCACGCCAGCACTGCTGATGGGCGCTGCGTCGTGCAATCTGCCGACCATTGCCGTTTCCGGTGGGCCGATGCTCAACGGCAAGTTCCGCGGACAGGATATCGGCTCGGGTACGCATGTCTGGAAATTCGCCGAGGAAGTGAAGGCCGGCCGCATGCCGGTCGCCGACTTCCTCGCCGCCGAACAAGGCCAGAGCCGTTCGGCGGGCAGCTGCATGACGATGGGAACAGCCTCGACCATGGCCAGCATGGTCGAAGCGCTCGGCATCGGCATGCCGGACAATGCCGCGATCCCGGCTGTGGATTCGCGCCGTGGCGTGCTCGCCCAGATGGCCGGACGCCAGATCGTCGATCTGGTCCGTAGGGACGTGACGATCGCGCAGATCCTCACCAGGCAAGCGTTCGAGAACGCCATTCGCGTCAACGGCGCGATCGGCGGCTCGACCAACGCGGTGCTGCATCTGATCGCCATCGCCAACCGGGTCGGTGTCGATCTCAGCCTCGAGGACTGGGATCGCCTTGGCCGCGGCGTTCCAACCATTGTCGACCTGATGCCGTCGGGCCGGTTCCTGATGGAAGATTTCTACTACGCCGGGGGGCTAGCTGCGGTCATGGCGTCGCTTGATGAAGTGGGGCTTCTTCATCGCGATGCCATGACCGTCAGCGCCAAGACCATTGGTGAATTGATCGACGGCGCGCCCAACTACAACAGCGAGGTGATCCGCCCAATGAGCGAGCCGCTGACCAAGGAGGGTGGCATCTCGATCCTGCGTGGCAATTTGGCGCCTGACGGGGCGGTCATCAAGCCGTCGGCGGCAACGCCGGCGCTGATGCAGCATCGCGGCAAGGCGGTGGTGTTCGAGAACATCGAACACTACTACGCGCGTATCGACGATCCGGAGCTGGACATCGACGCCTCCTCGGTGATGGTGCTGAAGAACTGCGGGCCGCGCGGTTATCCCGGAATGGCCGAGGTCGGCAACATGCCGCTGCCGGCGAAACTGCTCAAGCAGGGCGTCTCCGACATGGTGCGCATTTCGGACGCGCGCATGAGCGGCACGGCCTACGGCACAGTGGTGCTGCATGTGGCACCGGAAGCAGCCGCAGGCGGCGCGCTGGCGCTGGTGCGCGACGGTGACCTCATCGAGCTCGATGTCGCCGGCCGCCGGCTGGAGCTTTTGGTGTCGGACGAGGAACTCGCAATCCGCCGGCGTGACTGGAAGCCGCCGGCGCCGCCTGAAGGCGGCTACCAGAGCCTCTATGTCGAGCGCGTTCTGCAGGCCGACAAGGGCTGCGATTTCGACTTTCTCGTCGGCCGGCGCGATGCCGGCATTCCTCGGCATTCGCACTAGAGGGGCGCGCGATGACGGATGAAATCGGCTACGCGATCTATCCAAGCCTCAAGGGCCGCAGCGTGTTCATCACCGGTGGCGGCAGCGGCATCGGCGAAAGCCTGGTGCGCCATTTCTGCGCGCAAGGCAGCCGCGTCGCCTTCGTCGACATGGCCGAGGAGCCTTCACGGCGTCTGGTCGACGCGATCGCGGCCGAAGGACATGCCGCGCCGCTGTTCATTCCCTGCGACCTGCGCAACGTCGAAGAGTTGCAGGCGGCAACCGTGCAGGCGATGCAGCACAATGGCCCTATCCAGGCGCTGTGCAACAATGCCGGCAATGACGACCGCCACCAGACCAAGGACGTGACGGTTGCCTACTGGGACGACCGCATGGCGGTCAATCTGCGCCACCAGTTCTTCGCGGCGCAGGCGGTGCGTCCGCAGATGAGCACGCTGGGCGGCGGCTCGATCATCAATTTCGGCTCCATCACCTGGATGGTCGGCGATCCGGATTGCCCAGCCTATGTCACCGCGAAAGCCGCTGTTTACGGCATGACGCGGGCGCTGGCCCGCGAACTCGGCCCGGAGCGCATCCGCGTCAACTGCATGGTGCCGGGCTGGGTGATGACCGAGCGCCAGATGCGCCTGTGGCTGAACCCGGCCGGCGAACGTCAGATCAAGGAAAGGCAATGCCTGCCCGACCGGCTGCAACCCTCCGATATCGCGCGCATGGCGCTGTTCCTCGCCGCCGACGACAGCCGCATGTGCACAAGCCAGCAGTTCATCGTCGATGCGGGCTGGGTGTGACCCGTACGGCTTCAAAGGAAGAAGGTTAGTTCATGCGTCTTGTACAGTTCAAAATGGCCGACGGCAGCAGACGGGTTGGCCGTGTCTCGGATGACGGCAATCATCTGCACCCGCTCGAAAAGACCAGCAGCGTGCTGGAGCTGGCCGAAGCGGCAATCGCCCAGGGCACGTCGATCGCAGCGCTGGTCGAGAAGCAGACGGGCAGCGCGACGATCGACTACGACCAGTTGTTGCGCGATGGCCGGCTGCTCGCTCCGGTCGATCATCCGGAACCGGCGCGCTTCCTAGTCACCGGCACCGGCCTGACCCATACCGGAAGTGCCGCCGCACGCGACAAGATGCATGTGCTGACTCATGGCGAGGATGCCGAGGAATCGGATTCGCTGAAGATCTTCCGCATGGGCCTGGAAGGCGGCAAGCCCGCCGCAGGGCAGATTGGCATCCAGCCCGAATGGTTCTTCAAGGGCGTCGGCACCTGTGTTGTGCCGCCCGGTGCGCCGCTGCCGTTGCCGGCCTTCGCACGCGCCGGGGCCGAGGAAGCCGAGATCGTCGGCCTCTATCTCAATGGGCCGGACGGCCGCCCCTACCGCATCGGCTATGCGCTGGGCAACGAATATTCCGATCATGTGACGGAGGCCGAGAATTATCTCTACCTCGCCCATTCCAAGCTTCGCTCCTGCTCGATCGGACCGGAGCTTTTGGTCGGCGACCTGCCCGACGAAGTGCGCGGTCATTCCCGCATCCTGCGCGACGGCACTGTCATCTGGGAGCAGGAGTTCCTGTCGGGCGAAGCGCACATGTCGCACTCGATCGCCAATCTCGAACACTTCCATTTCCGCTACCCGATGCACCGCAGGGCGGGCGACCTGCATGCCTATTTCTTCGGCGCCGCGGTGATGAGCTACGCCTCCGGCGTCAAGACGGCTTCCGGCGACGAGTATGAAATCCAGGCACAGACATTCGGCAAGCCACTGCGCAACCGGATGGTGTCGGTGCCGGACGAGGGACTGGTCGCTGTTACCCAGCTGTGACGGCAAAAGTCCGGAAACTGCGGTCCACCAGAATGACAATGGGAGATTGAAAATGGGACTGAAAAAACTGTTTCTAAGAATGGCGACAATCGGGCTCGGCATCGGCCTGATGACATCGGCGGCACTCGCCGCGAATCTGCGGGTACTGGCCTGGGACGGCTACGCCGATGCCGACTGGGTCAAGGACTTCACCGCCGCGACCGGCATCGGCGTCGATGTCGTCTTCATCGGCAGCGACGACGAGATCTGGGCCAAGATCAAGGGCAGCGAAGGCCAGGACTTCGACGTCTTCGCCGTCAACACCGCCCAGTTGCAGCGCTACATCAAGGCCGACCTGGTGTCGCCGATCGACGTCACGAAGCTCGCCAACCAGAAAGAAGTGCTGCCGCGCTTCCGCGACCTGACGGCGGTCAGCGGCGTGACCAAGGACGGCAAGGTCTACGGCATTCCGTTCTGCTTCGACTCCATCGGCCTGATCTACGACACCGACAAGGTCAAGCCGGCGCCGACCTCGATGTCGGTTCTGTGGGACCCGGCCTACAAGGGCAAGGTTCTGGCCTACGACAATGGCGAGCACAATTTCTCGTTCACGGCGCTGACGCTCGGCTACAAGGATCCGTTCAACCTCAACGAAGAGCAGATGGCTGCAGTCAAAGCCAAGCTGGTCGAACTCAAGCGCAACGTGCTGAGCTTCTACACCACCGCCGACGAGGCGCAGCAGATCTACCAGAACAATGACGTGGCCCTGATCTGGGCCAATTACGGCCAGCAGCAGGTCAAGGCGCTGCAGAAGATCGGCGCCCATGTCGCCTACGTCAATCCAAGCGAAGGCGCGCTTGCCTGGCTCGACAACTGGGTCATTTCCAAGGGCGTCCGCGACAATGCGGCGGCCGAGAAATGGATCGACTTCATGCTGAGCAAGAAGGTCGGCGGCGAGCTTTCCGAGCGCACCGGCTTCGGCAACACGGTGACGGAAACCGGCAGCGCCGGCGGCAACGACAAGCTGGTCTGGCTCAACAATGTCGAGGACCCGCTCAAGCGTTCGGACATGTGGAACGAGGTCAAGGCGACGCCCTGATCTTTCCGCTCCATGCCTTCGAAGGACCCGGCGGTCCGGAGTTCCGGACCGCCGAAGCGTATGCGAGAGTATTTCATGAACCAGAACACCGACCTCTTGACGCTGCGGTCCGTCTCGAAATCCTACGGCACGGTCCCCGTGCTGCACGACATCGACCTGTCGATCAAGGACGGTGAGTTCCTCACCGTGCTCGGGCCTTCGGGCTCCGGCAAGACCACGGTGTTGCGGCTGATCGGCGGACTGGAACCGCTGACGTCAGGCGAGATCCGTCTGGACGGCCAGGACATCAGCCGCATGCCGATCAACCGGCGGCCGTTCAACACCGTGTTCCAGGACTATGCGCTGTTCCCGCACCTGACCGTTTCCGGCAATGTCGGCTACGGGCTTTCGGTTCGCCATATCCAGCGCAAGGAAATCGCGCGCCGTGTCGCGGAGGCGCTGGAGCTCGTCCAGCTTGGGCGTTTCGCCGACCGCTTTCCCGCGCAGCTCTCCGGCGGCCAGCGCCAGCGTGTCGCGCTCGCTCGTGCACTGATCTGCCAGCCGCGCCTGATCCTGCTCGATGAGCCGCTGGCGGCGCTCGACCTCGAACTGCGCCGGCAGATGCAAGTCTTCCTGAAGTCCATCCAGCGCGAAATCAAGACCACCTTCCTGTTCGTCACCCATGACCAGGAGGAAGCCATCGGCATGGCCGATCGGATCTGCGTCATGGAGGCCGGCCATATCCGCCAGCTCGGCACGCCGCACGACCTTTACTACAGACCGAATTGCGAATTCGTCGCGCGCTTCTTCGGCGAGAACAATCTGGTGGCCGGAAAACTTGGGGCCGTCCAGGGCGAGCTGCGATCGATCGAGACGGCGCTCGGGCGCCTGGTCTGCTCGATCAGCAACCAGCCGCATCTGAAGGCCGCGGCGGAAGGCGCCAGCGCCTACGCCGCATTCCGCCCCGAGGCTTTGCATCTTGCGGATGCAAAGGACACCGACAACCGTTTTTCCGGCACGATCTCCGATCTGGCCTTTGCCGGCTCGTCGACCGTCGCCACCATTATGGCCGGTGCCGACAATGCCGCGCAACGCTTGCGGCTGCGTGTGCCGAGCCGGGTCGACGGCAGTGCGCTCAAATCCGGCGAGACCGTATCGCTTTCGTTTGCGCCGCATGAAGGCCATCTGGTGCTGGCATGAGCGAAGCCGGATCGACACAGCATGCGGAAAGACGGCTGTCGCTGCTGGTGACAGTGCTGGCGTTTGCCTTGCCGGTGGTCTTCGTCCTGGTGCCGCTGGCGATCTTCCTCGGCTACAGCTTCTACAGTGTCGACCAGGGCACCATCGTCTACGGGTTATCCCTGGGCAACTATGTCAGGTTCTTCACCGATCCGGTCTTTCTCCCGGTGTTCTGGAACACCATCGTGCTGTGCGTGTCGGTTGCCATCATCTGCATCCTGCTCGCCTATCCCGCCGCCTATTTCCTGACGACACTGAAAGGCCGCTGGCGCTATGCCTTGCTGATGCTGCTGCTGGTGCCGCTGCTGATGAGCTACGTCATCAAGATCTATGCGATCCGCAGCATCCTCGGCCTCAACGGCTTCCTCAACAAGGCACTGGTGGCGCTCGGTATCCTGCAGGAACCGTCGACGCTTTTCGTGTTCAACATGAATGCCATCCTTTTGACGCTGACCCTGCTCTTGATCCCCTTCGCCATCCTGCCGATCTTCCTGTCGCTGGAGCGGATTCCGCAGGTGCTGCTGCGCGCCTCCGACGATCTCGGCGCGAGCGGCTTGCAGACCTTCCTGCGCATCACCTTGCCGCTCAGCCTGCCCGGCGTCGCTTCGGCGGCGAGCTTCGTCTTCGTGCTGGCGATCGGCGATTTCCTGACGCCGCAAATGGTCGGCGGCATCAGCGGCTTCACCTTCGGCCGCATCCTCTACAGCCAGTTCGGCACGGCCTATAACTGGCCGTTCGGCGCGGCGCTGTCGGTGGCGCTGGCCGTCGTGGTGATCGCCGCAATCCTCGTCGGCGAACGCTTTGGCCGCAACCGGGGGACTTCGGTATGAGCGCCCTGCCCCGACTGTCCACGATCTTTCTGGCCGCGATCACGACACTGGTTGCGGTCCTGCTCTACAGCCCGCTGTTCGTGCCGATCGTGTCGTCGTTCTTCACCATTTCGCATGGCTCCGTCGACTGGTCGGCGCCGACCCTGTCGACCTATGTGGCGCTGGCTGAAAACCACGACATATTGGTCGCCTTGCGCACCACGCTGATCGTCGGCGTCTGCACCGTTATCCTGTCGGTGGTCAGCGGAACGCTGCTGGCGCTCTATTATCACGGGCGCCGTTCCGGACGCTCGGTGCTGCAGTTCATCATCTTCCTGCCGTTCCTGATGCCACCGATCATCAGCGGCCTGGCGCTGCTGATCTTCTTCCGCGAAATCGGCCTCGAACGCTCGCTTTTGACGGTCGTCATCGGGCATACGGTTTTCGTGCTGGCGATCGTCTACCGCACGGTGCTGATGCGGCTGCAGTCGATGAGCCGCACGCTGGTCGAAGCGTCCTACGATCTCGGTGCCACAGGATGGCAGACCTTTTGGCGCATCATCCTGCCGAACCTGTCGAGCGCCATGGTCGGCGGCGCCATCCTGGCCTTCGCGCTGTCGTTCGACGAGACCATGATCACGATCCTGGTCACAGGTACCCAGAGCACGCTGCCGGTCAGGCTGTGGGCAATGATGCGGCTTGGCTTCTCACCCGACATCAATGCGCTGGTGGCGCTGATCCTGATGTTCACCGTGCTGCTCTGCGTGCTCGCCGCCCGCTTTCTCATCCCCAGGCAGGTCGCGACGGAACGGACCTGAGGTGCCGGGCAAGAGCGTCGCAATGAAGCAGCCATATTTCTTGGTCCGGCATCGACGCTGACACAATCGATGCCGGACAAACGGAATGATGCTTACTGAAGCTTGGCTTGCAGGGCGTTGACATCGTCGGTGGTCATTTCGCCGTCGGTCGCCACCTTGCCGTCGACGATCTTCCACAGCCGGAATGGGCCGGTGATGTCGCCATATTTGTCGAAGGCGACCGGGCCGATGACGCCTTCGTAACGGATCGGCTTGCCGTCCTTGATCAGGCCGAGCGCCTTGGCGAACTCTTCCTTGCCGGCAAAGATCGGCGTGCCGGCCGGATCGACGGCCTTGTACATCGCGTCCTTGATCTTGGCCGGATCCTCGGAGCCGGCAATGGCGATGGCGAGGCCAACGATGGCACCAGCATCATAGGAACGGTCAGCCGCCGGATTGGTCGGTTCGATGCCGGAGAATTCCTTGTAGTTCTTGGTGAAATACTCCGTCGATGCTGTCGGGCTGGTGCCGGACGACGTGCCATAGGCCTCTTTCAGATAATCGGCGCCGACGGACTCGATGAAGTCAGGGCTGTTCATGCCGTCATTGAGCAGGAATTTCTGCACGCCGCCTTGCGAGATCCAGGTGCGGGCGACCGTGGCGCCGTCGACCGGCGTGCTGACGAGGTAAAGGCCGTCGGGCTCTCCGGCCATGGCAGCCGTGACTTCCGAGGCATAGCTCGACTGCTTTTCATTGTAGGGCGTGTCGGAGACGATGGTGCCGCCGAGCGCTTTGTAGGCGCGCGAGAATTCGGCCACCATGTTGACGCCGAAATCGTTGTTGACGTGGATGATCGACAGCTTCTTGAAGCCCTTGTCGATGGCGTATTTGGCGGCGACAACGCCCTGCAGCGCATCCGAGGTGATGGTGCGGAAGAAGATGCCGTTGGTCTTGCCGTCGCGGCCGAGCGCGGTCAGCGTCGGCGAGGACGAAGCCGGCGAGACCTGGACGATCTTGGCTGGTGCCGTCACCGAGGTCAGGATCGGGATCGACACCGAGGAGATGATGCCGCCGATGATGACCGGCACCTTCTTGACCTGAACCAACTGGGTGGCTGCGTCGACCGCTATGTTGCCCTGGCTCTGGCTGTCGCGCGTGTCGGTGACGAGATCGCAGCCGCGCACACCGCCGGCTCCGTTCATGTCGCGAAAGGCCATCTCGACCGACTTGGCGCCGGCCTGACCATATTCACCGGCCGGGCCGGTCAGTTCCATAACGAGGCCGACGGTGATCTTGCAATCTGCGGCCTGTGCCGCACCCGCCATTGTGACGAGAGCAAGTGCTGTGGTGAGTTGGAGTATCGTCTTTGTCATTGTTGTTCCCCTTTCGTTACTCAACTGTATTTGATCTCTGGAGCCTGTTTCAGCGTTCCGGCACCTGCAGCCAGGTTTCATGCAGATGTCGCCATTCGACGCCGTTGGGCGCCGATGAACTGGTGGTGAAGACGGCGCTCGACTGGCGGCGGCTGTGCTTGCCTGCGCGCAGCTGCGCTTCGACATAAAGGACGACGATGGTATCAGCGTCCTGCCAGCCGGGCCGGATGTCTTCGATCGAAATAGCAAAACCGTCGTCGCAAGAGGCGCGGCTTGAGCGGACATGGTCGACAACCGCTTCGCGATCGAGGACCTGCCCGTCCGGCGCGACCATGCTGAGGTCTTTGCCCATGGCGCGTTCGAAGCGGCCGAAGTCCACCGTGTTGGCGCGCGGGGCAACGAACCAGTCGACGAAGAAGCTATGCAGGTCGATGATTTCGGCGCTGGCGCGTGAAAACAGGGAGGGCTCGCCGCTCATTTCTTCCCCGCATTGAGGTTGTAGTGCATGATCGAGCCGTGACGGCCGTGACGATCGCGCTCCAGCGTGTAGACGTCGCCCTCAAGGCCGGTGCCTTGCACGATGACGGCCGCAATCCGCGTCCGGTCCCCGGCATCGAGCGAAACGTCCATGATCTTTGCATTGGCCAGCGCATGCGCCTGGTTGCGGGCGCCAACGATGACGGCCGCCACTTGCGGCTGTTCGAGCACCCAGGCGCTGGCGACGGTGGCGATGTCGACGCCGTGGCGGTCGCCAACGGCCTTCAGCGCCTGAAGCAGGGACTGGAACAGGTCCCAGCCGCCGAAATCATCGATGATCAGTTTGTATTTGACCAGCGAGCGGTTTTCGAGCGGCGTGGCCGGTTAGGCCCCGCCGAGCCATTTGTCGCTGAGGAAACCGCCGGCGACCGAGCCATAGCAGAGGAAGCTGACGCCGTTCTGTTTTGCGAGCGTGGCAAGGCTGTTGCCGGGCCGCTGGTCGAGCACCGAATATTGCAGTTGCTGGCTGACCAGCGGGATACCCGCAGCGAGGATTTCGGCCAGCCGCGGCGTGTCGAAATTGGTGGTGCCGAGATTGCGCACCTTGCCTTCCAGCCGCAGTTCATCGAGCCAGCCCATCGCATCGACATAACGAGGCTGCGCATAGTCCCACCAATGGAACTGCACGAGATCGAGCCGCTCGGTCTTCAGCCGCCGCAGCGACTGATCGACGATGCCCCTGACATAGTCGCGGCTGATGCTGGCCAGCCGTTCAAGGTCGGGCACCAGCTTGGTGTGCACCTTCATCCGGGCCGCGACATCGAGGCCGCGCTCGCTGGCCAGCCGCAGACGCGCGGCGCCGATCAGTTCCTCGACACCGGTGTAGATGTCGGCGCAATCATAGGTCCAGATGCCGGCATCGAAGGTAGCGATCAGATCGGCAACCGCTTGGCTGCGGTCGATGGCGCCGTGCCCGCCGGCCAACTGCCAACCGCCGCGAATGACGCGCGAGATGGTATAGCCGGGGCCGAGTTCGAAGGTCTTGGCACTCATCTCTGGTCAGTCTCCTTCGGCAGCGGCACGGCCGTGGTTTCGGCATGGCTGAACCGCCGCTTGGCCACCCTGACGATCCGGAGCCGGCTGGCGCAATTGGGATCGGGACAAGCGATCTCGGCGTCCGAGGTCATCCAGTCGTTCGGGTGGGTTGGGCGCTGCTTGGCCGCCAGCAGAGGCAAGACGGCGGCGAGCGAATAGATCGAAAAACCCTGCCCTGCCGGCATCGACAGCATCTCGCCCTTGAGTTCGAAATAGTCGCCTTCCTTGGCGCCGCAGTAGATCGGCTTGCCCTCGGGGATGACCGCCTCGACGCGGAGATCGAAGAGTTCGAAACTGTCGTCAACCATTTCAGGCCTCCACCAGACTGAAGGTGACATCGCAGGCGCCGTTGCGCCGGATCACGCCGCAAGCAGCGGCGAATTGATCGCGCTCTTCGGCGCGCACTTGCGCCACCACGCTGCCGGCGAGCCAGCCTATCGGGAACAAGAGGCGCGCGCCCTGCCCGTAGTAGAGGCCGATGTCGAAGATCGCATTGGGGTTGCCGCCCCACATGCGCGGCGGCACATAGGACAGCACGATGTCGCCCGGCTGCGGCGTCAGCGTTGCGTTCTCGGCCGGCAACGGCCTGGCATAGGTCTGGCCCTCGAGATCGGCTGATGGAACCGGACAGGAGATTTCCGGCCCTGTCCACATCGCATGGATGCCGGGGACGACGCGTGGCGTGCCGAGATAGGCCGAGAGAAAGGCAGCGTTTTCCGGCGCCTTCTCGGGCAGCAACAATGCCGTGACGGAAAGCTGCGAGCGCGGCTCGGTGATGCTGATTGCGGTCATGTCTGGTCTTTCGCGGCGGCGGCCCGCAGCTTACTGCGCAGGAAGGTGAAGGGTCGGCTGATGTCGGCGGCCAGCGACTCGCGCGCTGACTGCGCATCCTGCGTGGACAGTGCCGTGACGATGCGGCGGTGATACTGGGCGGTGTCGACCTCGCCGGCCTCCGAGAAGGCATAGATGGCGACACGAATGCAGGGACCTGATTGCAGCCACAGGCTCTCGATCATCGGGATCAGCACGGCCGAGCCGCAGGAGCGGTAGATCTCGAAATGAAAGCTCTGATTGAGCGTCACTTCGCGATCGACGTCTTTCTTGTGTTTCAGCGCCCGCATCTCGTCCCATTCGCCGAGAATGGTTTCGATGGTGGCGATCTGGCGCGGCCCCATGCGGGCGGCCGCCAGCGCGATCGCCTCGCCCTCGATCAGGATGCGGGCGCGCAAGAGATCATCGAGCCGTTCCAGCGTGATCGGCGGCACGCGCACCGAACGATTGGGCAGCGCCTCCAGCGCCTTTTCCGTGATCAGCCGGCCGAGCGCCTCGCGCACCGGCATGGTCGAGGTGACCAACGCATCGGCAAGACCACGGATGGTCAGCACCTGGCTCGGCTCGAACAGGCCACCGATCAAGGCACGGCGCAATTCCGAATAGACACGATCCTGCACCGTCTCACGGCCGACCGGCGCAAGCTGGGCCGCGATCGCCTCGTTGTTCTTTTCGATGGCAGCCTTCTGCATTGAATTCCGTTCTTGGCCGGTTTTCGGCTTGCGGATGAAATTAAAGCCGAATAGCGTGATCAAAGCAAGTGTGATCACAAATCATAATCAGGAGACGGCAACGATCGTCTTCGGCCAGAGGGTTTGATGAGCGAGGCAATCAAACGGCAAGGGGAAACCCGCGCGCCGGTTCTGACGGCAACAAATGTCGTCAGGCGGTTCGGTGGCCTTGTCGCGGTCAACGATGTCTCGTTTGACGTCAAGGCCGGAGAAATCCTCGGCCTGATCGGCCCCAACGGCGCCGGCAAGACAACGATGTTCGATCTGCTCGCCGGCAGCATCCTGCCAACCAGCGGCGAGATCCTTGTCAACGGCACGCCTGTCTCGGGCGAAGCCGCGCATCTGCGCATCGGCCGTGGCCTTGGCCGCACCTTCCAGATCCCGCGCCCGCTGCCCAATCTGACGTTGATCGAAAACATCATGCTGGCCGCACAGGGCCAGACCGGCGAAAAGCTGCTCGCCAACTTCGTCACGCCATGGCGCGTCGCTGCTCAGGAAAGAGCCGCCAGGGCAAAGGCGCTCGAACTGCTGCAGCTGGTCACCCTCACCCACCTCGCGCACGAGCCGGCGCGTGTGCTTTCCGGCGGCCAGCGCAAGCTGCTCGAACTCGCCCGCGTCATGATGGCCGACCCGGCGATCATCCTGCTCGACGAACCGGCGGCCGGCGTCAACGCGACGCTGCTCGAAGTCATCATCGACCGCATCCGCGACATCAATGCGCGCGGCATCACCTTCCTGCTGATCGAGCACAACATCGACATGGTGACGCGGCTCTGCCATCGCGTCCTCGTCATGGCGAGCGGCCAGCTGCTCAGCGAAGGCACGGCCGAAGAGGTCGCTCGCGACCCGCGTGTCATCGAGGCCTATCTCGGAGGCGCGGCATGAACGAGATCGTTCTCGATGTCCGCGACCTCGAAGCCGGCTACGAGCCCGGCGTGCCGATCGTGCGCGGCGCCTCGATCACCGTCGCCAAGGGCGAGATCGTCGTCGTGCTCGGCCCCAACGGCGCCGGCAAGTCGAGCTTCATCAAGGCGATCGCCGGCCTCGTCCCGATCACCGGCGGCACGGTGTTTCTGGACGGCAAGGACATCACCTCCGCACCGGCACACACCATGGTTCGGCTCGGGCTTGCCTTCGTCCCGCAGACCGAAAACATCTTCCAGCTGATGTCGGTCGAAGACAATCTCAGGGTCGCCTGCGGCATCCTCGAACGGCGCGAAATCCCCGGCCGCATCGAGGAGATGTATGCGGCCTTCCCCGACCTCGTCCGCCAGCGTCGCACCGCCGCCGGCAATTTGTCGGGCGGGCAGCGGCAGATGCTCGCAGTTGCGCGCGCACTGATCGTCCACCCCAAGGTGCTGGTGCTGGACGAGCCGTCGGCCGGCCTGTCGCCGAAATTCGTCTCGATGGTGTTCGAGATGCTGGCCGGCATCCGCAAGTCCGGCGTCACCATCCTGCTGGTCGAGCAGAATGCCAAGGCAGCGCTCGCCATCGGCGACCGCGCCTATGTGCTGGTCGAGGGCAAGGACCGACACGAGGGCGTCGCCTCCGAACTTTGGAACGATCCGGTGGTTGCCGAACTCTATCTTGGCCAACGCCCCCGTAGCGCCGACACAGGAGGTGCGGCATGAGCCTGCAATTTGTCGTCGACGGGCTGCTGACGGGTTCGATGATCGGCCTTGGCGCCATCGGCGTGACGCTCACCTATTCGATCCTGCGCTTCTCGAACTTTGCCCATGGCGACTTCATGGCCTGGGGCACCTATGCGACGCTGGCCGTCGTCAGCGCCATCGGCGCGACAGTCGGCAAGGTGGCACCGATCGCGCCGCTATCCTTCGGCTGGCCGCTGATTGTCGCACTGGTCATCGGCATGGCATTCACCGCTTTGCTGGCACTGCTGCTCGACAAGGTTCTGTTCGCGCGGCTGCGCTCGCAAGGCCAGGCCATCATCGTGGTGATGGCGAGCTTCGGCGCCTCGATGGCGCTGAGAAGCCTGCTCGAATTCACCTTCACCTCGCGGCCGACCTATTTCAGCCGGGCGATCCAGATCGCCATGCCGGTCGGCTTCGGCATCCGTATTACACCCGATCAGATCGCGCTTTTGCTGTTGACCGCCGTGCTGGTGCTCGGCGTGCATCTGTTGATGACGCGCACGCAGACCGGCCGCTCGATGCAGGCCCTGAGCCAGAACGCGGCGCTGGCCCGCATCGTCGGCATCGACGTCGCCAGCGTGGTGCGCGTCACCTGGGTCATCGGCGGGGCGCTCGCCTGCGTCGCCGGAGTGATGATCGGCATTCTGGTGCAGATCCGCCCGTTCATGGGCTTCGACATGCTGCTGCCGATGTTCGCTGCCGCCATTCTCGGCGGCATCGGCAGCATTCCTGGCGCGGTGCTCGGTGGCTTGATCATCGGGCTCGCCGAAGCCGGTGCAGTACAGCTGATCGGAGCCGAGTGGCGCGCCGCCGTCTCCTTCATCATCCTGATGGCGGTGCTGTTCGTGCGGCCTATCGGCCTATTTGGTGTGAGGGAACGCTGATGGACCTGCTCGGCTACGGCGCCTTCTTCCTGACCACCGCGCTGATCTTTTCGCTGGTCACGCTGGGGCTCAATCTGCAATGGGGGCTGACCGGCCTGTTCAATGTCGGCCTCGCCGGCTTCGTCGCCATCGGCGCCTATACCTCGGCGCTTCTGACCACACCGGACGACGCCGCGCGGCTGGGCGGCTTCGGCCTCCCGATCCTTGTCGGCTGGCTCGGCGCCATGGTCGTCGGCGGCATCGCCGCGGCGCTTACCGGCATGGCGACGCTGCGGCTGCGGTCCGACTATCTGGCGATCACCACCTTTGGCGTCGCCGTCGTCGTGCAACTGGTCGCGCTCAACGCGCAGAAGCTGACCGGCGGTCCGTTCGGCATCGGCTTCATTCCGCGCCCCTTCGGCAGCCTTGCCGAGACACCGCTGCTGTTCAACCTGTCCAACCTTGCCGTCGTCTCGGTGGTGACGCTGATCGCTTATCTCGCTTTGGAGCATCTGTCGCGCAGTCCTTGGGGACGCGTGCTGAAGGCGCTGCGCGAGGATGAGCGGGCGGCGATCTCGCTTGGCAAGAGCGCGCGTTTCTATCGCGTCCAGGCCTTTGCCGTGGGCGGCGCCATCATGGCGCTGGCCGGCGCGCTGCAGGCGCATTTCACCGGCTTCATCGCGCCGGACAATTACCTGCCGATCCTCACCTTCCAGGTGTGGGTGATGCTGATCGTCGGCGGCTCTGGCAGCAATCTCGGCGCCGTCATCGGCAGCATCCTGGTGTGGGCGATATGGGCCGGATCGGGCACGTTGACCAGCATCCTGTTCCCGCCGGAACAGCAGGCGCGCGCCGCCGCGCTGCAGATCGCCGCCATCGGCGTCATGCTCTGCGTCATCCTGCTGATCCGGCCCAACGGCCTGTTCGGCGACAGGCCGCGGCGGCCATGGTTCGGCAAGCGGGTGAAGATCGCTCAAGCCAAGAGCAGCTCCGGGTCATGAAGGCCGTGCCCCGGCAGGAAACGCATAGCGCTTCGCTCTGGCATGCCGTCAGCCGCAACCGCCGCGAGCGACCGACGCTGCAAGGCGGGCTCGATGTCGACCTGGCCATGGTCGGCGGCGGCTTTTCCGGGCTTTCAACCGCGCTGCACGCCGCGGGCAAAGGACTTTCCGTCGCCGTTCTCGAAGCCGAAATCATCGCCTGGGGTGCGACCGGCAGGAATGCCGGCTTCGTCGTGCCGAACTTCGCCAAGATGGATCCGGGCGACATATTGGCCCAGCTCGGACCTTCGCGCGGCGAAAGGCTGATCGATTTCGCCGCCGGCAGCGCCGACCTGGTTTTCCGCCTGATCCGGCAGCACGGCATCGACTGCGACGCCGTGCAGAACGGATGGATCCAGCCGGCGCATTCGCCTGCCGCCTTCGAGAAGGTCAAGTCACGTGCCGGGCAATGGGCACAGCTTGGCCGGCCGGCAGTCCCATTGGATCGGCAGGAAGTCGAAGCCCTGACGGGCGTGCCAGGCTATGTCGGCGGCTGGATGGATCGCTCCGGCGGCGTGCTCAATCCGGTCGCCTATGCGCGCGGGCTCGCCGATGCGGCGGAGAAAGCCGGCGCGAAGATCTTCGAGCAGACGCGCGTCACCTCGGTTGATCGCACAGCCGATGGCTGGATGCTGAAAACGCCGGCGGGATCGGTGCGCGCCGCAAAGGTGCTGATCGCCACCAACGCCTATGGCTGGTCCCTCAATCCGTCATTGCAGCGAACCTATTTCCCGCTCAAGGTTTTCCAGATCGCCACGGCGCCGCTGCCGCCCGAAATCCGCGCGCGCCTCTTGCCCGGCGGGCAAGGTGTCGGTGACACCAGGCGCAATCTCTTCACCTTCCGCTTCGACGCCGAAAACCGGCTGATCAGCGGCGGCATGCATATCCTTGGCGCCGGTGCGGATACGCGCGTACCGCAGACGATCTGGCGAAGGCTCGGCCGGCATCTCGATCTGCCCGATCTGCCGCCGCTTGCCTACAGCTGGTCGGGAATGGCCGCGGTCGAACCGGATTTCCTGCCGCACCTGATCGACCTTGGACCCAACCTGATCGCCGGGCGCGCCTGCAACGGCCGCGGCATCGCGATGACCACAGCGATGGGCAAGGTGCTGGCGGACTGGGCTGCTGGAACCGATGCCCGCGACCTGCCGCTGCCCTTCGCGGCGCCTGCGCCGATCCCGTTCCACGCCGTGCTGCGGCACGCGCCCAACATGCTGCTCGGCTGGAGCATGCTGCGCGACCGGCTGGACGGGAAGAGCTAGGCCGACGGCTACCTGGCAGCGTCAAGGTTTGCAGATAATACGGCGGCCGCCACGGCGATGTCCTCTTCTATGAAAGTCCGCACAGTGGGACCGCTGCGCCGCTCCAGTGCGGCGACGATCTTGCGATGCGCGTCGTTGGACTGCGGGATGTAGCGATCGGCCCGCATCAGCAGCTTGAGATAGGGCCCGACCCGCCCCCAGAGGTCGCGGATCATGTTGAGCAGGATCGGTGCGCCGGCGTGCTGGTAGATGGCGAAGTGGAACGCCTCGTTCAACGAGAGATAGGCCCTGGCGTCGCCGACCTCGATGGCACGCTGCATACCGGCGAGGGTCGCCTGGATGTCAGCCAGCCCGCTTTCGCTCATCCTGGTCGCCGCCATCTCGCCCGCCAGCCCCTCGACGGCGATGCGGATGCGAGTCAGTTCCTCGAAGGCAGGGGCAGACAGCAACGGCACGATGACCGAGCGGTTGTTCTGCATCTCGAGCAGCCGTTCGGCGACAAGTCTCTGCAGCGCCTCCCGGATCGGTGTTGTCGAGATGCCGAACGTCTCGGCGAGTTTGCGGATGACCAGCGTCTGCCCGGGGCTGAAACCACCGGAAATCAGCTCCTGCTTGAGGGCGCCATAGGCGCGGTCATTCAGGGTTTGATGTTCGAGCTTCAGCATGCGTGTTCCGCTTCGCTCACCAGTTCGACAGCGCTCGATCGAGCGTCTCGGCCAGTTGCTCCGCATTGTCCGTGGCAAACGGCAGTGGCGGCCTGATCTTCAGCACATTGCCGCGCGGACCGCATGACGAGATCAGCACGCCGTCCTCGCGCATCGCTTCGACGACCGCCGACGTCTTGGTGGCGGCCAAGGCCTCGTCGCCCTCCGCCGTCAACTCGACGCCGAAATAGAGACCGTTGTGCCTGATGTCGGCGACCGCGCCATGCCGGCTCTGCAGGGCGCGCAGCAGCTCAGCCGTATAGGCGCCGACATTGCGCGCATTCTCGATCAGTCCTTCGCCTTCGATCACCTCCAGAACGGCGAGGCCGACGGCGGCAGCGACCGGATTGCCGCCGAAGGTGTTGAAATAACCGGTGTTCGAGCCGAAGGAGGCGACAAGCTGCGGCCGCACCAGCACGGCGCCCATCGGATGCCCGTCGCCGATCGGCTTGCCCATCGTGACGATGTCCGGCTCGATGCCATAATTGGCGAAGCCCCACATGCCCTGGCCGAGCCGGCCGAAGCCAGACTGGACCTCATCGGCAATGACGATGCCGCCGGCCTTTTTTACATGGTCGGCCGCCTCGCGCATTACCCTCGCATCCGGAAAGAAGATGCCGTCGCTGGAAAAGGCCGAGTCGAGAAGGAGTGCCGCCGGCCGGACATTTCTTGCGCGCATGTCCTCAATGGCTGCGGCGACATTTTTCGCAAAATCATTCGCGGCCCGGCCATGGTCGCGGAACGTGTCCGGCGCTGTCACGGTGCGGTGCTGCGCGGGCACGCCCTTTGCCCCGACCGCCGCCGGCGACAGCTGCGCCGTCGCGATGGTGGCGCCGTGATAGGCGAAGTCGGTGATGATCACCCCGGTGCCGCCGCTGGAATGCAGGGCGATGCGGATGGCGAGGTCGTTGGCCTCGCTGCCGGTGCAGGTGAACATGGCATGGCCGAGATGGGCCGGAACGGTGCCGAGAAGTTTCTCCGCGTAGTCAAGGATGACCTCGCTGAGATAGCGTGTGTGGGTGTTGAGCGTGGCGGCCTGCGCTGACAGCGCCTCGACGACACGCGGATGGCAGTGTCCGACCGAGGCGACGTTGTTGTAGGCGTCGAGGAACTTGCGGCCCTGGGCATCGTAGAGCCACACACCGCTGCCGCGCACAAGATGGATGGGGTTGCGGTAGAAGGCGCGGTAGGTCGGCCCAAGCAGCCTGGCGCGGCGTTCAAGCAGCGCGCGCTCCGATGCAGCCGCGTCGGCATTTGAAGGATATGGCGAGGACTGGGACACGAGCATCTACTCCGGATTGGAATGGTCGAGAAAATAGCGGCGGGCATCTGTGGACGACAGACCATCAAGCTTTTCAAGCGAAGCCCAGACCTCGGTGGCGAGGCGCAGCACGTAGTCGCGTTTGGCCGGGAATCGCTCGGCCTGCCAACTGGCGATGTTGACGATGAGCGCAAGGCGGGCACGGATCAGATTGAAGAGAATGCTGATCTCTTCCTCCTCGAGCGGCTGCACGGACTGATAGCCGGCGACAAAGCGCGCGGCCGGCGCCAGCGGATGGCCTTCCGCCGGCCAGCGATAGACGGCGCCGATGGCGAGGTCGCAGATCAGCGGCGAATGGATCATGTCGCCGAAATCGAGGATGCCGCTGACGATCTCCGGCCGCGAGGCGTCCATCACCACATTGTAGGAGTTCATGTCGTTGTGGACGATCTGGGCGCGCAGTTTCGGGATGACCGGCGCCGCGTGCTGCTCGAAGGAGTCGATCGCACGCTCGACCATCGCCCGCCGGCCGGGATCGGTGATATGCGTCATCATCGGCCGCGTCTCGGCCACCTTGCGGATATCCCAAAGCAGGTCACTGCCGGCGGCCGGATGGAAGAAGCCGCGCAACCCCCGGCCAAGGCGGGCGAGGAAGATGCCGAGATTGCGATCCTGCGCCTCGGAAGTCGGCGAGCGCGACAGCAGCTGGCCAGGCAGATAGGTCATCAGCCGGATGATGCGTGGCGCCGAGCCAGCGACGCTGACCGCGAACTGCGCTTCGCCTTCAAGGCTTTTGCGCACTAAAGGAACCGGCAAGGTGGGGTCGACCGCAACGATGTGGTCGAGCGCCTTGTTCTGGAAATCGGTGAAGCCGGCCTCTTCCGCCGGATGGGAGATCTTTAGAACGAACTCACGCTCGCCGTCGGCCTGGATGTGGAAATTGTGGTCGCGTTCGCCAGGCAGCGGACGCGCGGTGCCGGTCAGCCCGTAGTGCCGGCGCAGGATGGCAAGCGCGTCGGTCGTCGAGACATGGGGCGCGTCCTCGG
This sequence comes from Mesorhizobium sp. M1066, assembly GCF_040318635.1. NCBI lineage: Bacteria > Pseudomonadati > Pseudomonadota > Alphaproteobacteria > Hyphomicrobiales > Phyllobacteriaceae > Mesorhizobium > Mesorhizobium sp. M1066. Next base: position 51,437 of record NZ_JAMYMR010000011.1, read on the forward strand.
CGAGCGTTTCGCCGAAAGCATCGGGGACGGCTGCATTCATGGCTTGGCCTCGATAGGTTCGAGGCCGCACCAGTCGGCGATGAACAGCGCGATCGTCTGGGTGACCTTGCGCACCGAGTCGAGATCGACGGCCTCGTCATAGCCATGCGGCATGCGGCAGATCGGGCCATAGACGATCGCCGGCGTGTCGGCATAGAGGCCGAAGAAGCGTGCATCCGTCGTCGCCGAGGTGACATGTTCCGTCAGCGGCTCGCCCCAGACCGCGGTGTGGCTGCGGCGCAGCACGGCTTCCATCTCGTCGGCGCCCTCCAGCACATAGCCCTCGGCCATGAAGCCATTGTAGGTGAGGTTCGGTGGGCGATTGGCCAGGAACGGGTCGGCGCGCGCCGCATCGGCGATGCAGACCTCAAGCTCGGCCCTGGCGTCCTCGAGCTTCTGGCCGGGATAGGTAGCGACCCGCATCTCGAAGACACATCGCGCCGGAACGCTCGATGTCCATTCGCCGCCTTCGATCTTGCCGAGATTGAAGCGGATCGGGTGCGGGTGATCGTGAAAATGCCTGTCGTCGACCTTGCGCGCGTTCCAGACGATTTCGAGCTGCTTCAGCGCCTGGATGATGACAAATGCCTTTTCGATGGCATTGGCCCCGGCCGAAAATGCACCCGACGCATGCTGCGGATCGCCGTCGACCTCGACCCGGAACCAGATCGGCCCGACCTGCGCCCGCATCAGTCTCGGCTCCAGCGGTTCGGGAATGAAAGCGGCGTCGGCGCGGTAGCCACGCTGCAGGCAGGCGAGCGCGCCATTGCCGGTGCATTCTTCCTCGACCACCGACTGGAGATACACGTTCGCGGCAGGCTGATAGCCAAGGTTGCGCAATGCGGCCAGCGCATAGAGGCAGGCGGACAGGCCGGCCTTCATGTCGCCGGCGCCGCGGCCATGCATCCAGCCGTCCTGGACCACCGGATCGTAGGGATCGCGCACCCAGCGGTCGAGCGGTCCGGTCGGAACGACATCGATATGGCCGTTGAGGATCAGCGAGCGGCCGGTGGCGTTTCGCGGCGTATGCGTGGCAACGACATTGAAGGCGTCGTCATAAGAAACTGCCACGGGTGAAAAACCCGGCAGGTCGCGAATCGCATCGACATCGACGCGCCACATGTCGACGGCATAGCCGTCAGCCTCAAAGGCAGCCGCCATGAACGACTGCGCGGCGTGTTCCTCGCCACGTTGGGAGGGAAACCGCACGAGGTCTTGCAGGAACGCAACCTGCCGCACGAAGCCGTCATCGACTGCGCTCAGAATGGCCTCATCCGCAATCCGCTCAGGCATCATATTTCACTTTCTTCTGGATAGTGTATCATATCTCATATGCCATTCCTGTGAAATGCAAGAGGCATACGCGCGCCAAACTTTCAGTCCAGAGCTTGCCGTTCGATGCTGCCATGGTCTTGGGGAGTTGGCATCGGATGCAGCAAGCCGATACTGCTATCTCTGGAAGACATGACGAGGAATGCGTTGATCACCGAAGACACGATGCCCGCCGAAATCACCGATCTCGCCATTGGCTACCATCGCCTGCCGGCGGGCAAGCTTGCCAATGCGGTGACGTGGATGGAAGCGCGCGCGCCACAGCCCGGTCTCGCGCGCCCCTTGGCCATGACACGGATCACGACGCCCGACTGCGCTTCCTACCGAGCGATCTTCCTAGAGATCGGCGCGCCCTGGCTTTGGGACCGTGTTTCCGAAATGTCCGATGCCGAAATCACCGAGCATTTCGCCGACCCGCGCCAGCATCTCTACTACGGCCATGACGAGACCGGCGCGCATCTCGGTATGGTCGAATTCTTCGTCGCCGACAGCAGCGAGATCGAGATCACCTATTTTGGCCTGTTCCCGTCCCTGACCGGCAAGGGTTTCGGCAAGCGGCTGATGGCCGGGGCACTGGACCTCGCATGGCGTCTCAACCCGAGCCGCATCTGGCTGCATACAAGCAGCTTCGATCATCACAGTGTCATCGGGTTCTACAGTGCCTGCGGGTTCGTCCCCTTCGCGACCGGATTTGAGATCATCGACGATCCCCGGATCAAGGGAACCTTGCCGCGCGATGCCGCACCGCAGATTCCGCTGATCGAAACGGAGTGGAGCAATGGCGAGGGAGTCTTGCCCTCCCCGCTGAACCGGCAGGTTGCACGGACCTAGATGAGAACAGCTCCGCAATCCGTCAGCCAAGCGTCGCCGCACCATCGCCGATGGGTGCGCCGCGAGACCATCCTGTCGACGCTGGAGCGCCATATCGACACGCGGATCGTGCTGTTCGCCGCGCCCGCCGGCTTCGGCAAATCGACGACGATGGCGCAATGGGCCACGGAGGTCGCGCGCCACGGTCGGCTGACCGCATGGCTATCCTGCGAGGCAACCGACAATGACGAGGGCGCCTTCCTGTCGCATCTGGTGGGCGCGCTCCGCCATCTCGTCCAGAGCCCAGCGGAACTCGACCTCGCCTTCCAGTCCAGCCCGATCCCCCAGCTCGATGTCATGCTCGCGGCACTGGTCACGGGCCTTGCAGCGCGCGAAGCTGACATCACGCTGTTCTTCGACGACTACCACGCTGTCGAGGCGACGGCGGTGAAGCGGTTCATGGAGCGCCTGACCCGGCAGGCGCCGGCAAACGTCGCCTTCGTCATCGGCTCGCGCAGCCTGCCCGATCTGCAACTCGGCAAGCTCAGGGTGCTGGGCGACATCTTCGAAATCGGCCCCGACGATCTGCGTTTCGCCTCGTCCGAGGCCGAGGCTTTCTTCAACGAGAAGCTGGGCCTGAGCGTCAGCAGCGGCACAGTGGAGACCTTGTGCTCGCGTACCGAAGGATGGGCCGCCGGCCTGCAGCTCGCCTCGCTCTCGCTGAGTGCCGCACACGCACCCGAAAGCCTCATCGGCAATTTTACCGGCGCCAACCGCAACGTCGCCGACTTCCTGATGGGCGAAGTGTTTCTGGAGCTGCCGCCGGCAATCGCAAAATTCCTGCTCTACAGTTCGATCTTCGAACGCTTCAGCGCCGAAGCCTGCCGGGCGGTGATGCGCGCGGCGGATGCTGAGGCGGCGATTACCGAGATCGAGACGCGCAACCTGTTCCTGGTGCCGCTCGATGAAGAGCGACGCTGGTTCCGCTACCATCATCTGTTCCGCGATTTCCTCAGCCGCGAAATGGAACGGCGCGAACCGGAGATGATCGCGCCGCTGCATCTGGCGGCCGCCGAATGGTTCGGCGAACGCAAGATGCTGACCGAGGCGATCGGGCACGCGCTGGCCGCCGGCGACCAGGCACGCGCGGCGGTATTCGTCGAAAACAACGCGCTCGACCTCATCGCCCAGTGCCAGCTTCTCTACGTGCGCCAGCTGCTCGCGCTGCTGCCTAGGAAGCTGATCGACCAGCGCATCCGGCTGCAACTGGTCGTGCTGTGGCTGGCGGTGCACAGCAGCCAACCCGAGATCGCCCAGCAGACGCTGAGCAATGCGCGCAAGCTGGTCGAGACCGGACCGGCCGACGGCAGTGACCCAGGCACGATGACCGGCACAACAATCGAGGCCGAACTGGTGGTTCTCGCCGCTGCCGTCCACAGCACGCTGGAGCAGTTCGATCAGGCGCGCGACACAGCACTTGCGGCCCTGCGCGTCATCGCGCCCGATGCCTGGTTCATGGAGGGCGCTACCGCCAACGTCATCGGCTACAACCTCTATGCGCTGGGCGACCTCGAAGGTGCGCGCGCCGCAATCGATGCGGCGCGGCGGGCGCATGAGCGAAGCGGCAGCCTGCTCGGCGTCACCATCGCCAATTGCTACATGGCCGTTGTCGAGCGTTCGGCGGGGCGCTTGCCCGCCGCCGAACGGCTGCTGCGCAACGCCATCATCGAGGCCAGGGCGCGGATCGGTGCAAACTCCTATGCCGAGGCCTTGGCCGGAACGCTGCTTGCCGAACTTGCCTACGAGACCAATGCGTCGGGCGAAGCGCTGACCCTGGTCGAGAATCTCGGCCCGCAGATCGAGGGCGCGGCGGTCATCGTCTATCCCCTTGCCAGCGTGCCGACCTATGCCCGTGTGCTGCAGCTGACCGGTCGCACCGAAGCCGCACTGGACATGCTGGAGCGCGTCTATCAACGCGTGCGCGGCACGGTGTATCGCCGCCTGGCATCGATGATCATGCATGACCGCATACGTGTGCTGCTCGACCAGAACCGCAATGCCGAGGCGCGCGCGCTGCTGGCCGAGCATCGCGGCGAAGAGACCGAGACTTCGACGGTCATCACCACCGCAAACGAGTTCGAGTTCTTTGCCGAGGGCCGCTTGCTGACAGCGGAAAAATCCTATGCCGATGCAGCGGGGGTTTTCGACGCGCTTCTGGAGCGCACGAGAACCAGCGGGCGCATGCGTCGCCATATATTGGCGCTGATCCTGCGCGCCAAGGCGGCCTGCGCTGCCCACGACCAACGCGAGGCAGACCGCAATCTCCTCGATGCATTGCGCCTCGCCCAACCCTCCGGCTTCATCCGTTCCTTCGTCGACGAGGGGAGGTCCGTCGGCGAAGGGTTGATGCGGCTGCGTGCGGCCCAGGCGAAGACCGATCCCGCGCTGTCAGCCTATGCCACGCGCATCATCGATGCCGCGCAGACAATGCCTGTCGCGACACGCAAGCTGGCCGCACCAGCCGCTGAAAAGGAACAGCTTACCCAGCGCGAGGCCGAACTGCTGCGCTATCTCGCCGAGGGCATGTCCAATCGCGATATCGCCCTTGCGCTGTCGGTGAGCGAAACCACGGTGAAGTGGCATCTGAAGAACATTTTCGGCAAGCTCGCGGTGACCAACCGGGTCCAGGCCGTGCGCGCCGCGCAAGGATCCGCAGGCGTCCATACCCCTCCGAAAGGAGGGGTCTAGATAAAAGGCGCGACCCCCCTTTCGGGTCGGGCCGCATGATCGTTAGCCTGCTAGCGTCACCTGGTTTTCAGAGGACGCTGCGGATGGCGACAGGCTACGTTTTTCACGAACAGCTGATGTGGCATGACACCGGCTCCAGTGCCGACATGATGCCGCCCGGCCGTTTCGTGGAACCCGGCCGCCATCTGGAATCGCCTGGCTCGAAGCGGCGGCTGAACAATTTGATCCAGGTCAGCGGCCTGTCGCGCCATCTGGTGCCGATCATCCCCGAACCGGTCTCGGTCGAGGACCTGCTGCGCGTCCACACGCAACGTCACGTTGACGACATCAGGATGCTCAGCGAGCGCGGCTCCGGTTTCGCCGGGCCGCAGGCGCCAATCGGCCTCAACAGTTTCGACATCGCGCTGCTGTCGGCCGGCACCACCTATGCCGCGATGCGCGCCGTGCTGACAGGGCGCGTCGACAATGCCTATGCGCTGGCGCGGCCACCGGGACACCATGCCGAGCCCGACCAGGCGATGGGCAACTGCCTGTTCTCCAACATCGGTGTCGCTGTCCGCCGGCTGCAGCATGAAGGCCTGCTCGGCCGCGCCGCCGTGGTCGACTGGGACGTGCACCACGGCAACGGCACCGAGACCGTGTTCTATTCCGACCCGTCGGTGCTCACCATCTCCGTGCATCAGGGCAATCTCTACCCGAGCGGGCGGGGTGCGCTGGCCGACAACGGCAAAGATGCCGGCGAAGGCTACAACATCAACATCCCGCTGCCGGCCGGCAGCGGGACCGGCGCCTATGAAGCGACTTTCGACCGCGTCGTCGCGCCAGCGCTGCGCGCCTACAGGCCAGACCTCGTCATCGTCGCCTCCGGGTTCGACGCCTCGGGTTTCGATCCGCTCGGCCGCATGATGCTCAACAGCGAATGCTTCAGGCGCCTCGCCGCGCGCATGGTGGCGCTGGCCGCCGAAACTTCGCAAGGGCGCCTGATGATGACCCATGAAGGCGGCTACTCCGAGGGCTACGTGCCGTTCTGCGGCCACGCTGTCATCGAGACGCTTGCCAATCATCGCACCGAAGTGGTCGACCCGTTGTCGGAGCATATCGACGAATGGGCGGGGCAGGATCTGCAGCCGCATCAGGCCGCGGCGATCGATGCCGCCGAAGGCCTGCTCGCCGGCCTGCGCCAACGCCTCGCCAGTGCTGCCTGACGCGATGGATTTTCTCATCACCACGCTGCTCAATGCATTGACGCTGATCAGCATCCTGATGCTGGTCGGGCTCGGGCTGGCGATCAGTTTCGGGCTGATGAACGTGACCAATTTGGCGCATGGCGAGTTCGTCACCGTCGGCGCCTTTGCGGTTTATTTCGTCCAGAGCATGGGGGGCTCCTTCTGGTTTGGGCTCGCCGCGGCGTCCATCGCCGGCGCCGTGGTCGGCTGTATCCTCGAATTCGCCATCATCCGCCATCTCTATTCCAGGCCGGTCTCGACCGTGCTCGCCACCTGGGGCGTCAGCCTGATCCTGCAGCAAGGGCTGGAACTGACCTTTGGCCTCGGCGCCAAGCCGGTGACGCCACCGATCGAGGGCACGCTCGACCTCATCTTCACCGTCTATCCGGCCTATAGGTTGATCCTGATCGGCATCGCCATGCTGACTCTGCTCAGCGTCATCCTGCTGATGAGCCGGACGTCCTTCGGTCTCGACATCCGCACCGTCATCCAGAACCGTGAAATGGCCGAGGGCGTTGGCATCAACACCCGGCGCACCTACGCCATCGCCTTCACCTTCGGCGCGGCAATCGCCGGCCTTGCCGGCGGACTGGTCGCACCGCTGGCAATCGTGCTGCCGCAGATGGGGGTGAACTATCTCGCCAACGCCTTCTTCGTCGTCATCGTCGGTGGCGTCGGCTCGATCGGCGGCCTTGTCGCCGGCAGCGTCTTCGTCGGCGGGCTGACCAGCATCCTCAATTATCAGATTTCGCCGTCGCTGGCGCAGGCGATCGTGCTGCTGGCTGCCATCGTCGCTGTCCGTCTGCGGCCCAATGGCCTGTTCAACGGAGCGTCGCGATGATCGCCCGTGATCGCAACTGGCTGCTGATCTTTGCCGTCTGCGTGGCGCTTGCGATTCTTTATCCGTTCTTTGCCGGCGGCTATCAGCTGACGGTGATCCGCGATGCGCTGATCTTCGGCCTGTTCGCGGCGAGCCTCGACTTCTTCTGGGGCCGCACCGGAATCCTGTGTTTCGGCCACGCCGCCTTTTTCGGCATCGGCGGCTACATCATGGCGCTGGTCACGCTCAATGATGCCATCCCCTTTGGAAGCTTACTCGGCATCATGGGTGCGGTGGCGGGTGCGGCCTTCGTCGCCGCCATCATCGGCTACTTCCTGTTCTTCGGCGGTATCCGTGGCAGCTATTTCACCATCGTCACGCTGGCCATGGGCGTCATCTGCCAGCAGGCGGCGGTCTCCTGGAGCTCGGTCACCGGCGGCGACAGCGGCTTGATCGGCATCCCGCCGATCGAGTTCGACCTTGGCGGGCTGCATGTCGATCTCAGCCAGGATCTGCCCAGTTATATCTTCGTCACGGCCATCGTCGCGGTGGTTGTGCTGGCGCTGTGGTCGATCAGCCGTGGCCGCTGGGGCATGGTGCTGACCGCCATCCAGGACAATGAAATCCGGGCGGCCGCGCTCGGCCACAATGCACCGTTGCGGCTGCTTGTCACCTTCGTCCTGTCGGCGGCGATCGCCGGCCTTGCCGGCGCCCTCTATGTCTGCATGGCCGGGCTGGTGGCACCCGATCTGTCCGGGCTGCTTCTGTCGACGGAAGTTATCGTCTGGGTGGCGGTCGGCGGACGCGGCACGCTGCTTGGGCCAGTACTGGGCGCCATCTTCATTCAGCGCGCGCAGCAGACGATCAGCAGCTTCAACCCGAGCCTGTGGCCCCTTCTGCTCGGCTGTGTCTTCGTCATCATCGTCTTCGTCCTGCCGGATGGCATCCTGTCGATCTACGCGCGGCTGAAAGGCCTGTTCAAGGGCGGGAGGCGCGCGCAATGAGCGACATCCTGCTGCAGGCTGAAAATGTCGGTATCCGCTTTGGCGGACTGCAGGCGCTGGAGGCTCTGAACCTCACGGTACGAGACAAGGAACTCTGCTGCATCATCGGGCCGAACGGCGCCGGCAAAAGCACCTTCCTCAACGTGCTGACCGGCACGCTGCGTCCGACCAGCGGCAGCGTGCGCTTCCTCGGCCACGACATAGCCGGCTTGCCGCTGCACCGCATCGCCCGACTCGGCATTGCCCGCAAGTTCCAGATCCCCTCTGTCTTCCCGAGCCTCTCGGTGGAGGATAATCTCAAGGTCGCCCGCTGGGGGGCGCCCTCGCCTGTACGCCCGGTTGGCGAACTGTTGGAACTGGTCGCGCTGAGCAATCGTGCGGCAGCGCTCGCCGGCGAACTGGCGCATGGCCAGAAGCAATGGCTCGAGATCGGCATGGCGCTGGCAATCGAGCCGAGGCTTCTGTTGCTAGACGAGCCGACCGCCGGCATGACGCCGCAAGAGACGCTGGCGACGGCGCAGATGCTGCTGCGGCTTAAGGGCGAGTTCTCGATCGTTGCCGTCGAGCACGACATCCGCTTCGTGCGGGCGCTGAACTGCGAGACGTTGGTGCTGCATCAGGGACGCCGGCTGCGCAGCGGTCCTTTCCATGACATCGAGACCGACGAGATGGTCCGCGATGTCTATCTGGGGAGGCGCTGATCATGCTGCGAACAATGGCGGTGTCGGCCGGCTACGGTCTGCTCCCCGTGCTGAACGGCATCAACCTCAGCGTCGCGCCGGGCGAAGTCGTGGGCTTGCTCGGCCGTAACGGCGCAGGCAAGACAACGCTGCTGCGCGTCATCTCCGGCGGCTTGCGGGCAAGCGGCGGGGCGGTGGTTCTTAGAGACAAGGATCTCACCAACGCTCCGGCTTTCCGCCGCGCGCGCGCAGGCATCGCGCATGTGCCGCAGGGGCGCGGGATCTTTAACCAGCTGACGGTGCGGCAAAACCTGGAAGTCGGCACCCGCGCCGCCAAGGACCGTGGCGACGGTGGCATCCCGGACGACATCTTCGGCTATTTTCCAATCCTGCGGGAGCGCGAAGCGCAGGTTGCCGGCACACTTTCGGGCGGCCAGCAGCAAATGCTGGCGATCGGCCGCGCGCTATGCGGCCTGCCCTCGGTGCTGCTGCTCGACGAGCCCTCGGAAGGCATCCAGCCGAACATCGTGCAGTCGATCGCCGAACTGGTGCCGCGCATCGCCCGCGAGCGCGGCATCGCGATCATTCTTGTCGAGCAGAATCTCGATCTCGTTCTTAAGGCATCGGACCGCTGCCTGGTGATGGAGAAGGGCAGGATCGTCCACGAAGGTGCGCCTGAGACCTTCGCCGACGAGACCCTGCTGAAGGACCTGTTGGCTTTGTAAGGCGTGCATGGGGCGCGCCTGGGACTGGAAGGGAACACAACAATGATAAGCAGAAGAACTGTCTTGAAATCGGGCGGCGCTGCCGCCGCCTTCGCCATAGTCGGCGCGCCGTCGATCCTGCGCGCCGCCGACACCGTCAAGGTCGGCCTGTCGATCCCGATCACCGGACTGCAGGCGATTCTCGGCGAGACGTTGCTCAATTGCTACAAGCTCGCCGCCGCCGAACTCAACGCCGCCAACGGCATTGGCGGGCGCCAGGTCGAACTCATCATCGAGGACAACCAGACCACGACCAAGGGCTCCATCGACAAGGCGCGCAAGCTCATCAACGAAGACAAGGTCGACGTGATCATGGGCACGATCATTTCGCCCGAGCGCAGCGCCACGCTGTCGGTCACCTCGAAGGCCAAGAAGCTGTTCTTCTACCCGACCAATTTCGAAGGCGGCGAATGCAACCGCTACTTCGTCGCCACCGGCCCGATCCCGATGCAGCAGGTCGACCCGATGATGCCATGGGTGGCAGAGAACCTCGGCAAGACGATCTATGTCATGGCTTCGGACTATGCCTGGCCGCAGAAGATGACCGAGGCGATCACGGCGGCCTATGAGAAGGCCGGCGGCAAGATCATCGGCGCCGATTACTATCCGTTCGGGACCACGGATTTCGGCCCGGCCTTCCAGAAGATCAAGTCGCTGAAGCCCGATGTCGTCTGGTCGATGGTGGTCGGCAACGACGCCGTCACCCAGCTCAAGCAGTATCGCAGCTTCGACATCAAGCAGCCGCTGATCGCCCCGCTCGACGAGGTCTTCAACAAGGACGCGCTGCCGCCCGGCGTTGCGGCCGGCACCTATGCGCCGCAACCCTACTGGATGGCGCTGGACAATCCGGTCAACAAAAAGTTCATCTCCAGCTTCCGTGAGAAATTCGGCCAGGAGAAGATGGTCAACGGCATCGGCGAGGCCGGCTACAACGGCCTGCATCTCTACGCGCTGGCCGCCGAGAAGGCCGGATCGCTGAAGGACGACGATGTATTGGCCGCGCTGCCGTCGATCGAGTTCGACGCACCGCAAGGCAAGATCCGCGTCGACGCCACCAACAACCACACACTCTGCCATTCCTATGTAGGCAAGGCGGCGGCCGACGGCATCGGCTACGAGATCGCTAAGGATTTCGGCACCATCGCGCCGGTAACGCCTTACTGCAAGGTGTAGGGTCTTCCGCCCAAGCAATCCTGACGGCGGCTTTGTCGCTGCCGTCAGGGCGTCTGCGGCGCAGGCAGCCGCTCGCGCAATTCGTCGACGAGCACCCTGGTGTTTTCGGAATAGTCGATAGGCACGACGACGAGATGCACGCCGCCGCCGGTGAAGGCCTGTTCCAGCGCCGGCCGCAAGTCGGCAATCTCTGCAACCCTGGTGCCCTTGGCGCCATAAGCCTCGGCATACTTGACGAAATCGGGATTGCCGAAGGTCATGCCGAAATCCGGAAATTCGTCAACCGCCTGCTTCCAGCGGATCATGCCATAGGCATGGTCCTCGAGCAGCAGGACGACGAGGTTGAGCTTGAGCCTGACGGCGGTCTCCAATTCCTGGCTGTTCATCATGAAGCCGCCATCGCCGCAGATGGCCATGACACGGCGCTGCGGATAGAGCAGTGCCGCCATCATCGCCGACGGCAAGCCCGCGCCCATGGTGGCCAGCGCATTGTCGAGCAGGATCGTGTTTGCCATGCGCGTCCGGTAGTTGCGAGCGAACCAGATCTTGTACATGCCGTTGTCGAGGGCGAGGATCCCATCCGGCGGCATCACGGCGCGCACGTCATGCACGATGCGCTGCGGCGTGAAGCGATCTTCGGTGGCGCGCGCCGCGATCCGGCTCAGAATGCCTTCCCGCAGCGGCAGCAGCGCCTGTGCGTTGGGGATCTTGCCCTCGATGCGGTCGGCCAGCAGCGCCAGCGAAGGACCGAGGTCGCCGACGATTTCGGCTTGCGGGAAATAGACCTGCTCGACATCGGCTGATTGGTAGCCGACATGAATGACCTTCGGCCCCTTCGCCCCCATGATGAAGGGCGGCTTCTCTACGGTGTCGTGACCGATGGTGATGATCAGATCGGCCTGCTCGATGGCCTCGTGCACGTAGTCGCGCTCCGAAAGGGCTGCCGTTCCCATATAGAGCTCCGTGCCGCCAGGCACGGTGCCCTTGCCCATCTGCGTGGTGAAGTAGGGAATTTGCGTGCGCAGCACGAACTGCGCGACATCGGGGGTCACGCGCGGTCGCGACGCCGCCGCGCCGAACATCAGCAGCGGGCGCCTGGCTTCCATGATCATACTGGCGGCGCGATCAAGCGCGCCTGGACTGGCCAGCGGCAGTTCGACCGGGTGCGTCGGCACCAACGCGATCGGTTCACACTCGGCCGCTGCAATGTCTTCCGGCAGTTCCAGATGTACCGGGCCGGGACGCTCCTCCTGGGCGACACGGAAAGCTTCGCGCACCAGCGAGGGGATCATCTTCGGCGAGACGATCTGGCGCGACAGCTTGGTCAGCGGCTTCATCGCCGCGACGATGTCGACGATCTGGAAGCGCGCCTGCCGGGATGACAGGATGCCCTTCTGGCCGGTGATCATGATCATCGGCATCGCGCCGAGCAGCGCATAGGCCGAACCGGTCGAAAGGTTGAGCGCGCCTGGGCCAAGCGTAGTGATACACACACCCGGCTTTCCGGTAAGCCTGCCATAGGTGGCGGCCATGAAAGCGGCTGCCTGCTCGTGACGGGTCAGGATCAACTGGATCGAGGAGCGGCGGATGGATTCGACGATATCGAGATTTTCTTCGCCCGGAATGCCGAAAATCCGTTCGACCCCTTCGTTCTCAAGGGCCGCGACGAACAGATCCGAACCTTTGGTCATAAACCGTCTCCCGCAACATTCCATCGGCCACCTTCATATGGCATCGGAATGCGACGCCTCAAAGAGGCATCTTCGGCTGCGGGTCAGAGGCGCGTGTTGCAGCTCGCCGCTTTCGGCGATGCGAACAGTTCCTTCGGCGCGGACCATTGGCTGACCGACACGCCGCGCGTGCCGGTGATCAGCGAACGCAGTTCCGACAGATAGGTCTGCACGAAGAACGAGGTCTGGCTTTCCAGCGGCGTATAGGGGCCTGGCCGGTAGGCGCGCGACATGATGCCGTCGGCATTGTCCTCGGTGATCTTCTTGTCCTGCACCGTGGTGACGTCCCACATCCAGCTGATCGCATCGGAATCGACGCCGCCATCGGCATCCTTGTCGACGAGCCAGGTCAGGATGACGTCGGTTTCCGCGGCGCTGCGCGGTATCATCTGGAACAGCGTGACATAGTCATTGGCAGCACTTGCAAACGACAGGCGTCCGAGGCGGAAACCGCTTTCGCCGCCATCATAAGCGTGACGGCCGCCCATCAGGCACGAGACCCCCTCACCCGTATTGGAGAGCGTGTTGCGGCCGGAGCCGATCGGCTTGCGGTGCATGGCAAACGGCATCGTGTCGAGGTCGCCCGCCTGCCACGCACCCTTGTGGAACTCAGCATCGCCGATGACGCTGTGCCAAGCCTCGATTTCGTTCTGCCACTCGACCGCCTTGTCGGCGTCGCGGGTCGCTGTCACTTTGACATGGCCGTTGACGCGGTAATATTCGGGATGAGCCGGCCGGCAGTGATAACATTCGAGAAAGTTCTCGAGCACCAGCTTCCAGTTCGCCTTGGTCAGATAATTCTTGCGCGCGACGATGCGTGCGCGGTCAAGGCCGTTTTCGCGCAAGCCACCGGTTAGCCCGTCCGCGACGGGCTGGATGTCGGGCAACGAATTGCCATCGAGGCCGCAGAATACCAGGCCGCCGAAACTTTTGCAGGGCACCCGGTGCAGGCCGAGCGTTTCCGGATCGACGCTTGCAGGAAGGTCCTGCCGCGACTGCAATTCGCCGGTCAGCCTGAACGACCAGGCATGATATGGGCAGACCAGAAGCTTGCCGCGACCATCCTTGGCGCAGAGCCGCGAGCCGCGATGGGTGCAGACATTGTAGTAGGCCGCGATGTCGTCCTCGGCGTCGCCGAAGCGCACGACGACAATCTCTTCGTCGAACAGCTGGCGCACGATGTAGCGGCCCTTTTCAGGCACCTCGCTGGCATGGGCGACAAGCATCCATTGGCGCGGAAACCACAAGTCCCGTTCCAGCGCGAAGATCGCCGGGTCGGCATAGAAGGCCTGTTCCAGCGACCAGTCCGGACGTTGCCGGTCGATCAGCCTGACGGTCTCGCTTCTGTCGATAGGCTGGCTGTTCGGTGTGTAGGCCTGCACGGCAAACACCTTTCTGCTCGCTGGCGCTAGGATGACGTTTCGATAAAGTGTGCGATGCGGAAAGGCTTGCGGCAAATACAGAAATGATAGACCTTCATATCGAAAAGGCATGACGACAGGTTCGGATCGTGAAAACCCTCAAGACATCGCTTCCCCTGCTGAACGCCATGGTCGTCTTCGAGGCTGCCGCCAGGCATGGCGGGCTGACGCTGGCCGCGCAGGAGCTCAACATCGCCCAATCGGCGGTCAGCCGGCATGTCGCCAATCTCGAGCGTCAGCTGTCGGTCGAGCTGTTCACGCGCAAGGGCAACCGCGTCGCCGTCACCGGGGCCGGCAACACGCTGGCCGAGGCGATCCGCGAGGGTCTTGGCACCATCAGGCAAGCGGTCGATGATTTGACCGCGCACGACAGCGATACATTCGTGGTCGGCTGCAGCCACGATTTCGCGCAGGCATGGCTGATGCCGCGCTTCGACCTCATCACATCGCGGGTGGCCGGCGACCGGGTGCTTTTGCAGACATCCACCGATTACAGGGATTTCGACCAGCCCGAAGTGGCGCTGTCGATCCGTTTCGGCGAAGCCGGGCAATGGCCCGAATTCGTGGCCGACAAACTGCTCGACGGCGAATGGTTCCCGGTCTGTGCACCGGCGTTCCTGGCGCGTCACCCGGCGCTCGCCTCGGAGAACCCCGAGGCTTTCCTGGTGGTGCCGCTGCTGCACCAGGTGACGCCGCCCGGCGCGATCGACAGTTGGCAGTCATGGATCGGAACCGAGCGGAAACTCGATGGGCCTCGGTTCACCAGCTACATGTCGATGATCCATGAAACCATTGCCGGGCGCGGAGCTGCGCTCGCCTGGGCGGGGTTTGCCGACGAGCATCTGCGCCGCGGCCAGCTCGTTCGGCTGACGAAGACCTCACGTCGTCACGCCGGCTCCTTCCACATCGTCATGAGGAAGAATGCCGGTCCAATGGTCAGGGGAGTGGCGCAGGCGCTGCTGGATAGCGTCGGGGACAGCTGGCAGACCAGCGTCGGCGACAGCTGGCAGGCCAGCGTCGGCGACAGCTGACGATCAAGCCTCGCGGCCAAACCGCGACGCTTCATGACGCGCGCCACAGGCCGGCATGGCGGCCTCGATCTCAGCCTCCGACTTGAAGGCATCGGAGGCGTAGCGATCGACACGGAACCGCTCGGCGGAAACGAACGGGGTCTGCCCGAGGACCAGTTCGCAGGATAGCCGGCCAAGACCCGGTCCATGGGTGACGCCGCTCTCATTGTCGCCGCCGACGACCACGACATTGTCGCTGCCGGGCACCTTGCCGACGATAAGGCCGTTGTCGGGCGTGTAGCACGGCACGCCTTGCGCCCAGCTCGCGATCGTCGAACCGCGCAGCGGCGGGAACACAGTCTGCAGCTCGGCAAGCTCCTGCTCGGAAGTCTCCCGCATCAGCTCGATATTGTGCGGCTGGCCAGGTTCGATCTCGTTGTCGTCGGTCTTGTAGAGAGGTTTGTAATGCCGGCCGGTCCCCCACATGACCGCGCCGAATGTTTCGCGCAGCCACAGCCGCAATTCGCGGCACTGGACCGTGGGGATGGTCGACGGCAGCCCGCGATCATCGGTGATGATGCGTGTCGCGACGACGCGCAGCAGCGGCAACTTCCAGCCGAGGCCCGATATGACCTGGTTGTTCCATGCGCCAGCGGCAACGATCACGCCGTCAGCCTCAAGGCTGCCCTGATCGGTCTCGATGGTCACCCGATCGCCGGCATCATGGACGGCCGTCACGCGTGTGTTGCTGCGGAAGATGCCGCCAAGTTTGCTAATCTGGCCGGTCAGCACGCCCATGGCCAGCTTGGTGTCGAGCTGGATGCCATGCGGATTGTAGGCCGCCGAATGGACCCGCGCCGGATCGATGAGACCTTGCATCTTCTGGCCGATCTGCGCGGCGTTCAGATCCTGCATTTCCGTCGGGGCATAGGAAGAGTCCAGCACCGGGCGGACAAAACGCTCGCGCCCGTCCTCGGTCAGCGCCATGATCAAGGTGCCGTTCGGCCGATAGCCGATCTCGACGCCGACCTCGTGCAGCCGGCGATAAAAATCGAGGCCATATTGCTGCAGCTGAAGACCCTCTTCGCCAAGCGGAATCATGCCGGCGGACCAATGCGAGACAAATCCCGCGCCGGCGCTGGTGGTCGCGGCACCCGGCTGACCCGCATCGATGACCGTCACCCGGCGCACGCCGGACCGCAGCAGATGGAAAGCCGCGCTGCAGCCGATGATGCCGCCGCCGATTACCGCGATGTGCCTGCTATCGCTCCCGCCATGGCTTCCGTTTGAACTCATCTTTGTTCTCCCTTTTGCCGATGGTCCGATCGGAGCGACATGCAGCGGCGGCGACCATACAGGCCCGTTCGGAGCTGTCTAGACACATGTGTCTGTGGCCTGATACTTGATGCGTACTGCATCTGGATCACACGTCCGGAACGCGGCTTGATTCGGCCTTCCGTCGTGTTGGCGTTGCGAGAGAGTGAGGAAAAAGTGAGCGTTTCGACTGCCGCCCAGGCCATTTTCGACAGTGAAATCATATGGGATGCGCATTCCGGCTTCATGCCGGATCCGGCGGCGGACCTGACCAATCTGCGGATCTGGCGCGACGCCGGCATCAATTATCTGTCGATCGATGTTGGCTTCGACCTGTTGCCCTGGGAGCAGACAGTGCGGACGCTCGCAAATTTCCGCCACTGGATCCTTGCCAATCCCGAGCACTACACGCTGGTCTCCTCGGTAGAGGAAATCCGCAAGGCAAAGCTTAAGGGCAAACTGGCAATCACATTCGACATCGAGGGCATGAACGCGCTCGACGGCCGCATCGAAATGGTGGAGTTCTATCACCATCTGGGTGTGCGCCAGATCTTGTTTGCCTACAACAGGAACAACCTCGCCGGCGGCGGTTGCCACGATGTCGAGACCAGCCTGACGGCGTTCGGCCGCCAGGTCATCGACGAGATGAACCGTCTCGGCATGTTCGTCGACGTCACCCACACCGGCTATCGCACCTCGATGGAGGTGATGGAATATTCCAACCGGCCGGTGATCTTCTCGCACTCCAACGCCAAGGCCTTGTGCGGCCATGGCCGCAACATCACCGACGAGCAGATAAAGGCCTGCGCGCGCACCGGCGGCATCGTCGCGATCGTCGGGCTCAATCGTTTCCTGGGAGAAGGGCGGACCGACTCGGACAGGTTGGCCGACCACATCGAATATCTTGTCGATCTGGCTGGCCCAGATCATGTCGGCATCGGGCTGGACTACGCCTTCCCCGTCGACGTCAAAGGCATCGACCGTATCATTTCAGACAATCCGCAATTCTGGCCCAGGAGCGAATATCCGGAAGGGGCGACGACCTACGCGGCTCCCGGCCAGATGAGCGAACTGACCGATGTGCTTCTGCGCCGCGGCCAGTCCGAGCAGACCGTGCGCAACGTCCTGGGCGGCAATTTCGTGCGCCTGGCGGCCGAAATCTGGAAGTGAAGGTAAGCGGAGAGGCGCGTCTCCGCTCCAGCACTTGATCCAGGCCCAACCGAATGCAGGATCAAGCCTCGCCGTGTGGGCGATCACATTTAGCCCGCGTAGGGCCCAAGTCGACGCGCTGGCGCGGTCGGAACAGATGTCGATATTTCCCGCAAGATCGTCCGTATCCAAGATTCGGACATGCCGGCAAAATTTTCGCTAGACATAGATGTCTATTATTAGCAGTTTTAGCTGACAGACACATTCGGCCCGGCTTGGAGAATGGCCAACGGCCGGAAACAAGACAACGAAAACAGCAGAGGGGTAGAGCATGTCCATTCTAGCCGACACCAGGGTTTCGCGCCGCAGCCTGCTAGCCGGAGCCGGCGCTTTCGGGCTCGCCTCAATGGTCAATCCAAAAATTTCCTGGTCGAGCGACGGCCCGATCCTGAAGGTGCGCTCCTACGCCGACATCCAGACGCTCGACCCTTGTTTCCGGCTGGCGGCCCCCGAAGGCGACATCACCAGCGTCATCTTCGCAGGCCTCGTCGTCACCACGCCGGGCGATAGCTGGGGCTGGCGGCCGATGGCGGCGGAAACGATCAAGCAGCTCGACCCGCTGACCGTCGCCTTCCAGCTGCGCGACAATATCGGTTTCACCGACGGCTACGGCCAGATGACGGCGGAAGATGTCAAATTTTCGATCGAACGCATCGCCGATCCCGCCAACAAGAGCCCCTATTCCGGCGACTGGGCGACGCTCAAGGAGGTCGAGGTCAAGGACAAGCTGTCCGGCCTGATCCACCTGAAGCAGGCCTTCGCGCCGCTGTGGACGTCGACCTTGCCGACGCCGTCCGGAACCATCCTGTCGAAGCGCGCCATCACCGAACTCGGTGGCAAGATGGGCGTCAAGCCGGTGGCGCAGTCGGGCCCCTACATCCTGAAGGAATGGCTGCCCAAGCAGCGCACGGTGCTGGTGCGCAATCCCGACTGGAAGTACGAGCAGGGCGCCTTCGCGGAAATCCACATCCATCCGATCGAGGACGAGAAGACCGCCGAACTTGGCTATGAGGCCGGCGACCTCGACTACACCTGGACCGCGGTCTCCTCGATCTCGCGCCTGAAGCAGACGCCGCCGCCAAAGACGACCGTGGTCGAGAAGCCGTCGCTGGCCTTTGTCTGGCTTGGCATGAACCAGGATGTCGCTCCCTTCAACAATCCCAACATGCGCCGTGCGGTGCAGTACGCCGTGGATCGCAAGGCGGTGGTCGACGCCGCTTATTTCGGCGCCGCGGCAACCGCTACCGGCATCATCGCGCCCGGCCTGCCTGGCCATCGCGAGAAGAACCTGTTCGATTTCGATCCGGACCGCGCCCGCGACATGATCGCCAAGGAAGGACTGGCCGGCGCGACGATCACGCTCGACATTCTCAACAAGACCGAGCGCCTGACCGCGGCGCAGGTCGTGCAGTCGAACCTGCAGGATGTCGGCCTCACTGTGGAGATCAAGCAGAACGACAGCGGCACCTTCTGGACGCTGGGCGCCAAGGAAGGCGACTACTACAAGAAGCTGCAGATGATCATCAGCCGCTTCTCCATGCAGCCGGATCCGAGCTGGGCCACTGCCTGGTTTACCCGCGACCAGATCGGTGTCTGGAACTGGGAGCGGTTTTCCAGCGAGGAATTCGACAAGCTCAATGCCGAAGGCATGGTCGAGCTCGACCCGGCAAAACGCGATGTCATCTACAAGAAGCTGCAGGACCTGATGGAGGAGAACGGCAACTACGTTTTCCTGACGCATGAGGTCACCGGCATCATGAATCGAGATACGCTTGTGGCCGGCCTGAAGCCGAACGGCGAACCCGTGTTCACCGACTTCAAACCCGCATGATATCGGCGGGCGGGGCTCGTCCCCGCCAAAGACCGTCCGACAGGTACTGGAAATGATCCGCTACGCCCTCAAGCGTCTGTGGCTTGGCGCCATCATCATCAGCGTGGCCATGATGATGATGTTCGCCATGGTTTACCTCATTCCCGGCGACCCGGCCTCCGTTGCGCTGGGGCCGCGCGCGACGCCGGAGATGATGGAGGCGCTGCGCGTGCGGATGGGCCTCGACCAGCCGGTGTGGCGGCAGTTCCTACATTTCTACGGATCGGTCCTGCGCGGCGATCTCGGCACCGAGGTGCTGTCAGATCGGCCAGTTCTGGACGTGGTGATGGAACAGCTTCCGTTCACGCTGGCGCTGGTGGTCGGCGGCATCACGTGGTCGGTGGCGCTCGGCATTCCGCTTGGCTGCATCGCGGCGGTGCGGCGCGGCGGCTTTGTCGATCAGGTGATCGGGGTGCTGTCGGTGGCGATGATCGCCGTGCCGTCCTTCGTCGTCGCCATCTATTCGCTGCTGGTGTTTGCGGTCGCCCTGCAATGGCTGCCGGCGATCGGCGCCGGCGAACCGGGCGACCTCGCCAGCCGGCTCCAGCACCTCATCTTGCCGTCGCTGGCGGTCGGCCTTGGCTGGATCGGCTATATCTCGCGCATGGTGCGCGCCTCGATGCTGGAGACACTGGAAGCCAGCCATATCCGCACGGCGCGCGCCTTCGGCCTGACCGAGCACAGGATCGTCTACACCTACGCGCTGCGCATCGCCGTGCTGCCGACGATCACCTTGCTCGGCGTCGGCATCGGCCACATGCTGTCGTCATCCGTCTTCGCCGAAATCGTCTTTGCCCGTCCCGGCATCGGCAAGCTGGTCTATGAGGCGATCTCGGTGCGCAACTACCCCATCGTCTCCGGAGCCGTGCTGGTCACCACGGTCTTCTTCGTTCTCGTCAACGTAGCAGCCGACATCCTCGTCGGTATCTTGGATCCCCGTGTCAGATCAAGTTTCAACTGAGCTGCCATCCCGCAGCTTCCGTCTCGGCATGATATGGCGCACCTTGCGCCGCATCATGCGCGAGCCGCTCGGCGCGATCGGCCTGACGCTGGTGACGGTCGTGGTGCTGTCGGCGGTCTTCGCCAGCCTCCTGACCAGCTATGTGCCGAGCAAGATATCGCCGGCCGAACGCTTCGCTTCGCCGAGCCTCCTGCATCTGCTCGGCACCGACCATCTCGGCCGCGATCTTCTCACCCGGGTGCTCTATGGAGGACGCGTCGCGCTTTTGATCGCGCTGGGCGCGACAGCGGTGTCGCTGGTTGTCGGCGTCATGCTGGGGCTGATCGCAGGCTATGGGCCGCGCTGGCTCGACAATGTGCTGCTGCTGATCTTCGACGCCGTGAAGAGCTTTCCCACCGTCATGCTGGCGCTGACGCTGGTCACCCTGTTCGGCCCCTCGCTCTATGCGGTGGTGCTGGTGGTGATGCTGGTCAATGTGCCGGGTTATGCCCGCATCATCAGAACCCAGACGCTGGTGCTCAAGTCAGCCGAACACGTCATGGCGGCGCGCTCGATGGGCGCCAGTGCGGGCCGCATCCTGCGTGTCCATATCCTGCCCAACATCATCGGCCCGATCCTGATCCTGATATCGATGGACATTCCCGTGGTGGTGGCGATCGAGGCCGGAATGAGCTTCCTGGGGCTCGGCGTGCGGCCGCCAACGCCGAGCTGGGGCGCGATCCTCAATGACGGTTTTGCCAACATCCGCGATTCCTACTGGATCGTGATTGCCGGCGGCCTGCCGATCGTGCTGACCACGCTCGGCTTCACCTTCTTCGGCGAGACGCTGCGCGACCTCTTCGATCCCAGGCTGAAGGGACGCTCATGACGGTTCTCGAGGTCAAGGATCTGAGTGTCGCCTTCCACACCGAGGCCGGGCGACTGGAGGCGCTGAAGCAGGTGAGTTTTTGCGTGCCGGCCAACCGCAGCGTCGGCGTGGTCGGCGAATCCGGCTGCGGGAAATCGACGCTCATCAACGCCATTCTCGGCCTGCTCGCCGACAATGGTGAAATCACATCGGGCGAGATCATCTTCGAGGGCGACAAGGACCTGGCGCGGCTCGACCCCTCGGCGATGCGCGGCCTGCGCGGCCAAAGCATCGCCACTGTGTTCCAGGATCCGATGGGCGCGCTCAACCCGGTGCTGTCGGTGGGGCGGCAGATGCGCGACATTCAGTATCGCTCGGGTCTGTCGAAGCGGGACAAGGATGCACGCTCCGTCGCCATGCTGCGCAAGGTTCGCATTCCCGATCCGGAAAGCCGGCTGACGCAGTTTCCGCACGAATTCTCCGGCGGCATGAAGCAGCGCATCGCCATCGCCATGGCGCTGATGATGGAACCGGCTTTGCTGATCGCCGACGAGCCGACGACGGCGCTCGATGCGACGCTGGAGGTGGCCACCATCGAACTGCTCAAGGATTTGCAGCGCGACATCGGCTGCTCGGTGCTGTTCATCTCGCATCATCTGGGCGTGATCGCCGAGCTCTGCGACGAGATGATCGTGATGTATGCCGGCGAGGTGGTGGAGAGCGGCACGACCCGCGAGATCTTCCATGATGCGCGTCACCCCTACACGCAAAAGCTGTTGGCCTGCGATCCGGCCCGGCTGTCGCAGCGGGTTGCTCGCCTGCCGACCATTGCCGGGACCTTGCCGGATTTGCGCCGCCGGCCGAGCGGCTGCGTCTTCCAGCCGCGCTGCGATCGTGCCGACGCGCAATGCCTGACCGTGCCTCCCAGCGCAGCCATCGGCGGGTCTCACATCGCCCGCTGCTGGCATGCGGACATTCCCTTGGGAGCGATGAACGCATGAGCTCCGACGACCTGCTCCGTGTCAGCGACCTGCGCGTCTCGTTCCGGGTTGGCGGCCTGTCCGCCAGACTTGCCGGGCGAACCACCGAGATTGAAGCGGTCTCCGGCGTCAGCTTCACGCTTCAACGAGGCAGCACCTTCGCGCTGGTCGGCGAATCCGGCTCGGGCAAGACGACGCTGGCGCGCACGCTCAACGGTCTTCAGCCCGTGAGGGCGGGCACGATCCTGTTTGAAGGGCAGGAACTGCAGGGCCTGTCCAACGCCGCCCTGAAGCCGGTGCGGCGGCGCATGCCGATGATGTTCCAGGATCCGGTCGGATCGCTGTCGCCGCGGCTCAGCGTGCGGTCGCTGCTGTCGGAGCCTTTCATCATTCACGGACTGTCGGATCGTGATCTCAACGCCGAAGTCACACGGCTTCTAGCACTGGTCGGGCTGCCGCGCGATTTCGCTGACCGCTACCCGCACCAGCTTTCCGGCGGCCAGGCGCGCCGCGTCGGCGTCGCGCGGGCGATCGCGCTGGACCCGGTTCTGGTCGTCGCCGACGAGCCGACCGCCGGCCTCGACGTCTCGGTGCAGGGAGAGGTGCTGAACCTGCTCAACGACCTGCGTGACCGCATGGGCCTGTCGATGCTGATCATCACCCACAATCTGCATGTCGTGCGCCAGATCGCCGACCGTATGGCGGTGATGTATCTCGGACGCTTCGTCGAGCAGGGTGAAACCGAAGCGATCTTCCGCGCGCCGCATCATCCCTATACGGCGGCCCTTCTGTCCGCCAATCCCGAGCCGGACCCAGATCGGGTGCACCAGCGCATCACGCTGCCGGCCGACGTTCCCTCCCTGCTGGCGCGCCCTTCAGGCTGCGAATTTCACACACGCTGTCCGCAGGCCCAGGGCCGTTGCGCGGTCGATGTCCCCGTCCCGGTCACGGTCGGAAACAGCCGCCTGACCTGCCATTTCCCGCTGAACACATAAGGATCGCCACCGGCGCAAGTGTCGGCCGGGGCGTTGAGAGGAGCCGCCATGCAAGATATCCGCGTCGTGACCGATTTCCCGCGCAAAATCCGCGAGATCGAGAACCTGTGGATTCCGATGCCGGACGGCGTCAAGCTGGCGGCTCGAATCTGGCTGCCGGAAGACGCCGAGGCCGATCCGGTGCCGGCGATCCTCGAATATTTGCCCTACCGCAAGCGCGACGGAACGGTGGAGCGCGATACGCTGACGCATCCCTATTTCGCCGGTCACGGCTATGCCGGCGTGCGGGTCGACATGCGCGGCTCGGGCGACAGCGAAGGGCTGTGCAAGGGCGAGTATCTGAAGCAGGAACAGGATGACTGCCTGGCGGTCATCGAATGGCTGGCCCGGCAACCCTGGTGTTTGGGAAGCGTCGGCATGATCGGCATCAGCTGGGGCGGCTTCAACGGGCTTCAGGTCGCCGCGCGGCGACCGCCAGCATTGAAAGCGGTTGTCTCGCTGTGCTCCACGGATGATCGCTACAATGATGACGTGCATTATCTCGGCGGCGCCATGATGTGCGACAATCTGATGTGGGGAACCACCGCCTGGGCCATCGCCATGACCCCGCCCGACCCGTTCATTGTCGGCGATCGCTGGCGCGATCTTTGGGAGCAACGGCTGAACGGCAACGGGATCTGGATGCAGGACTGGTTCGAACACCAGCGCCGCAACGATTTCTACAAGCACGGCTCGATCTGCGAGAACTATTCCGATGTCGAAATCCCGGTCTATGCCGTCGGCGGCTGGGCCGACGGCTATCCCAATCCGATCTTCCGGATGTTGGAAAAACTGAGCGGTCCTCGCAAGGGCCTGATCGGACCCTGGGGCCACAAATATCCGCACTTCGCCATGCCCGGCCCGCGTATCGGCTTCCTGCAGGAGTGCCTGCGCTGGTGGGATCAATATCTCAAGGGCATCGACACCGGCATTGTCGACGAGCCGATGCTGCGCGCCTGGATCCAGGATCCCGCACGGCCGGCGGCGATCTATGACGAGCGGCCTGGCCGCTGGGTCGCCGAGCCGGCGTGGCCGGGGCCGGGTGTCGGCGAAAAGGTGCTGAACCTTGCCCCGCATGTGCTGAGCGAAGCCAAGGGGGAAGGTACGATCCTGGAGATTTCATCGCCGCAGACGGCCGGCATGTCTTCCGGCGCCTGGTGCGGCTATGGCGTCATGCCGACCTTGCCTGTCGACCAGCGCATGGAAGAAGGCAATGCCCTGATCTTCGAGACCGCGCCGTTGAGCGAAGCCATCGAGATCCTTGGTTTCCCCGAATTCGAGGTCAGGCTCTCCTCTGACAAGCCCGTCGCCCTTCTGTCCGCCGCGCTGTCGCAAGTGTTCCCTGAAGGTGCTGCCTCGCGCATCAGCTGCGGCATCCTCAACCTGAGCCATCGCAACGATGATCTGGACATCGCACCCATGGTGCCGGGCCAGGCGGAAACGGTGCGCATCAAACTGCGCTGCTGCGGGCAGCGTTTCGAGGTTGGCGAGCGTATCCGGCTGGCACTGGCGACATCGCATTGGCCCATCGTCTTTCCGACCGCCGAGCAGGCGACGCTGTCGATCCACTGCGGCGACAGCCGGCTGATCCTGCCGGTGCGCCCACCGCAGCCTCTGGACGACACGCTGGGGGCTTTCCTGGCTCCGGAAAGCGCTGCGCCGATGTTGCAGGAGGTTCTGGCCAAGGGCGACGGCTTTCAGCGCTCGGTTTCGACGGACCAGGTCACCGGCGAGACCGTCTATCAGGTCGTCAATGATGGCGGCACGGTGCGGCACCCACATACGCAGATGACCGTTGCGGCGAGGCATGTCGACCGGTTCACCATCCACCCCGACGATCCGAACTCGGCGGTCGGCACCTGCACCTGGGAAAAGTCCTATGGCCGCGGCGACTGGCAGGCGCGCCTTTCGGTGAAGGCGACCGTGCGCGCGCTGCGCGATGTCTGGCGGATCGAGACCCACATCACTGCCCATGACGGAGATGAAGTGGTCGTCGACCGGAGCGAGGTCAAGGAGTATCGGCGCGACCTCAACTGAAAGCGGCTGCGATTGGCAATCAGGCCATCGATCTCGGCAAGGCGGCAGCCAGCGCATCGACGGCCAGCCGCACCTTCAGCGGCAGATGCGGCGTCTGCAGCCAAAGGGCATGGCAGTCGTAGAGATATCGCGGCTGGTCCGGCAACAGTGCGACCAGCGCGCCGGCTTCAATGCGCTCACGCACCAGCCACCAGGGCAGCCAGGCAAGCCCCATGCTCTCAACAGCCGCATCGGCGATGGCATCGAGATCGTCGAGCCGCAGCCGCCCGGTTGGCGTAATCTCCTGTACGGATTGCCCCTCGCGCGCAAACAGCCACGGCTGAACGACCTGGCCGAGCCGGCGGTAGACAATCGCCTGATGATCAGCGAGATCCTCGATACGCCGCGGCTCGTCATGAATTCTGAGATAGGAGGATGCGGCGCAGACGACCATGTCCTGGCGCGCGACGCGGCGTGCGATCAACCCCGCCTTGTCGCCCAGAGCACCGGTCCGAATGGCGAGATCGTATCCGTCTTCGGCAAGATCGGCGAAGCGGTCGGTGAGCGACAGGTCGAGCTCCAGCATCGGATATTGCCGCGCCAGCCGCAGCAGCACGGGTGCAACGCAATGGCGGCCGAAATGCGCCGGCATGGTGACCCGCAGTTTTCCACGTGGTTCGGAGAACTGGTCGGCGGCGAGCGCATCGGCGGCTTCGGCCTCGGCCAGCACCACCCGACAGCGTTCATAGTAAGCGCGCCCGAAGTCGGTCAGGCTTTGCCGCCGCGTGGTCCGGTTGAGCAGCCGCACGCCCAGCCGCTCCTCGAGGAACCGCACATGCTTGCCAACCATTGGTCCGGACAGATCGAGTGCGACTGCGGCGGCTGCGAACGAGCCGACATCGACGGCCCTGACGAACACGGCCATGCTCTCAAGCCGATCCATATTCAAAACTCCTGGTTTCTACTGTTCTTCCCTTACAGCCATTTATCCCCGGTGAACCTAGCTGCATAGCTCATTCGGTTCAGATGATTTGGAGTATCCCGAATGACACGCGTAGTTCGCTTTCACCAGCATGGTGGCCCGGAGGTTCTGCGCATCGAGGATGTTGCGCTTCCCCCACCGGGGCCGGGCGAAGTTCAAATCCGGGTCAAGGCACTCGGCCTCAATCGCGCCGAGGCGCTGCTACGCGCGGGCGCCTATATCGAGACGCCGACGCTCCCCTCGGGGCTTGGTCTTGAAGCGGCGGGTGTCGTCGAGACTATTGGCGACGGCGTGAAGGATTTCGCGCCAGGTGACAGCGTCAGTGTCATCCCGCCGCAATCGATGATCCGCTGGCCGGCCTATGGCGATCTTGCCATCTACCCGGCCCGACTTGTCGTCAGGCATCCGCCGTCGCTTGACTGGCAAACGGCAGCGGCGGTCTGGATGCAATACCTCACCGCCTACGGCGCGCTGGTCGACATCGCCGGGCTGCACAGCGGAGACGCCGTCGTAATCACAGCAGCATCGAGCAGTGTCGGGCTTGCGGCGATCCAGATCGCCAACAAGGTCGGCGCGACCGCGATCGCGGTGACGCGGACATCGGCGAAGATGCGGGCGCTGCTCGAGGCCGGTGCGGCCGAAGTCGTGGCCTCGACGGAGGAGGATCTGGCGGCGCGATTGAACCAGATCGCCGGGCCGCGAGGCGTGCGCGTCGTGTTTGATGCGGTCGGCGGCCCGATCTTCGAGCCGCTGACGGCGGCGATGTCGCATAGCGGCATCCTCATCGAATATGGCGGACTGAGCCACGCGCCGACGCCATTCCCGCTGCCAGCGGTGCTGAGCAAAACGCTGACACTGCGCGGCTACCTCGTGCACGAGATCACCGGTAACCCGGTAAAGCTGGAGGCCGCCAAGGCGTTCATCGTCGAAGGCCTGCAGAGTGGGGCACTAAGACCGATCATCGACCGGACCTTTGCGTTCGACCAGATCGTCGAAGCGCATCGGTATCTGGAATCAAACGAGCAGTTCGGCAAAATCGTGGTGACGATCTGAAATCGTGGTGACGGTCTGAGATCGTGGTGACGGTCTGAGCAACGATGGCGAACAAATCATTCTTGCAGGACAATATCGCTCTTGAAGGCGCGGCTCTGCATTCCTAACTGTCCGGTGCGGGCCGGGCCCCTCTGACTATCGCTTTTGGCGATCGTGATGTCGGACCGCTTTAACGGGCTCGTTTCCATGTTTTCGGTCAAGCGGGCTCAATCTTTTTCGGTTTGGAGCCCCGTATGACATCTACTTCCCTCCTTGGCATGACTTGCCCCTCCTGCCGCGTCGCGCTCGTGATGAGCGAACGCCAAGGTATCGAAATCGACTACTGTCCGCAGTGCCGCGGCGTCTGGCTTGATCGGGGAGAACTCGACAAGATCATCGAGCGTTCCAGCAGGGAAGCGGCGCCCGCGCCGCAGCCACAGCCGGCAGCATTCTCCCAGCCGCAACACGGCCAGGGCCGCGACGACGATTATTCCCGCTCCCACGGCCACCGCTATCCGAAGCGGAAGAAATCATTTTTCGAAGAGTTGTTCGATTGACCGCATGACGCCGGCACCCGGCGGCGGTGAAAACTTCCGAAACCGCAGAGACAAAGGTTCATCTCCGATGACTTCCCGTACAAGCCGATTTGCAGCCCTCTTTGCAGGACTGTTCCTGGCGTTTTCGATGGTTGCGATAGACCATGCCGAGGCGCGCCGCGGCGGCAGTTTCGGCAGTCGTGGCATGCGCACGTTCCAATCGGCACCGCCGACCAGGACCGCACCGGCCCCGACCGCTCCAGTCGAGCGTTCGATGACGCCCAACACCGGTGCGAACAACGCGGCCCGGCAGCCGCAGGCCGGCCCGCAGAGGCCCGGCTTCATGAGCGGTTTCGGTGGAACGATGATGCGCGGCCTGCTGCTCGGCGGCCTGATCGGCCTGCTCGTCGGCCAAGGCTTCGGCGGCCTGGCCGGCATGTTCGGTTTCCTGCTTCAGGCCCTGCTCATCGGTGGCGCGATCATGCTGGCTATCCGCTTCTTCCGCTCGCAATCGGCGCGTGGTCCTGCGCCAGCGCTCGCCGGTGGCAATGCCCAGGCTTCGAGATTTGAGAACCGCGCAACGGCAGGGCAGCAGACTGCAGGCTCCTTCACAATTCCCGGCTTTGGCGGTGGTTCGGGCGGAAGCTCTCCGGCCATCGGTTCTGATAAGATCACGCTGGCTCAGACCGACCTCGACGCATTCCAGCAGCTGTTGACCGATGTCCAGGAAGCATTCGGGCGCGAAGACCATGCCGCTCTGCGCCGGGCTGTTACCCCCGAAATGGTGTCCTATCTGTCGGAAGAGCTGGCCGACAATGCCCAGAAAGGTCTCAGGAACGAGGTAACGGATATCACCTTGCTGCAGGCCGACGTCGCTGAAAGCTGGCGTGAGGATGACCGCGACTACGCCACGGCCGCATTGCGCTACGAGTCTCGTGACGTCACGCGCGAACGGGCCAGCGGCAAGGTCGTCGCGGGCGACGATGATCATCCGACAGAGACGACCGAGCTGTGGACATTCGTGCGTGAGAATGGCTCGAACTGGAAGCTCTCGGCAATACAACAGGCTTGAGCCCCGGGCGGATTTGCCCGAGGCTCGATGTGAGTTGTGGGCGTTCAGCGCACGATTTTGACGCACATCGGCGTGCCTATCTCGATGACGCGCCCGGTGTCGCTGAGCATGCCGGTCTCGGCGTCGCGCGCGAAGATCGAGATGCGGTCGCCATTCTGGTTGGCGGAAAACAGATGGCCGCCTGACGGCGTCAGCGCGAGGTTGCGTGGCGTCGCACCGCCGCAAGGGACGTAGCCGACGAGGCTCAGCGATCCTGTCTGCTGGTCGACCGCCATGATGACGACGCTGTCGTGGCCACGGTTGGAGCCGTAGACAAAACGGCCATCCGGGGAAATCTGTATGTCGGCGCAGTGGTTGCTGTCGCGTGCCTCGGCCGGCACCGCCGGCTTGGCATCGATGAACGAGAGCCTGCCCGTGGCTTCGTCCAGTGCCATCGACACGATGGTCGAATCCAATTCGTTCATGACAAAGACGAAACGTCCGTTTGGATGCAGCGCAAGATGGCGCGGACCGGCGCTGGATGGCAAAGCGGCTTCGGCTAGCTTGGCCAGATTGCCGCCGCGCTCGATCCGGTAAGACACCAGCCGGTCGATGCCGAGGTCGGCGACGATGACTGTTCCCCCGGCGATGGTTTCGGTGACGCTGTGGGCGTGCGAGCGTTCCTGCCGCGCCGCATTCGGGCCGCTGCCCTTATGCGAAACGCTGGCGAGCGGCGTCGACAAGGCACCGTTCTCCTCGAAGCCATAGACAGCCACGGCACGATCCGGGCCGCCCTCGCCCATACCGTAGTTTGCGACCAGCAGTTTCGTCCCGTCGCGGGTGATGGTGTTGTGGGCGGTGATGCTGCCAAGCGAAGGCTGCTTGTTCAAGTAGGTGAGCGCACGCGAGCCACGATCGTAGCTGTAGGCGGAGACGGTTCCCTCGCGCCAGGTGAAGACTTCCGAATTGGCATAGATGTGCGAGCCGTCCGGCGTCACCGAGAGGAAGGTAGGATTGTCGACGTCATTGGTCTCGGCCAGTTTTCGTGTTTCCAGCGTTTCCTCATCGAAGCTGTAGACGCCGAGACCGACACCGCGTGCGCCCTGAAAATAGGGCGCTTCCCGGTTCAGGCTGCCGACAAAGACCAGATAATCCTCGCGCATGATTTTCCTCCCTGCCCCGCGCTTGGACGCGCGGGGGCAGCCAAAATTTCGCCCGTTCACGCTTGCAACGCAACCCCATATGTGAAAATACTATTTACAAAAGAAGATTGACGGGAGGAAACGTCTTGCATTTCGACGCCTTGATGCGTTTTTCGACAGCTATGACGTGCCCCATGCAGGGTTGGCGGTCCTGGCCATGAACGATTTCACGCCCACGGTCGGCGTCGCCTCGACGCATCCCAAGAACATGCCCGAAGAGCATGCCGCGCTGCCGGTGTGGAACGCCGAAAACTGGTTTTATGAGGACTGGCCGGTCGGCCAGAAAATCCGCTCGTTGCGGCGCACCATGGCGGAAGGCGACAGCCATTTGTTCAACACGCTGGTGCTCGACATCCACCCTTATGTGCAGGACCAGATGTTTGCCGAGAGCGAAGGTATTTTCGGCAAGCGGTTGATCGCCGGCGCCTTTGTCTTCTCGGCTGGCCTCGGGTTGGTCGCCACCAATTGCATCAACGCCTTTTCCTATGGCTACGACAGGCTCCGCTTCATAAAGCCCGTCTTCATTGGCGACACGATCTATTCGATCCGCTCCAACCTCGACAAGACACCCCGCTACAAGGAGATGGGGCTGATCCGCGCCAGCTATGAGGTGTTCAAGGGCGAAGGCGAACTCGTTCTCTACTGCGAACACCTGCAGACGGTGAAGTATCGCAACCCGGCCGACTTCGTCGGCAAGACGGAGAAATAGCATGCCGGCAGCAGCCAAATTGCCGCTCGCCGGTCTCGTCGTCGTCGACATGAGCCAGTTCCTGTCCGGGCCCTATTGCTCGCTCAGGCTGCTCGATCTCGGCGCCCGCGTGATCAAGATCGAGCGTCCGGATGGCGGCGACCTGTCGCGCCGGCTCTATCTCAGCGACACCGAGATCGGCGGCGATTCCACCATCTTCCACGCCATCAACCGGGCCAAGGAAAGTCTGGCCATCGACCTCAAGAACGAGGCCGATCTCGAGGCGTTGCGCGGCCTCCTGGCCAGGGCTGACGTGCTGATCCAGAATTTCCGGCCGGGCGTCATCGAGCGGCTCGGCCTGGACTATGAAGCGGTCCGCAAGATCAATCCGCGGCTGGTCTATGCCTCGATCAGCGGCTACGGCGAGGATGGGCCATGGGTCAAACGGCCCGGCCAGGATCTCCTGGCGCAGGCGCGTTCCGGCGTGATGTGGCTGAACGGCGACGAGGATCAGGGACCGGTGCCGTTCGGCCTCGCCATCGGCGACATGCTGGCTGGTGCCGCCTGTGCGCAGGGCATTCTGGCCGCACTGGTGCGGCGCGGCATCACCGGTCAGGGCAGCCACATCGAAACCAGCCTGCTGGAAGCGCTTGTCGATTTCCAGTTCGAGGTGCTGACCACGCATCTCAACGACGGCCGCCGCCTGCCCAGGCGCTCCAGCTTCCGCAGCGCGCATGCCTACCTGTCGGCGCCTTACGGCGTCTATCCGGCGAAAGACGGTTACCTCGCCATCGCCATGACGCCGATCCCCAAACTGGCCGATCTGCTGTCGCTTGGCGAACTCGCACCCTATCGCGACAAGCCCGCATCCTGGTTCACCGCGCGCGACGACATCAAGGCGATCGTCGCGCAGCGGATCGTCACCAAAACCATCGACGAATGGCTTGATATCCTCGAGCCGGCCGACATCTGGTGCGCCAAAGTGCTGACCTGGCCCGAGATGCTGGCAAGCGAGGGGTTCCAGTCGCTCGATATGCTGCAGACGGTGACGCGCGAGGATGATGTCTCGATCCTCACCACGAGTTCGCCGCTCCGGGTCGACGGCATCAGGGCCAAGGTCGACCGGGCAGCACCACGCATCGGCGAGCACAGTGCCGCCATCCGCGCGGAGTTCGGCCTGTGAGCGTGCCCAAGCTCAGAGGCATGACCTGGAGCCATCCGCGTGGCTACGATCCGATGATCGCCTGCTCGGCGCTGTGGCAGCAGAAGACCGGTACTGCCATCGAATGGGACAAGCGCTCGCTGCAGGACTTCGAATCCTTCCCGGTCGAAGAACTGGCGCGCGCCTATGATCTCATCGTCATCGACCATCCGCATGTCGGCCAGATCACCGCGGAGCGTTGTCTCGAGCCGCTGGATGTCACCGGCCGCGAGGCGGAGCGCACAGCCCTTGCCTCGGGCAGCGTCGGCCAGTCCTATCCGAGCTACAACTGGCAAGGACGGCAATGGGCTTTCCCGATCGATGCGGCAACCCAGGTCCAGGCATGGCGGCCGGATGCGATCGGTGCGCCACCGGCGCGCTGGAGCGAGGTGCTCGATCTCGCCCGGCAAGGCCGTGTGCTGCTGCCGCTGCGGCCGCCTCACGTGTTGATGGTGTTTTACACATTCGCAGGCAATCTCGGCCGTCCTTGCACCACCGATCCATCCCACGATCTGATCGATGTTGACGCCGGTAGCGAAGTGTTTGAAGCAATGCGCGAGATTGCGGCGCTCGTTGATCCGGCTTGCTTGGAGATGGATCCGATTGCCGTCTCGGAGCGCATGGCGGAGGCCGGTTCCAGGTTCGTCTGCGCGCCACTGATCTATGGCTATGTGTCCTATGCGACGGCTGGCTTTCGGGCGAACCCGCTGGCCTTTGCCGATGTTCCGGTCATCGGTTCCGGCGGCCCGGTCGGTTCGGCGCTCGGCGGCACCGGCATAGCGGTTTCAGCCTTTTCCAAAGCCAGGGATGCCGCGATCGACTTTGCCTATTGGGTCGCGAGCGGCGATGTCCAGCGCGGCCCCTATGCCGCCGCCGGCGGCCAGCCCGGCCATGCAGCGGCCTGGGAAGATCAGGCCGTCAATGAAGCGACCGGCGACTTCTATCGGGATACGCGCGCGACGCTGGAGGGCGCATGGGTGCGGCCACGCCATGACGGCTACATGGCGTTCCAGCAGGCCGCGTCCGAACGCATCCTTTCCGGCATGACATCCCGGCACAAGGCCGCCCAGGTCGTTGCCGATCTCAACCGCCTGTTTCGGGAAAGTCCCCTGGTGCAGGTGTCCGGCGCTGCCGGTGGAGGAGCCTGAACGAAACCGAACGGAGGAGAACAAGATGACAGCAATGATCCGCGGCCTGCTGGCCGCAACCGCGCTTACCTCGCTTGCAACGACCGCCTTTGCCCAGGATGTGCAAGGCGTCATCGGCGGGCTGCCGACCGAACTCAAGGCGCAGTATGACGGCGCGCCCCAGAAGGTGCTGCCTTCGGCCTGGGACAATTTCACCGCGCCGCCGAAACCGTGGAAGTGGTGCCACTCGGAATCCTACCAGGGCAATCCGTGGCGGGTCACGGTGACCAAGGAGTTGAAGCGCCTTGTCGACGGGCTGATCGCCGACGGCACCGTCTCCAGCTTCGAGGTGTCTGATTCCAACAACGACGCCAGCCAGCAGATCAACCAGATCCGCGCCTTCATCGACAAGAAGTGCTCGATCATCACCTCGATCCCGGGCTCGGCGACGGCACTCGATGATGCCATCGACGCTGCCGCCAAAGCCGGCATTCCGTTCATCACCGCGGCCGGCTCGGTGACCAGCCCCAACGCGATCAATGTCGATTCCAACTATGCGCGCTGGGGCTATGACATGATGACGGCGATCGGCAAGGCGCAGCCGGACGGCGCCAGCATCCTCCTGGTCGAAGGCATTGCCGGACACCCGATCGTGGTGCAGGAGCGCCAGGGCGCGGACAAGGCGCTGGCCGAAAACCCGAAGCTGAAGATTTCGCGCAACGTCAACGGCAACTGGACGGCCAACGTCACCAAGACCGTGGTGCTGCAGGCGATCGCCACCAACCCGGCGCCGATCGATGCGGTGTGGACGACCGGCAGCGAAAGCCGCGTCGTCGCCGAGGCCTTCGCAGAAGCCGGCCGGCCGGCGCCATTGATCACCGGCTCGATCACCGGCGATGCTTTGGGCTACTGGAAGGCTAACCCCGACAAGTACCGCTTCGAAGGCCATGCGGTGCTGCCGCACTGGACCGCGCAGACGCTGTTCCGCGTCGGCGAGCGCATGCTCGACGGACAGAAGCCGAAGCTGAACACACTGCTGATCCCGATCCCGCCGGTCCACACCGCCGATCTCGGCGCCTGGTACAAGGACTGCATGACGACGGATGCCGTGTCGATCTTCCCGATCCCGCCTACGGATCCGATGCCGGAGGAATGGCTCGACGCCTATTTCTCGAACCCGGCGCCGACCAAGGGCTGGGATTATTCGAAGGTGCCCGATGCCTGTGCAAAGTGACACCTGCGCAAAGTGACGCCTGCTAATCTCTCAACAGGCCGGCTCCTTCGGGAAGCCGGCCTGCCAGCATCGAAATGCGACATGCTTGAAATCAAAACCATATCCAAACGCTATGGCGAGACGATCGCGCTCGCGGACGCATCGATCGCGTTTCGGGCGGGAACCATCCACACGATCCTGGGCGAGAACGGTTCGGGCAAGAGCACGATGGTCAAGCTGCTGTCCGGCATCGTCCAGCCGGACAGCGGCGTGATCCTGCTGCACGGCAAGCCATTTTCTGGCGCCAATCCATCGGCCTTCCAGGCGCAAGGCTTCGCCACGGTGTTCCAGGAGGTGCTGATCGCGCCGGATCGCAGCGTCACCGACAACATCCTGCTCGGCCTCGACGGACTGGTCCGGCGTGCCGTTCCCCGTCATGAGCGCCGTGACCGGGCGGAAGCTGCGCTGAAGCGCTTCGCGGTCACCGACGTCCCCCTCGACAAACCAGCCGGCCTGCTGCCGCTCGCCGCGCAGCAATTGGTCGTCCTTGCTCGCGCGATCGTGCGCAACCCAAAGATCCTGATCCTCGACGAGGTCACCGCCGCGCTCGACTTCGCCGATCGCGAATCGGTGTTTTCGTTGATGCGTGCGCTTGCCGGCGAAGGCTGCCTGATCCTGTTCATCACCCATCGCATGGACGAGGTGATGTCGCTTTCGGATCGCATCTCGATCCTGCGGGGCGGCAGCGTGGTGCGCACCGAAGAGCGCGGCGCTTCCACGCCGGCGGAACTTCTCAAGGCGATGGCGCCACGTACCGCTGCGGAATTGGCCCATGGCTGATCGCACTGCTCTCGATTTTGGTGGTCTTGCCGTTCGCGAACTCGTCATCGCGCCTGGCGCCAGCCCGATCACGCAGGCAATCGCTCCAGGTGAGATCGTCGGACTTGCCGGCCTCGATGGTCATGGCCAGGAGCTGTTTCTCAAGATGCTTGCCGGCCTGGAACCGTCGCATGGCGGCTCGATCGAACTCGGTGCATCGGGTGCGTCCCGCAAGATCACCGGGTTTCGCAAGGCCGTCGCCAGCGGCATCGCCTATCTGCCGCGCGACCGACGCGCCAACGGCATTTTCCCGACGCAGTCGGTGCTCGACAATTTCGCCGTTTCGACCTTGTCGCGCGACACACAGCTCGGCCTGATCAGCCCGGCGGCGCGCAAGGCGCGCTACGACCTCTATCGCGAAAAACTCTCGATCGCCGCACCCCGGCCCGATGCGCCGATCACCACTCTTTCGGGCGGCAACCAGCAGAAGGTGCTGTTGGCGCGTGCCTTGGCGCTGGAGCCCGCGATCCTGCTCCTCAACGATCCGACGCGTGGCGTCGACGTGGCGACGCGGCATGTGCTCTACGACGTGTTTCGCGGGCTGGCGGCCGACGGGATGGGGCTCGTCATCCTGTCCAGCGAAATCGAGGAGATTCTTCTCCTGTGCCAGCGCGTGCTGGTGTTCCGTGAGAATGAAGTCGCGGCCGAGATCACCGGCGACGCGCTCACCACCGACGGCGTGATATCAGCCATGTTCGGACGTGCGGCATGAACCCTGTTGCGCGCTTCCTGCCCCTTGGGCGAAATTTCGGCTTCGCGGTCGTGCTGCTGGTCGTGCTGCTTGCGATTAATCTTATTCTCAGCCCCGGACGGTTCCAGCCTGGATCCTGGGGCGCGCTGGTCGGATTGGCGGCGCCCTTGATCGGTGCGGCCATTGCGTCCACGCCTGTCATCCTCGCCGGGCGTGGCGGCATCGACATCTCGGTCGGGCCACTGATGGGCTTCGTCAATGCTTTTGCGATCCAGGTGCTGTTCCTCGGCGCCGGCATCTCATCGCCCCTGGTGCTTGTGCCGTCGGCGCTGCTTGTCGGCGCGCTGGTGGGTGCTGCGAACGGCTTCCTGGCGACAATCGTGCGCATCCAGCCGATCGTCGCGACGCTCGGCACCTATCTGATCCTCACTGGTGTGACGCTGACGATCCTGCCCGCACCGATCGGCCCCGCGCCGGCCTGGCTCAAGGCACTGTCCGGCCCGCTGTCGATGCTGCCGCTGGCGTTGATGTTCATTGTCTGGTGGCTGGTGCAGCGCACCCCTTACTACGACCAGTTGATGGCGGTGGGCAGCGACGACCGGGCCGCCTACACCGCCGGCGTCGATGTCACGCGCGTGCGCTTCATCGCTTACGTCATGACCGGCATCCTGGGCGGATGCGCCGGGCTGATGCTGACCGCGCTGATCGGCTCGGCCGATCCCAATATCGGGCCGACCTACACGCTGATCGCCATCGCCGCCGTCGCGCTCGGCGGCGTCAGCCTTGCCGGCGGCCGTGGCGGCGTCGCCGGTGCAGCCATTGGCGCCATCGACATCTTCCTGCTGCAAAGCGTGCTGACGACGTTCAACGTCTCGACCTTCGTGCTGCAGATCGCCTACGGCGCCATCCTGGTGCTGGCGGTGATGCTGACGGCTTTGCAGGAACGCCTTGCCATGAGGGGGCGCTGATATGTCTTTCCACGAAAACCTGTTCGCGACAACCAAAGCGCGCGTCGTCGGCGCCTTCTGCGTCGCCGCCCTTCTGCATCTCGCCGGCACGATCCTCATTCCTGGCTACTCCGCGCCGTTTGCCATACGCGCCATGCTGGTGCTCGCCTCGCTGCTCGCCGTGGCCTCGATCGGGCAGACGCTGGTCGTCATCATGGGCGGGATCGATCTGTCGATCCCTTTCGTCATCGGCTTTGCCAATGTCGTGGCGGCGCAGCTCTATGGCGACGGCTGGAATTTTGCCCTGGTCTGCGGCCTCGTCGGTGCGCTGGCGCTCATCATCGGCGGGCTGAACGGGCTGATCTCGCGCAGCCTCGACATCCAGCCGCTCATCGTCACGCTCGGCATCGGCATGGTCGTGCAAGGGCTGGTGCTGCTGTGGACAGCCGGCTTCCCGTCGGGCTCCGCGCCGCAAGCGGTTTCCAGCTTCGTGTCGATCGGCGGATCGGCCGGACCGCTGCCGGTGCCGTGGCTGGTGCCGAGCCTGGTCGTGCTGGCAGCACTCGTCGTGCTGGTGCTGGAGCGAACGCCCTATGGCCGCCGGCTTTACGCGCTGGGCAGCAATCCGGGCGCGGCGCCACTGGCGCTGATTGACCCGGTTCGCATGTGGGTCATCACCTATGCGGCAAGCGCTTTCTTCGCCGCCGTGGCAGGGGTGCTGCTGCTCGGCTTCACCGGTTCGGCCTATGGCGATGTCGGCCAGCCTTATCTGTTCCAGACCATCGCGGCGGTCGTCGTAGGAGGCGCAGCACTTGTCGGTGGCCGGGGAAGCTATCTCGGCACGATCGCCGGCGTGCTGGTGCTGACCGAGATCAACACGCTGCTGATCGGCCTCGGCTTCCAGCCTGCAGCGGTGCAGGCCGCGCTCGGTTTCGTCATCGTGCTGCTGGTTTCGCTCTATGGCCGCGAACGGCACGTCTCGACAACCATCTGAAAGGACCAGTCAGTCGAGCCGCCACAGCTTGCGGGCATTGCCGGACAACAGCCTGTCGCGCTCGGAGATGCTGCAGCCCGAGAGCAATGCATGGGTCGCCGCCACCCAGGTCGACAGGCCGCCGCCTAGCGTGCAGACCGGCCAGTCGCTGCCCCAGACGACACGGTCCCAGCCGAATGAATTGATGGTGTGCTCGACGTACGGCCGCAACGTCTCAACCGTCCAGCTGCCGGCGTCGGCATAGGCGACTACACCGGAGATTTTGGCCATGACATTCGGGCGCCGGGCGATGTCGCTCATATGCTCGCGCCATGGATGTTCGCTCTTGCCTTTGATGTCGGGGACGCCGCAATGGTCGAGGACGAACGTCACATCGGGTGCCAGGTCGGCAAGCACGATCGCCCTGGGGATCTGGTGCGGCAGCACGACGAGATCGAAGGTCAGGCCGGTGCCGCCAAGCCGCTTTATGCTGGCGCGAAACACCGCACCTTCCGAGAGCTCGTCGGGCACGACGTGGAGGACGCGGCGAAAGCCTTTTACGAACGGGTTTGCACGCTGCCGTTCGAGATAGGCCGCGAAGTCCCCTTCCTCAGGACGGCAGGACGCGATCACCCCGGCCAGCATGCTGCCGGACTGGCGTGACAGTCCTTCCACACGAGCGGTCTCGGCTTCGATGTCGGCCGCATCGACATCGACCTCCATATGCAGCACACGCCCTACGCCGACACGCTGCGCCTCCGTCGCGTAGTCTTCATAAGAGAAATCGCGGTTGAGCGCCGGCACGCCGGTGAGCCAGGGATAGCGCAAGGTCGAGCGATCGATGAGATGCAGATGGGTGTCGACGATCATGGCGGGCTCCTCCTCCGAGCGTTTTCAAATCATCTCACGGAGGAATTCTTCATTCAAATAAGAATTCATGCCGATGAGCCGACCGCCGACCCGGCAAGGTGCGACAGCTTTTCGCACGTGACCAGCAGCAGCTCGATCGTCCTGGTTATGTCGGGCGCGGAAGGCGCATTGACCACGGTGATGTAGGGTATCGACAATGCGGCGATCGCCTTGCCGTCGGAACTGCGCACCGGCGCGGAGAGATTGAAGACGCCGGCAGTCTGCATCGAGGCCATCATCTCGTAGCCGCGGTCACGTATCTGGTCGAGACGGGAAAAGAACTCGGTCGATTGCGCCGTCTTGTCGGTGCTGCGGACGTGTTCGGAAATCATCATCTGGCGCTCTTCCGGTGAGCGGAAGGCGAGCAGCACATGTCCCGAGCCGGTGTCGAACAGACTGATATGGGAGCCGACCCGGATCGATATGCCCCAGTAGTTCGGTGCTTCCTGCTGGCCGATGACGACGGCAGAACCGCGATCAAAAACAACCAGTTGGTTAGCCTGCTGCGATGTCTCGGCAAGCTCACGCATCAGCGGCGTCGCATAGGAGACCAGCCGCCGTACCGGCGCGTGCAACTGTGCCAGACCAAACAGCTTGAGCGTCAGCGAATAGCGGTCGCCGTCGAGGCGCGTGACGTAGCCGCGCCGCACCAGCCGGTCGAGCATGCGATAGAATTCGTTAGGGCTGCGGTCGAGTTTCTTGGCGATTTCTGCCTGGGTCAGGCCGCCGTCGACGCCCGCCAGCAGTTCAAGGATATCGAGCCCCTTGTCGAGCGCCGGCGCGCGATAGCGCTCGTCTTCGCCGTCGTCCATGGGCTCATCCTCCAGTGAATTTTACCCTTCATATACGCAGGAACGTGCGCGGCGGAAACAAATTTCGCCTTGACGTGTTTATGAATGTTTTGTTTGTATATGAATGTAGCACTTCTTGTCATCAGACGAGTTGCGGTCGCCGCGGAGGCGGCACCAAGGGAGGATACCAATGAACAGACTGCTGTCCGGCGTGTGCGCCGGTGCATTGTTGCTCGCGTCAGGTGCGGGCGCTGCCCTTGCCGGCGACCTGCCCGGCAAGTTCGAAGGCGTGACCGTCGACGTGAAGCTGATCGGCGGCCAGCAATATGAAAAGCTCTACGAGCGCATTCCCGAATGGGAGAAGGCGACCGGCGCCAAGGTCAACATCCTGACCAAGAAGAACGGCTTCGACATCGACAAGGAGCTCAAGTCCGACATCGCCTCGGGCAGCACCAACTGGTGCGTCGGCTGGAACCATTCGTCGTTCGCGCCGCAATATACGGGCCTCTACACCGACCTCAGCAAATTGCTGCCCAAGGAAGAGATCGACGCCTTCGTGCCGTCGACCATCAAGTCGGCAACCATTAACGGCAAGCTGGAGATGCTGCCGCGCGCGCAGTTCGACGTCTCGGCGCTCTACTACCAGAAGAGCCTGTACGAGAACGCCGACAACAAGACCAAGTTCAAGGCGAAATACGGCTATGATCTGGTGCCGCCGGATACCTGGAAGGAAGTCACTGACCAGGCCGAATTCTTCGCCAACCCACCCAATTTCTACGGCACGCAGTTCGCCGGCAAGGAAGAGGCGATCAACGGCCGCTTCTATGAGATGGTCGTCGCCGAGGGTGGCGAGTATCTCGACAGGGACGGCAAGCCGGTCTTCAACTCCGAGGCCGGCATCAGGGCGCTCGACTGGTTCGTCAACCTCTATAAGGCCAAGGCCGTGCCGGCCGGAACCACCAACTATCTCTGGGACGATCTCGGCCAGGGCTTTGCGTCCGGCACCGTCGCAATCAACCTTGACTGGCCGGGTTGGGCTGGCTTCTTCAACGATCCGAAGTCGTCAAAGGTCGCCGGCAATGTCGGCGTGAAAGTCGCGCCGAAGGGTTCGTCCGGCAAGCGCACCGGCTGGTCCGGTTTCCACGGCTTCTCGGTGACCGAGAACTGCCCCAACAAGGAGGCCGCCGCTTCCCTGGTGTGGTGGCTGACCAACGAGGACAGCCAGAAGCTCGAGGCCGCCGCAGGCCCGCTGCCGACCCGCACGGCCGTGTGGGACTGGGACCTGAAGCAGGCCGAAAACGATCCTTACAAGAAGGAGGTTCTTACCGCCTTCCAGGAAGAGGCCAAGCACGCCTTCGCCGTGCCGCAGACGCCTGAATGGATCGAGATCTCGAACGCCGTCTATCCCGAATTGCAGGCGGCGATCCTCGGTGACAAGACCTCCAAGCAGGCACTGGACGATGCGGCCGCCAAGGCGACGCAAATCCTCCAGGACGCCGGCAAGCTCTAGAAACGGGCTCCCAGGGCTGCCTCCCCCATCGGAAATGGGGGAGGCGATCGTGTTTCGCGGCCAGCGATTTACGCTAACCCATCGCCCCCGGCCCACTCACGGCCGTCCAAATGCAAACACCTCAAGGATTCTGATGAAGGGCTTCAAGCCATCCGCGCCATTCCTGCTGCTGCTTCCGGCCATGATCGTGCTGGCGGCGGTGGTCGTTGTGCCGTTGCTGTTGTCCCTTTACTCCAGCTTCACGCCGTTCCGCCTGACGCGGCCCGAAACGTTCTACGTCTTC
This sequence comes from Mesorhizobium sp. M1066, assembly GCF_040318635.1. Classification (NCBI taxonomy): domain Bacteria; kingdom Pseudomonadati; phylum Pseudomonadota; class Alphaproteobacteria; order Hyphomicrobiales; family Phyllobacteriaceae; genus Mesorhizobium; species Mesorhizobium sp. M1066. Next base: position 92,440 of record NZ_JAMYMR010000011.1, read on the forward strand.
ATCGGCATTCGGAACTATCTTTCGATCCTGTCCAACACTGATTTCTGGTGGGCGTTCGGTCGCACGGTGCTGCTGCTGACCATCGCGCTCAATCTCGAAATGCTGCTTGGCCTTGGGCTTGCCATGCTGGTCGAGAAAGCGACACGCGGCCAGCGCATCCTGCGCACGCTGATGATGTTTCCGATGATGTTTTCGCCGATCCTCGTCGGCTTCCAGTTCAAGTTTATGTTTAACGACAATATCGGCCTGGTGAACAATGCCTTGCAGTCGCTCGGCATCACCAGGGACGCCATACCGTGGCTGATCGAGGGCCATCTCGCCTTCATCGCCATCTCGATCGCCGAGATCTGGTCGTCGACGGCGATCTTCGCCATCCTGATCCTCGCCGGCCTGCTCGCCATGCCCAAGGAGCCGATCGAGGCGGCGCGGGTCGACGGCTGCACGCCGTGGCAGACATTCCGCTATGTGACGTGGCCGTTCGTCATGCCCTTCGCCTACATCGCCATGACCATCCGTTCGCTCGACGTGGCGCGCGCCTATGACATCGTCAAGATCATGACCGATGGCGGACCGGCGGGCCGCACGGAACTGCTTTGGACCCTGGTGGTCCGCACCGCCTACAGCGACGGGCGCATGGGCATGGCCAACGCCATGGCCTATTTCTCGATCCTGCTGTCGATTGCCTTCACCGTCTACTTCTTCAACAAGCTCGCCGCGGCGCGCACGCAGATCGGTGCGGAGTGGTGAAGATGGACGAGAATTCTTCCGCCCGCCTGAAGCGCCGGCTGCTGGGCATCGTCTATCGCATCGGCCTGTTCCTGGCGATGCTGACGATCTGCCTGCCGGGCCTGTGGATCGTCATCTCGTCGCTGCGGCCGGCGGTCGAGATCATGGCCAAGCCACCGGTGTGGATCCCTCAGGAGATCTCGTTCGACGCTTATGTCGCCATGTTCTCAGGCATCGGCAAGGGCGGCATCCCTGTCATCGAATATTTCCGCAACTCGCTGATCATCTCGGTGACCTCGACAGTCATTGCGGTGGCCATCGGCATGGCCGGCGGCTATGCCTTCGCGCGCTACCGCTTCCGCGGCAAATCCAGCGTCTTCCTCAGCCTGATGCTGACGCGCACCGTGCCGGGCATTGCGCTCTCGCTACCGCTGTTCTTCCTCTATGTGCGGCTTGGCATCATCGACACGCATTTCGGGCTGATCCTTGCCTATGTCGCGCTCAACGTGCCGTTCACGATCTGGCTGATCGACGGCTTCTTCCGCCAGGTGCCCAAGGACCTCGCGGAGGCGGCGCAGATCGATGGCTGCACGCGCTGGCAGGCGTTCTGGCAGGTCGAGTTCCCGCTTGCCGGACCGGGCATCGCTTCGGCCGCCATCTTCGCCTTCCTGACCTGCTGGAACGAGTTCGCGCTGGCCTCGCAGCTGACCCGCTCGGTGAGCGCCAAGACGCTGCCGGTCGGCCTGCTCGATTACACGGCCGAGTTCACCATCGATTGGCGTGGCATGTGCGCGCTGGCCGTGGTGATGATCATTCCGGCGCTCACCCTCACCTACGTCGTCCAGAAACACCTTGTCGGCGGCCTGACCTCCGGCGCGGTGAAAGGCTGATACCATGGCAACCGTTACCCTCACCAAGCTGACCAAGCGCTACGGCAACATCGGGATCGTGCACGGCATCGATCTCGACATCGCCGACCGCGAATTCATCGCGCTGGTCGGCCCGTCCGGCTGCGGCAAGTCGACGACGCTGCGCATGATCGCCGGGCTGGAAGAGATCAGTGCCGGCTCGATCGAGATCGGCGGGCGCGTCGTCAACGACCTGCCGCCGCGCTCGCGCAACATCTCGATGGTGTTCCAGTCCTATGCGCTCTATCCGCACATGACGGTGCGCGAGAATCTCGGCTTCTCGCTGAAGATCGCCGGTGCCGCCAAGGAAGACATGGACCGCCGTGTCGCCGAAGCCTCGGCCATCCTCGGCCTCGACACGTTGCTCGATCGCCGCCCCTCACAACTGTCCGGCGGTCAGCGCCAGCGCGTCGCCATGGGCCGCGCCATCGTGCGCGATCCAGACGTCTTCCTGTTCGACGAGCCGCTTTCCAATCTCGACGCCAAATTGCGCACGCAGATGCGCACCGAGATCAAGAAGCTGCATGCCAAGGTGCAGTCGACGGTGATCTACGTCACCCACGACCAGGTCGAAGCGATGACGCTGGCCGATCGCATCGTCATCATGCGCGACGGCCATATCGAACAGGTCGACACGCCCGACGAGGTTTTCCGGCGGCCGGCAACCCGCTTCGTTGCCGGCTTCATCGGCTCGCCGCCGATGAACCTGCATGAGGCGACGATCGATGACGGCCAGATGGTTTTCGCCAGCGGCGAAAAGCTGCCGCTGCCCGGCCAGTTCAAAACCAATGTCGCCACCGGCGACAAGATCGTGTTCGGGCTGCGGCCCGACGACATCTATCCAACCGGCCATGGCATCAGTTCCGGTGGCGCGGCAGACGTACACCAGATCGAACTGCCGATCACGGTGACCGAACCGCTCGGCAACGAGACGCTGGTATTCGTCGAATTCAACGGTACGGACTGGGTGTCGCGCATGCTGAACCCGAGGCCACTGCGGCCGGGCGAGCGGGTCGCCATGAGCCTCGACATGTCGCAGGCGCACCTGTTTGCCACCGAGACCGGAAAGACATTGCGGAGCTGATCGGCATGGCCAAAATTGAGAAAGTCGACCTTCGGATGGTGGACCTTGTGCCCAAGGTCAAGCGCACCGACGCCATCCAGAGCTTCGTCAGCCAGGAAACGCCTATCGTCACCATCACCGATTCCGACGGTGCGGTCGGCACCGGCTACAGCTATACGATCGGCACCGGCGGCTCGTCGGTGATGCGGCTGTTGTCCGACCATCTGGTGCCGCGCCTGATCGGCCGCGACCCCGACATGATCGAGGCAATCTGGCACGATCTCGAATTCGCCACGCATGCCACGACCATCGGCGCGATCACCGCCATCGCGATTGCGGCGATCGATACCGCGCTGTGGGATCTGCGGGCCAAGAAACAGAACCTGCCGCTGTGGAAGCTCGCCGGCGGTGCCAAGGACCGCTGCCCGCTCTACACGACCGAAGGCGGCTGGCTGCACATCGAGACGCAGGCTCTGGTCGACGATGCGCTCGCCGCAAAGGCCAAGGGCTTTCGCGGCTCGAAGGTGAAGATCGGCAGGCCACACGGTTCGGAGGATCTTGCGCGCCTGTCGGCGGTGCGCAAGGCGGTCGGCGACGGCTATGAGATCATGACCGACGCCAATCAAGGTTTTTCGATCGACGAGGCGATAAGGCGCGCGGCAAGGCTGCGCGAGCTCGACCTCGCCTGGATCGAGGAGCCGCTGCCGGCCGACGACATCGACGGGCATGTGCGGCTGTCGAACTCGACGCCGACGCCGATCGCGATCGGCGAGTCGCTCTACTCCATCCGCCATTTCCGCGAATACATGCAGAAAGGTGCCTGCTCGATTGTGCAGGTCGATGTCGGCCGCATCGGCGGCATCACGCCCTGGCTCAAGATCGCCCACACGGCGGAGGCCTTCGACATTCCGGTCTGCCCGCATTTCCTGATGGAACTGCATGTCAGCCTGACCTGCGCTGTTCAGAACGGCCGATATATCGAGTATATTCCGCAGCTCGACCAATTGACCGGCAAGCGTATGCGCATCGAGGATGGCCAGGCGCTGGCGCCCGACGACCCGGGCATCGGCATCGATTGGGACTGGGACGCGGTCAAGGCCATGAGCATCGCCGAATTCACCACGGCGATCACGAAATAGGAGACAGGCATGCAGCGGATGGGGATGATTCTCGGCGTGAAGCCGGAAAAGGTCGAGGAGTATGTCCGCCTCCACGCCGCCGTCTGGCCCGACGTGTTGACCATGATCTCGGCCTGCAACATCAAGAACTATTCGATCTACCTGAAGCGACCGGAGAACTTGCTGTTCAGCACGTTCGAGTACCACGGCACCGACTACGAAGCCGACATGGCCAAGATGGCCGCAGACCCGAAGACGCAGGAATGGTGGGCGGTCTGCATGCCGTGCCAGGAGCCCCTGGCGACGCGCAAGGAGGGCGAATGGTGGGCAGCGATGGACGAGGTCTTCCATCATGACTGAAGGCGGCTTCGACCCTGCCTTGCTCGTCCAGTCATGGCCCAAACCTTCGACGCCCCGGCCGATCGTCACCTTCGGCGCCGGCTCGATTGTCGGTGACGCACATTTCCCCGCCTACCGGAAGGCCGGCTTTCCCGTCGCTGGGCTCTATGATCCTGACCATACCAGGGCTGAAAAGCTGGCCAGCCAATGGGGTGTGACAGCCTTTCGCTCGGTCGAGGAAGCTGCCGCCGTCGATGGTGCGATCTTCGACCTCGCGACGCCGCCCTCGCGTCATGCCGATGTGCTGAAATCCTTGCCTGACGGCGCCGTGGCGCTGATCCAGAAGCCGATGGGCAGCAACCTTGCCGAGGCGACCGCGATCCTCGAGATCTGCCGCGCCAGGAAGCTCCATGCGGCGGTGAACTTCCAATTGCGCTTCGCGCCGATGATGCTGGCGCTCAAGGATGCCATCGCCAAGGGCTGGCTCGGCGAGATCGTCGACTTCGACGCCTGGCTGGCGCTGGCGACACCGTGGGAGCTTTGGGAGTTCCTGCTCAAGGCGCCGCGTGTCGAGATCGCCATGCATTCGATTCATTACCTCGACCTGATCCGGCAATTGCTCGGCGATCCCAAGGGTGTGCACGCCAAGACGCTCGGCCACCCCAACCATGCGGTGGCGCAGACGCGCACCAGCGCCATTCTCGACTATGGCGACACCGTGCGCTGCGCGCTGTCGATCAATCACGACCACAAATTCGGCCGCCGGCACCAGGCCTGCGAGTTCCGCATCTGCGGCACCGAGGGCGCCGCCTATCTCAAGCTCGGCCTCAATCTCGACTATCCCACAGGCGAACCGGATATTCTGGAGATCTATCCGAAGGGCGGGACGGACTGGATCGCAGTGCCCTTGGCCGGTGAGTGGTTTCCCGACGCCATCGTCGGCCGCATGGCCAATGTCCAGCGTTTTGCTACCGGAGAAGATGCTGCGCTGATCAGCCCGGTCGAAGACGCGTGGAGCACGATGGCGCTGGTCGAGGCGGCGTATCAATCGAGTGCGGCGCCGGCAACGCCGATCGCGGAAAGGCCCTGATGGAACAGGTCCAGTATTTCGAGGACTACGAGATCGGCTCTTCGCGCCTCACCAGCGGCCGCACCATCACCGAGACCGACTTCATCGTCCATGCCGGCCACACCGGCGATTTCTTCCCGCATCACATGGACGCCGAGTTCATGAAGACGACGCCATTCGGCCAGCGCATTGCGCATGGCACTCTGGTGTTCTCGGTCGGCATCGGGCTGACGGCAACCGTCATCAACCCTGTCGCCTTTTCCTATGGCTACGACCGGTTGCGCTTCATCAAGCCGGTGTTCATCGGCGACACGATCCGCACGCGAACCACAATTGTGGCCAGGGAAGACGACCCGAAGAGGCCGGGGTCGGGACGGGTGATCGAGCGCTGCGAGGTGATCAACCAGCGCGGCGAAGTGGTGCTGGCGGCCGACCACATCTACATCGTCGAACGCAGGCCGGCGCAGGGCTGAAGCCCATCGCATGCCCATGAGCCACGCCGTCAGGATTTTCGCGACAGGCCATCTTCCCTGATCGCGCTGACCAGCGTCTCGCTTCCCTCGCGAAGATGCTTCCGCAGAATACTTATGGCCCTGTCGCCGTCGCGCCGCCGGCAGGCGGCCAGCAGCTCACGATGCTCCGTCTGCGAGCGGCTGCGATAGTCCAGGTTCGACAGCAGGATGCGGACGTAGCGATCGGCGGCATTGTGGTGCGCCTCGATCAGGCCGAGCAATCGATGGTTGCCACAGGCATCGTAGAGGGCCAGATGAAAGGCGCGGTTCAATGCCCCCCAACGGCCGACATTGCGCTCCGCGTCGATCTGATCGAGCACCTGTTCGGCCTCGTCGAACTTCGCGCCGGAGAGGCTGGGTACCGAAAGCCGGAGCGCCTCGCTTTCGAGCAGTTCGCGCAGCGCATAGATTTCACTGATCTCGGCGCCGTCCATCCGGGCGACCTGCGCGCCTTTTGTGGGGTGAATGGAAACAATACCTTCGGCTTCCAATTGCCGAAGGGCGTCACGAATTGGCATGCGGCTGAAGCCAAATTGCTCGGCCAATTCGTCCTGGCGCAGCGGAGTGCCCGCCTTGATGGTTCCACTGGCAATCGCTTCGCGCAGGACATTGGCGACCTGTTCGGCCACGGTCCGCGGCCCCTGCATCACGCTTTCCGCAAATCCTTGCAATCGATGCTCCCCGTTTTCACACAGCATCGAGCCTAATTGAAAAACCCATGCGGATATAGGTATGCCCGTATACACACTGCCCGCGCCAAGCAGACTTCCTCCGCAAGACGCCACCCGCCTCCGCAAGGCAACGTCCCGATTCGCGCATATGAGACGATCGTCTGAAGCACTGAAGGCGCGGCTCGCCCAGCCCTGCGGGCTTTCAGCCAGTCTGCGGCAGGTCAAGCGCGGAGCGCATCCGCCCGACACCACGCTTGTAGAGCATCGCGCCTTGAGCTGGGGCGAGCAGATCAGCATGCGGCGTGAAGTCGGCAACGCACTTGTTGAAGGCGATCTCGCCACACCCGGGAACCAGGCAGTCGAGCTTTCCCTTCGGACACTGACTAAACTTGCAGAGCCGGCCCAGATATCTGTCGCTGCCGGGTTCGATCAGAAAAACGTCTAGCTGGTGATCGGCAACGCTGATCCCTGTTCCCTTCACAAACGCCTCACGCAGGGCAAGAGCGGCGGCGCGACGCAGTTCGCCTAGACGAGCCTGCGAATCAAGCCAAAGCGCCAGGTCGAGATCGCTACATTCATGCCAGACCTCGATCCGAGCGCGCCGGAATTCGCTGAAGCGCGGTACCTCTTTCCAAAGCGGCTTCGCGACAGAGCCGATAACGGCCACCGCCCCCACCTCTCGAAAACGCGTCCAAGCATCGGTGACGACATCCGCCGCCGCGCGGAACTGCCGCTGGCGTTCCAGCATATAGCGATTTTGCTCATCAATCGCCGCGCGCCGCATGTCAGGCCAACAGTTTCATGAAATTGCGCTTGCGGCCGAAGCGGTCTTTCACATCCGCCAGATACGCGGCATGTTCGGACGCGCCGCGCAGACCGGCCATACGGCCGATCAGGGTTGCCGCTTCTGCATAGGCGCCGTTACCGCCAAACTGGGCCAGTTGGTTTACGCGTTCCGCATAGATCTTCAGTGCCTCGCGCGGATGCGTGGCTTCACTGACCTGCGCGAGCTTTTCCTTCAGCCCCTCGGAAGCGCCATGTGCGCGCGTCTTCGCCCACGCCAGATCAAACTGCTTCTCCTCAATCAAGATGCTGATGAGCAGATCGGCCGGATAATGCCAGGCGGACGGCTTCTCGCGCGCCAGCCTGGACTGGAGGCGCTCGATTACTCCATCGCGCGCCGCCGTGCCCGTCTTGCACAGCCGTTGATACAGTCCGAAGCTCGGTGCCTTCTCGAATGCGCGCCACAGATGCGCTTCGGCGTCCGCATCGCGACCGGCCGTGGTCAGCAGGTCGACTGCAAAGAAAATGAGCCGCTCGTCGGGTCGGTCGTCCTCGAACACCCACAGGCCCTCCTCGGCCCTGCGCAAAGCCTCTTCGGCGCGACCGTGCGAGAGGCAGAATTTGGCGACTTGCAGATAGGCTTGCTGTGAGGACAGATGCTTGGCGCGAAGGGCGATGCGCGCCTCGACGTCGCCATCGCGTTCAGCAAAGAAGTCGAGGATTTCCTGCAGCCTGAAATGGTCGCCGGACAGTCCGTGACCTATCCGATTCTTGCCGGCGGTTGCGGGCAGTTCATTCCAGGCTTCGTTGGCCAGGCGACGGTATTCGGCCAATCCTTCCTCGCCGAGGATATCGCCATAGCGCTCAGCCGCGCCACCGAAGGTGTCGTAGCCACCATTCATCTCGCGCGCGAACAGGTCACGCGCCAGGGACAAGGGTTCGCAAGGCGCCTCCGAGACAGCGTTGCAGTGAATTTCGCATGCCCGGTCGAGAAGTGGGGCGCAATGGCCATCGGAATCGTCCACGTCCTCGATGGCAGCCTCGATCCGATCGATGGCTCGCATAGCGAGCCGTATAACGATGCCCGCATGCTTGCTCGAGACCGAGGCGATCACATCGAGCGCCTCGTCCACGCCTTGGGCCCAGTCGGGCGCCTCGCGGTAATCTATGAAGCCATTCGTGGCGGTTGCGCCATCGATCATCTTGCCGAGACGCGCCTCGATGGTCGCCTCGTCGCCGTCTTGCGTGGTCAGCGTGGCCATTTCCAGCCTACGCAACAGGATAGGATCGCGCTCGACGACATCCATGATCATATCGACAAGCGCCGCCTTGTTCTTGCCTTCCAGATGTTCGCGTATACGCGTGAACACATCGATGCTTTGCGCTTCCGTGTCGCTGCCCATCGCGTTTGCCGCCAGCGCCGTCGCCACCAAATGCTTGCAATAGCCCCAGTCGCCGAAGGCGCGGCAGGAACACGAACCGTCGACCGACTCGCCACGCCCCGTCAGTTCAACACGGTAGTCCTCCGTGCCGGCAACCTGCGCCAGCACGCGCTTGGGCCCAACGGTCAGCAGTTGCACCAGCCCGTCACGCCAGTAGGCCTCGCCGCGCGAGTACACCTTGGTGCCGACAAGATCGCGCAGGGCATCGACATCGAAACGGGGTCGGCTGTTCTTGCGGTTCATAGTGGCGGCTGGAGCCTCGAGTCAGCCGAGATGAGACGCAGGGCCTCGTCCAACGTAACGGTCGCATGCAGCCGCCCCCATGCTCCGGTGTGCCTGTGCCACATGAGGTCGAACCGGGTCTCGGCGAGATGCTCCTCCACATGATCGAGCCGGGCGAAGGGAGCGTTGAATTCTTCACCGTCATCCGAACGATAGCGCGCTGAGAAACCGTATTTGCTTCCTCGCCACTTGCCGAAAATGTCTAGCGGATGGTCGAGCCGATTCGGCTGGCCGTGGATGAACCGAGGCTTCAGAACCTCGGCGATGAAACGCTCGCAAGTGGCAGCCATGGCCAGCTTCTCGTCAGCCGAAGGCTTCTTAACCCACACCATCGCGTTTTCCCGTTTCGCCAGCGCGATCATTTCCCACTATCCGCCGCCAAGAGCGCTGTGGGGCTGCCCTCAGCCATACGGTATCGCCGTTCATGATAATCGACCGATCCGGCGAGGCAATCCTTTTTGAACGCAGAATGCATCTGGCATCATTTGCGAGAATTACCCGATCGAACATGGCCGCTGACCTGCACGCCGTCCTCGGCCCGCAGGTACAGGAAGCCGGGGACGGACAGCAGCGGGATGACCGCGGTCAGCAGGAACACCTGGTGGAAGCGTTCCGCTGTCACGATGTGGGTTTCTCCTGCGACAAGGCCCAGCACCATGGCGGCGATCGAAACGCCCAGGGAAACGCTGAGTTGCTGCAGGACGCCGCCGAGACTGGTGGCGCGGCTGAGCTTGTCGGCCGGCAGGTCGGCGTAGGAAAGCGTGTTGGAGGTCATGAACTGCGCCGACCGGATGACCCCGAAGACAAAGACGTAAAGGCCGATCATCCAGTGCGGCGTATCGGCTTCGATCAAGGCGAAGCCCCCGACAGCGGCGGAACCAACCACCGCGCTGCCGATCAGCACGACATTGAAACCGAAGCGCCGCAACAGCGGCGACAGCAGCGGCCGGATGAGCAAGGCGCCGAAGCTGCCGACGAATGTCAGCGAGCCCGAGGTGACCGGGCTCATGCCAAAGCCGACCTGCAGCATCAGCGGCAACAGGAAAGGCACGCCATTTAGGCCAACGCGGCACAGGCCGCCTGCGAGCGTACCGACCCAGAACGAGCGAAATCGAAACAGTGTCAGATCGACTGCCGGTGCAACGACGCGGCGCGCATAGCGCCCGAAGGCGAGCAGCAGCAGGATCGCCGCGGCCAACACCAACGCTGTCGCCGAAACGGAGATGATCGGCCTACCGATGCTTTCCAGTCCGAACTGCAGCAGCGCGACTCCGCATCCGACCATCAGGAACCCGGCAAAGTCGAAGCGTTGCACCGCTTCCTCGCGGAAATCGTCGACGAAGCGCAGCGCCGCCAGAATGCCGAGGCAACCGAATGGCACGTTGACATAGAATATCCAGCGCCATGACGCGTAAGTGGTCAACAGGCCGCCGAGCAGCGGCCCGATCACAGGCCCCATGATGGCGGGCAAGGTCGTGTAGGTCATGGCGGTGATCAGCCCGCTGCGTGGGAAGCTGCGCAGCAGGATCAGCCGCCCGACCGGCGTCATCATGGCGCCGCCCAGCCCCTGCAGGGCGCGCATCGCCAGCAGCATGCCGAAACTGTTGGCCATGCCGCACAGCGCCGAGCCGAGGGTGAAGGTGAAAAGCGCCAGCGCGAACACTTTTCGCGCACCGAACCTGTCGGCGAACCAGCCGCTGACGGGAATGAATACGGCCAGCGTCAGGATGTAGGTGGTGATCGCCAGGTTCAGCCTGACGGGCGTCGTGTCGAGGCTGCGCGCGATGGCGGGGATCGCGGTGGTGATGATGGTGGAATCGAGTTGCTCCATCAGAAAGGCGATGGCGACGATGATTGGGATAATCAGTCTCAGCCTCGGGTCGCGCTCGGTGGCAAATTGAGGCTGTTCCAATTCTATTGCCGATTCCGTCATGCAAGCGGCTGCCCTTTCCAGGTGGCGCGTCCGCGTTCAAAGCAAGGTCGCCTTCCGTGCGGCAAGCCAGCCGAGGCCCGATCACACGGCCTGTCTTATGGTCCGACGAGCAGGCAAGCGGTAGTCATTTCCTCTTTGATGGAAGTCAACAAATTTTGACTGCCGACCCCTTCGAGAGGAGATCGGCAAGGACAGCGCATTGAGAGTTCGAACTGCCGTCGCCAGGTACATGCGTTTCAACGGACGCCCGTCCCGATTTCGTGAAGGAACGTGTCGGTAAGAGGCCGTCTTACCGCCGCCATGAGCGCTTGCGTCTTGACGGCACAGCGAGATTGAGCCACTTGTCGACTAGTATACAAGTGGTGAGGCCATGCTTGAAGTTCTCGTTCGCGCACCGCAGTCGCTGGAAGTCCGGCAGGGCGCCATGCCAGAGCCCGGCACTGGCGAAGTCGTCGTTCATGTCAGCCGTGCCGGTATCTGCGGCTCCGACATTCACATCCTGCATGGCTCCAATCCGTTCGCCGTCTATCCGCGCATCATCGGCCATGAATTCGCCGGCACCGTAACGGCGCTCGGACGCAATGTGACCGGCATAGCGGTGGGAGACCGCGTGGTGGTCGATCCCGTGGTGTCGTGCGGCCACTGCTATCCCTGCCGGGTCAGCCGCTCCAATGTCTGCGCCAACCTCGAAGTGATGGGCGTTCACCGCGACGGCGGTTTTCGCGCCTTCGTGGCGGTGCCTGCGGCAAATGCCATACCGGTTCCAGGAGATATGCCGTTTGGGCTGGCGGCACTGGCCGAGCCGTTTTCCATCGCCGCCAATGTGCTTGATCGTACCGGTTGCGGATCCGACGATACGGTGCTGATCTATGGCGCCGGCACGGTCGGCGTCACTGTCCTGCAGGTCGCCAAGCTCAAGGGGGCACGCTGCATCGTGGCCGATATCGACGAAGCCCGCCTCGAGCGAGCGCTTCGCTTCGGTGCCGACAGGGTGATCCACTCCGCCCGCGATCCCGTGCCGGCCGCGGTGCGCGGCGAAAATGACGGTCTTGGCCCCACTCTGGTCATCGACGGCGCCGGCATTCCCGCACTTCTTGACGAGGCTTGCCGGTTGGCCAGCCCGGCGGGCCGCATCGGCCTGCTCGGTTTTTCCGATGCCCCATCCAATCTCAGCCAGCAGGAAGTGGTGCGCAAGGAACTGACCATCGTCGGCTCGCGCCTGAACCGCCGGCTGTTGCCGCGCGTCGTCGAATGGCTGGCCGACAAGCGGCTCGATCCGCAAGGCATGATCACGCAGGTGTTCGCGGCGGCGGATGCACGCGCAGCCTTCGACTTGATCGAGAAGGAACCGGAGCGAACGCTCAAGATTCAGCTGGACTTCTCGTAAGCCGGGTTAGCCCGGACCAGCGCGATGGCGCGCAGCGGCGATCCGGTGCCGCCTTCGATCGCCAGCGGCAAGCTGATCAGGAAGCACCGAGGCGGCAAGTCACCAAGCCGTGCGAAATTCTCGCCGATCAGGATGCCGGCTGAAAGCAACGTATTGTGCGCCGGGAAATCCTCGCTGCCGAAACAATCGATCGACAGGCAGTCCGAGCCGACGATGCGCGCACCGCGCTCGACCAGCAATTCGCTTGCTTGCCGCGACAGGCCGGGCCAGTCGGCGAGAAACAAGGCCGGATCGTCCCAGAGCCGGTCCCAGCCGAAATGGAAGAACACTGCGTCGCCCTGCCGTACGCGGCCCTGTTCGGCCTCGAAAGCGAAGATAGCATTCGGCTCGACCGCCTGCCGGGATGCGCAGTCCCGCGCGTCGATCGTCACCATGCGGCCGAAGAAGCGCTCGACCGGAATGTCCGAGATTGCAACGCCGCCGCGGACGAAATGGACCGGCGCGTCGAAATGCGTGCCGGTGTGCTCGCTCATGGCCAACGCATGGTTGCAGGCGACGTCGCCGCGGTCATAGGATTCCACCATCTCCTGGCAATAATGCGGGTGCGTCGGCCACACCGGCATGCCCAGCTTCATCGGATGCGTCAGGTCGACGAAAGAAACTGCCTTTGTTTCGAACAGCCCGGCGAGCGTATCGGTGGCGGGTTTCATCTGACGCGAGGCCTCGGCACGAGAGCGACGATCAGGATGATCAGCACGCCGGTCAAAAGGAAGCGCACGCCTGCCTGGATGCCAAAGGTGTTGAGCATGGTGGACATCAGGTTGAAGAACAACGCAGCCCCCCATATGCCGACCGCGTTGGCCTGTCCGCCGGCGACGCTGGTGCCGCCCAGCACAACGACGGCGATCGATTCCATCAGATAGGCGTCACCCATGTTGAGTGCTGCCCCGCCACTGAAGCCGGCAAGCAGGAAGCCGGCGAGCGCCGCCGCCGTGCCGCACAGCATATAGGCAATCAACCGCACCCGGGCGACGTTGATGCCGGCGAGCCGCGCCGCCAGTTCGCTCTGGCCGGTGGCCAGCACTTGCCGGCCCCAGACGGTGCGTTTGAGAGCGATCATGGCGACCAGCGTCAGCAGCATCACCGCGATCGGCATGAATTGCACGCCGTCAAGGTTCATCGAGGTAAACCGGGAAAGGCCGGCCGGCGGCTTCAGTGTCGCCTGGCCGCCGAGATTGAAGGCAAGCGACTGGAAGACGAAGCTCCAGGCGAGCGTCGCGATGATCGGCGGCAGCCTGAGCGCGATGATGGCAAGGAAGTTCGCGGCACCAGCGACAGCGCCGACGGCAAGTGCTGCAAGCAGGCCAGGCAGCAGCATGCCGTCGGACCCTTGCATGACCGTCATCGACACATAGGCGGCCAGCGTCAGCACGGATGGCACGGACAGGTCGATATTGCCCGGCCCGGAGGCGACGACGAACATCTGCCCGGTTCCCACCACAACGCTGAAGGCACCGAAGGCGAGCGCCCCCGAGAGCGTGGCGCCGGCGCTGCCGATACCGGAATAGGCTGATGTCACCACCCACATTGCGAGCGCCACGATGAAGCCGTAGGTCCACGGCGCGAGGCTCAATCTTCGGGTCATCGCGCCCGCTCCGACAAAAGCAAGCGCCCGGCCAGCACGAGAAACAGGATGACGCCCTGGGCACCGATCTGCCATGTCGGCGGCACCTGCAGGAAGGACAGAAGCGAGCCCGCGAGCGACAGCGTCAGCGCGCCGATCACGGTGCCGACCGGCGATACGACGCCGCCGGTGAAGGCGCCGCCGCCGAGGATCACCGCGCCGACGCCGAGCAGCGTATAGGCCGGCGCGACATTGGCGTCGCCCGATGTGGTGAGGCCGGTCAGCGTCAGCCCGGCCAGACAGGCGAGCAGGCCGGCGGCGGCATAGACAGCGACGCGGATGCCGATAACGGACCAGCCGGCGCGCTCGACGGCGCGCGGATTGCCGCCTGCGCCGCGCAACACCACGCCATAGGAGGAGCGTGAGATGACGAGATGGCCGGCAAGCGCCGCCAGTGCCGCCAGCCAGATCGACAGCGGCATCAAAGGCGGCTGCCAGCTCATGAAGGCGGCGAGCCATGCGGGTGCCGAGCCACCCGGTGCCGGCAGCAGGATGACGGCGATGCCGAGCCAGATGAAGGACATGCCCAGCGTCACGATGATCGAGGGCAATTGCCGTGCATGAATAAGCAGGCCGAAGCCGGCATAGGCGGCGATCAGGACCAGGTAGCACAGCGCCGCAATTGCCGGCGCATCCCCGAGATAGAGCGCCGTGATGCAGGTGATCAGCCCGACAAAGGCGCCGTTCGACAGGTCGATGTCGCCCAGCATGATCACCATCATCTGCGCCAGCGCGGCAAAGACCAGCGGCACCGAGAGCTTGAACAGCAGATGGAAGCCGAAATAGCTCATCGCCGCCGGGCGGATGCTGAAGATGATGGCCAGCATGACCAGCAGCGCGATAGCCGGCAGGCCGACCTGCATAGCATTGAGCAAGGCCGAGCGCGGATTGGAAGGAGAACGGGCCGGAACTCGGGCAGGCGCGTCAGACATGGTCGCCTCCGAACGACGCCTGCAGGATACGGCCGGTCTCGATGGCCTCGCCTTCCAGCCTGGTCACGGCGCGGCCCTCGCGGAAGACATAGATGCGCTCGCAATTGGTCAGCTCTTCGAGTTCGGTTGTGTACCAGACGAAGGCGCGTCCGTTCTCGGCTTCGGCGCGGATCAGCCGGTAGACCTCCTGCTTGGTGCCGACATCGACGCCGCGCATCGGGTCGTCGAGGAAGATCACCTCGGCATCCGACGCCAGCGCGCGGGCGAACAGCACCTTCTGCTGGTTGCCGCCGGACAGCGACAGGATCGGCGTGTCGATCGAAGGCGCCTTGACGTTGAGCCTGTCCGACCAGGTCTCGGCCAGCTTGCGGGCGGCGGCGCCTGAAATCATGCCGCCCCGCGTCAGCGCATTCAGGCTGCGGATGGTCAGATTGTCGGCGATAGACCACAGCGAAAACACGCCTTCCGAGCCGCGGTCGCCGGCGACATAGGCACCCGGCAAGGCTTCGCGTTGCCGGCGCGCGGCATAAAACATCGCGCGCAGCCGCTCGCGCTGGCCGTGGCCGTCGAGCCCGGCGAAGCCGATGACCTCACCCTTGCCGACGTCGATGGTCAGATCTGTGGTGTCGCGACCCGCATGCCGGATAACCGGAGCTTGCACCGAGGCCACCTTGCCGGCCGTGCGCTCACGCGGCCGTTCGATGCTTCCCATCAACTCGACCAGCGCGGCGCGTGACAGGCCGGCGGTCGGCCGCTCGACGACGACCTTGCCGTCGACCATGACGACGGTGCGGTCGCAGACGGCGAGGATCTCGTTGAGGCGATGGGTGATCAGGACGCAGGCGATGCCACGCCCTGCGGCACGACGAATGTGGGCGAGCAGTTGTTCCGTCGCCTCATGGCCGAGCGCCGAGGTCGGCTCATCGAGAATGACCGCGCGCAATTTGATGCTGGTCTGCGTGAAGGCGCGGGCGATCTCGACCATCTGTCGCTCGCCGATCGGCAGGTCGGCGACCTTCCTGTCGAGATCGATGCCGCGGCCAGGGAATATCTCGTCCAGCACCGGACCGATCACCTGGCGCGCGCGCCGCCGCCAGCCCAACCCACGCAAGGACCTGTGCACGATGCGGGTGTTTTCCGCCGACGTCAAATTGGCGCAGAGCGACAGTTCCTGGAAGATACAGCGCAGACCGGCCTGCTGGGCGCTGGCCGCGCTCCAGGCACCGATCTCACGCTCGCCGAGGCGAAAGCTGCCACTGCTGCGCTCGACCGTGCCGGCAAGCACGTTCATCAGCGTCGACTTGCCGGCGCCATTGTGACCGACGAGGCCGACGACCTCGCCGGGTTTCAGATGGAAATCCACGCCGCCCAGGGCATGCACGGCATCATAGTGCTTGCGGACATCGCGCACCTCGATGAGGAGGCCGTCGGCATTGACCGTCTCTGCTGCGTCCCTTTTGGGCGACGTGGGATCGTTCATCATTCGGCCATGCTGCTCATTTCGGCGCGGGAACGCCCGGCAGAGGCTCCTTCTTTACGTTGGCGTCGATGATCTTGGCCACCAGCTCCTGCAGGTATTCGGCATTGACCACGCCGCCTGCGGGAACCGTCTTCAGCCAGGCGTCGAGGTCAGGCTGATTAATCTGCAGGAGCGGCACCTCGACGAATTTCGGCACCTGCTTGCCGGCCAGGATCTGCTGCGCGACCCAGAACGCGACCTGCGAGACGCTGGGCGTGGCGCCCAGCGAGAAGGTTTCGTAGCCGCCAGCATCATGCTCCTGCTTCCACAGCGCCAATTCGTCCTGGCGGTTGCCCATGATGATGATCGGCAGCGGCCGGTTGGCGGCCTTGAATGCCTGCGCCGCGCCATAGCCGTCGCCACCCTGCGTCAGCACCGCATCGACCTGAGGCAACGACGGCAGGATGCCCGACACTTCCTTTTGTGCCACGGTGGCCGTCCACTGACCATAGACCTCGCCGACAGCCTTGTAGCTGGCGTGCGCCTTCATCGCCTTCTCGACGCCCTCATGCAGGCGCTTGTCGAAACCGTCGCCGGCCATACCGCGGATCTCGAGGATGTTGGCCGGCTTGTCGCCGAGCTTGCTGGAGATGAAATCCAGTTCGGCCTTGGCATAGGAATCGAGGTTGTAGTCGACGACATAGGCGCAAGGCTCGGTGACGCCGCTGGCGAAGGCGACGACCGTGATACCGGCATTGCAGGCATCCTTGATGGCGCCATTGAGTGCGGTGTCGGAGCCGGCAAGGACGATGATCGCATCGTAGCCCTGCAGGATCAGGTTCTCGATCTGGCTCGCCTGTTCGGTCACCGAATTGTTCGAGCTGACGACGGCTGTTGCGGCGATCTGCTTGTCGGCCACGGCCTTGGCGCCCATTTCCTCGAAGCTCTTGATCATCACCTGGCGGAAGGAATTGCCGGCGTAGGAATTGCTGAAGGCGATCTTCTTGGCCGAAGTGTCGCCCTTGGCGACGCCTTCATCGGCGCGCGCGTCCAGCGCTGCAAAGCTGGTGCAGCCGAGCATGGCTGCAATGAATAAGGCTGTAGTCTTGCTCATTGTTGTTCTCCTCCGGTTGAAAGTCATAGCGTCCTCCCGACGATCCTTTCGAACGAAAAATGTCAGCCCAGCCCGAGATCAGGCACGGCATCGTTCAAATGGTCGGCGAAATTCGTGTTGGGCAGCAACGGATACCAGCCCGGACGGCCGGGATCGCGGTCGTAGGCATAGCCGCCCAGCGAGCGGTAGAGTTCGGCATAGGTGGCGAGTTTGTCGCGATCGAGTTCGACGCCGAGGCCCGGTGCCTCCGGCACCGCGATCGCACCATTCTCGTAGAGCATCTTGCCGCCGACGATGATGTCGTCGGCAAGGTGGTGATAATGCGCGTCGGCGGTGAAGACGAGGTTGGGCAGCACAGCGCCAAGATGCAGCATGGTGGCGAGCTGGATGCCGAGTTCGCCAGAGGAATGCACCGCAATACCGAGACCGAACGTGTCGCAGATCTGCGCCGCGCGCACGCAGGCGCGGATGCCGCCCCAGAAGGTGGTGTCGAGCAGGATCACGTCAACCGCAGGGTCGCGCACATTGGTGGCGAGCTGTTCGAAATCGATGACGATGGTGTTGGTGGCCAGCGGGATGGAGAGCTTCTCGCGCAAGCGGCGCATGCCGGCCAGGCCCCAGGTCGGGTCCTCGAAATAGTCGTTCCTGAGATCGGAGATGGCTTGGCCGAAACGCAGCGCCTCTTCGACCGACAGGGCTGCGTTCGGATCGTAGCGCAGCGTATCGGCAGGAAATTCGGCGGCGAGCGCCCTGAAACATTCCAACTCATAGTCGGGGTGAAACACGCCGGCCTTGAGCTTGTGGGCGTGAAAACCATGTTCGTCCTTAAGCGCGCGGGCATGCTCGAGCAATTGATCGATGGTGCGGACTTCGCCCTTGCCGCTGCGGCGGTCGGCATAACGGAAGAACAGATAGGAGGCGAAGCCGATCCGGTCGCGCACGCGCCCGCCAAGCAATTGGTAGACCGGCACGCCGAGCTTCTTGCCGATGATGTCGAGACAGGCGAATTCCAGCGCTGCGTGGAGCTGCGTGCGGTTGTTGTAGAGCGACGCCGTCGGATTGCAGATGGCGTAGCGCATCCGGTTGAGATCGAAAGGGTCATGGCCGACGAGGTAGGATTTCAGGCCGGCGAAAGCGAGTTCGGCGCCGGCGCCGCCACCACCCATCTCGCCGAGCCCAACAATGCCTTCGTCGGTCTCGACCTCGACCACGGTGCGGACAAAGCGTCCCCAATGCGTACCGTTGCTGTGCCGCAATGCTGCTTCCAGCGGAACGGTGATGGTGGTCGCCTTGATATCCGTGATCTTCATGCCGGCTCCTCTCCCCCTAGCCTGCTGGCGTCATACACACTACCATGGTAGTATGTCAATACAGCTTCAATCCTGCTTGCCGCTTGAGTTGCGACGTGCGCGGTGTCATGACCGGAGTAGTGCAGCGCCATTCACAGCAACGGATTCGTCATGGGGACCAAGCTTTCGGGGGCGACCAGATTTTCAGGCAGTGCTGCCAGGCTGAAAACCGCCGGTCAGCGCGAACCCTCGCGGGTGCTGGAGCCGGTCAACAATCGCATGCCGATCTCACCGCAGATCTACGAGCGCCTGCGCCGCGCCATCACGACGCTGGCGATGTTGCCGTCGGAAGCGCTCAGCGAACAGGACCTTGCCCAGCAGCTCGGTGTCAGCCGTACACCCGTGCGCGAGGCGCTGATCCGGCTTGCCGATGAAGGGCTGATCGACATCCTGCCGCAACGCGGCAGCTTCGTCGCGCCGATCCGGCTGAGTGACGTCGAGGAAGCGCAGTTCATTCGCGAGGCGCTCGAGGTCTCCGTCGTGCAGAAGCTGGCCGGACACGGTTCGAGCGCCTTCATCGCGGCAGGCAGGGTGAACCTTGCCCAACAGGCCAAGGCAGTGGCCGAGGGCGACCGCGAGCTGTTTCTTGAGCTTGACGAGGGCTTCCATCGCAGCCTTTGCGAAGAGGCCGGCCTGCCCAAGAGCTGGCGGGTGATCCAAGTGGTCAAGCTGCAGATGGACCGTGTGCGCTATCTGAGCCTGCCCGAGCCGGGTCACCTCGAAACGCTGCTCGCTCAGCATGTGGCGATCTTCGAGGCCGTGGAGACCGGCGAGGCAAAGCAGGCAGGCGCGCGTATGGCGGCGCATCTGCGCGAAGTGCTGCGCACGGTGCAACGGCTCAACGTGGCTCGCCCGGACCTGTTTGGCCAATGATCCGTTGACCGCTCATTGGGATGCCTGCGCGAAGGCCTGATCCGCGTATGCTACGGGCGCTTCGCTTGTCTGGCGTCAGCTGCCGAAGCGGGGCTCCGCAACGCCCTTGACGCCAAGGCCTGATATGGCGAACAGGCTGCCGCGCAAAACGCCGTCGCCGGGAAAACGCGGCAGCGGCGGCTTGGCCATTGAGGTGACGTAGAGGATATCTAGCTTCGGTCCGCCGAACATGACGCTGGTGATCTTCTTGACCGGCATGTCGATGATGCGATCGATGCTGCCATCGGGCGCATAGCGCACCAGTCGGCCGTCATAGACCAGCGCATTCCACAGATAGCCCTCGGCATCGACAGTCGAGCCGTCCGCCGCACCGCCCCGGCTGGTGTCGACGCGCACGAAGGTGCGCCTATTGGTGGCGACTCCGGTGGCGATGTCGTAATCATAGGCCCAGATCTCGCCGGTCCAGGTGTCGGCGAAATAGAAGGTGCGGTCGTCGGGGCTCCAGCATGGGCCGTTGGAGCAGATGATGCCGGAATCGATCCGGGTGACGGAGAAATCCGGATCCAGCCTGTAGAGACCGCCGGACGGCCCCTCTTCCATCGTATCCATGGAGCCGGCGAAGAAGCGGCCGCGCCGGTCGACCTTGCCGTCGTTGAGCCGGTTCATCGGCCGGTCCGGCTCCGGGTCGTGGATCAGCGTCACATCGCCGGAGGCGAAATCGAGCAGATGGAAACCGCGCTGCAGCGACACCACGGCGCCGCTACCGTCCTTGCGCAGCGCCATCGAGCCGATCTTCATCGGCACGTCCCATGACCGGATCTCGCGTCCGTCGGCGGTCGCCCGAAACACGCGCCCGTCGAAGCTGTCGATCCAGTAGAGTCGTTCCTGTTCGACGTCCCACAGCGGTCCTTCGCCCAGTGTGGTCTTCACGTCCACCACGACTTCGATCTTCATGCCGTCCTCCTCCGTTTTTGCGTCTCGCGGCGATTGCTCGGGCCGCTCAGAAAGCGACCTTGTCCCCGCCTTTCAATGACAGGATTTCGCGTGCCTCATCGGGCGTCGCCACCTCCATGCCGAGCCCTTCGATGATCTTGCGGGCCAGCAAGACCTGCTCAGCGTTCGATTTGGCAAGCTTGCCTTTGCCCGCCCACAGACTGTCCTCCAGCCCGACGCGGATGTTGCCGCCAAGCGCTGCCGATTGCGCGGCGATGCGGAGCTGGCTGGCGCCAGCGCCGAGAACCGACCAGCGGAACTGGTCGCCGAACAGCCGGTCGGCAGTGCGCTTCATGTGGGCGACGTCTTCGGGATGGGTGCCGATACCGCCGAGCAGTCCGAACACCGACTGCACGAAGAAAGGCGGCTTCACCAACCCGCGGTCGGCGAAGTGCGAGAGGTTGTAAAGATGAGCGATGTCGTAGCACTCGAACTCGAAGCGCGTGCCGTTGTCGTAGCAGGTCGCCAGGATGTACTCGATGTCCTTGAACGAGTTGCGAAAGACGAGGTCGCGGGTCGCTTCCAGATGCGGCTTTTCCCAGTCGAACTTGAAGGTCTCGTATTTGTCGGCGAGGTGATAGAGCCCGAAATTGATCGAGCCCATGTTGAGCGAGGCGACTTCCGGTTTGAACTGGGCGGCCGGGCGCACGCGCTCCTCGACCTTCATGTACGGGCTGCCACCGGTGGTGATGTTGATGGCGGCGTTGGTGCCTTGCTTGACGCGCGGCAGGAAGCGAGCGAAGGCCTCCGGCGTCTGGTCGGGCTTGCCGGTTTCCGGATCGCGCGCATGCAGATGCAGGATTGCGGCACCGGCTTCGGCAGCCGCGATCGCCTCAGAAGCGATCTGGTCAGGCGTGATCGGCAGATAGGGCGACATGGTCGGCGTGTGGATGGCGCCCGTCACCGCGCAGGTGATGATGACCTTGCCCTTGGTCTGCCGGGTGCCGGGCTTGCGGGTGGTCTCGATCATTGTCCGTACTCCTGGTCCGATTTCTTCTTGTGTGCCGCCAGCGCCATCAGCCGACGATCACGCCACACCTGCCGCTCGCCGAGGTTCTCGCGCGGCAGGCGTTCGCGGCGGTCGGCTTCGACGGTTTTCATCACCTCGCCCGCCCAGTCGACGCGGCGCAGCATCTGCGGAAAAATGTTCGAATAGATCGACTGATAGCGCTCGACGTAGTCGCGCACTCCGCCGGGTGCATTGAGATCGATGGTCTCGAACGGGCCCATGAACGACCAGCGCAGCGCCAGCCCGTCGCGGATGCCGATATCGACATCCTCGACGCTGGCGTAGCCGTCGGCGACAAGCCGGAAAGCTTCCTCCAGCAACGCGCCTTGCAGGCGGTTCATGATGAATCCGTCGAGCTCGCGTTTCATCACCAGCGGCGCGTGGCCTGCGTCGATGAGGAAGGCGCGAGTCCTTTCCAGCGTGTCAGCAGACGTCCACGGCGCCGGCACGACCTCGGCCGCCGGAATGAGATAGGGCGGGTTGATCGGATGCACGACCAGGCAGCGGTGACGTCCTTGCAGGTGGTCGGTGAATTTCGACGGCAACAGTGCCGAGGTGGAACTGGCGATGATCGTTTGCGGATCGGCAAGCCTGTCGATCAGGGAAAATACTTCCCGCTTCACCTCAAGGTTTTCGGGCGTGTTCTCCTGGACATGGACTGCACCGGCCAGCGCCTCTGCCAGCTCGGCGACAACAGAGATCCGGCCAAGCACGGCGTCGACCGCCTGTCCACGCAGCAGGTCGTTTGCGGCGAGATCGCCAAGCACGCCGGCAATGTAGTCGCGGGCACCGCCTGTCGCAGTGGGCGACTGGTCCCACATCCGCACGTCATGGCCGGCGCGGGCGAAGCTGATCGCCCAGGCCCGCCCGATGAACCCGCTTCCGACAATCGCGACATTTGTCATGGATTTGGTTCCTCAAAGTGTCTCGACGTTGCCGTCGACGCCGAGCGACTGGCCGGAAATGTTGATCCCCGCGTCGGAGAGCAGGAAGGCGACCATCGCGGCGACATCATAGGGGCTGGTCATGCGGCGCAGCGAGATGTTCTGGAGATAGCGATCCGTCATCTCTTCGTGGCTGATGCCGACCTGCTTGGCGCGTGCCGAGATGACACCTTCGATGCGTGGTCCCTCGATGATGCCGGGCAGGATGGCGTTGACCCTGATGGCGTGCGGCCCGAGCTCCTTGGCGAGGCTCTGCGTGAAACCGATGACACCGAACTTGGCCGCCGAATAGGGTGTGCGGAAGGCGTAGCCGTGGCGGCCGGCGGCCGACGACATCGAGACGATCGAGCCGCCGCCCGCCGCCTTGATCAGCGGCACGGCGCGACGGGCACACAGGAACTGGCCGGTCAGGCAGATGTCGATGCAGCGCCGCCAGTCGGCCGGATCGATCTCGTCGACACCGCCGGTCGGCCCGGCAATGCCGGCATTGTTGATCAGCGCGTCGAGCCCGCCGAGTTTTTTCTCGACCGCCTCGAACAGAAGGTCGACGTCATCCTCGCGCGAGACATCGGCCTTGATCGCGGCGACCAGGTCGATCTTGCCCGGAGCAGCGGCCAGCGCTTCGTCGGAAACGTCGCAGACGACGATGCGCGCGCCGAGCCGCGACAGCGTGTCGGCTATGGCAAAACCGATGCCGCCGGCGCCTGCCGTCACCAACACGCGCTGGCCTTTCAGCCCGGTCAGGAATTCGTCCGCCGAAACCGGCGCCCTTGTGCTCATCGTCCTGTCCTTCTCATTGCAGCCGCCGTTCGCGCAGCGCCATGACGGCGCCCAGAACGACCAGCCCGTAAAGAATTGCCCTTGTGGCATAGGGAAGCGTGGTGCCGGCCAGCAGCATCTGCAATGCCGTCAGCAACAACACGCCGCCAAGCATGCCGAGATAGTGGCCGCGGCCGCCGGTGATCAGCGCGCCGCCGACCACCACCACGGCGATCGACGGCAAGAGATAGTCATCGCCCATGCCGAGGCTTGCCTGGCCCGAAAAGCCGGTCAGCATGATGCCGACAACGGCCGCGCAGACGGCCGACAGCATGTAGACCAGGATCAGCGTGCGCTCGACGCCGATGCCCGACAAGCGCGCCGCGCGCAGGCCATTGCCGATGCCGTAGACCCTGCGCCCGAACGGCGTACGCGCTAGCAGCAGCACCGCCGCCACGACAAAGATGACCACCAGCAGGATTACCGGCGTCAGCAGGCCACCGAGCTTGGCCGTCATGACCCAGCGCAGCATCGGTGAGGAAAAACCAGCCGGCGTTCCCTGCGAATAGAGCAGCGCACAGCCTTGCAGGATGCCGTTGGTGGCGAGCGTCATGACGATCGGCGAGATGCCGAGATAAACGATACCGAAACCGTTGGCGAAACCGATGGCGCAAGCCATCACCAGCACCACCGGCAATGCGTAGACAAGGGCCGCGTCGGAGCCGTTGACCATGCCGGCCAGGATGATGCCGGAAATGCCGATCGTCCACGGCACGGAGAGGTCGAGGCCGCCAGTCAGGATGACCGTTCCTTGCCCGAGTGCCAGGACAGCGAGGAAGGACGACAGCACCAGCAGCGAATTCCAATAACCCGGATTGAGGATGGCGCGGCCGAGCCAGACCTGCGTGACGACCACGATGAGCAGCAGGCAGACATAGGCGGGCAGCGCATAGCGCAACGTTTCCGCGTTGCGTAGATGGAAGGCAGGGCGCGGCGATGCCGGACTGCGCTGGGCATGGGCTGGCTCGGCGATCTTGAGACGCCGGTCCACGCGCTCGAGTTGCGAGGGCAATATGCCGGCGCGCCAGGCGGCAAGCCGGGCACGCGCAGCGCGCAATTGCACGGCAAGCACCGATCCATGCGAGATCGAGCCGGCAAGTGCTGCCAGCACCAGAATGGTGCCTTCGGCAATGGTCGAATAATAGGCCGATACGTTGAGCACCAGCAGGATGTTCACCACGATCATCAGGATAAAGGCGCCGAAGACAGAGCCCACCGGGCCGCCCTGCCCGCCACCGAGACGCGTGCCGCCGACGACGACCGCCGCGAACATCGACAACAGCAGCGGATTGCCAACCAGCGGATCGCCGCTGCCGGTCTGGGCGCTGATGAAGACGCCGGCAAGGCCATAGCAGCCGCCAGCGATGACATAGACGGCAAAGCGCACCAGCACGACATTGATGCCGACGTAAGCGGCCGAGTCCGGATCGCTGCCGACCGCATAAAGTGCTGTGCCGAAGCGGGTTCCCTTCAGCCACAACCAGGCGAGCAGGACGACGCCGATCACCACCAGCGGCATCGGCAGCCAGCCGGCGATCGCGTCGCCGAGATAAAACGTGCCAAGATCAGGCGACACGAAGCCACCGGGCTTGTCCATCACCAGCAGCGTCACGCCTTGCAGGATGAACATGGTCGACAGCGTCACCACGATCGGCTGCATGCGCAGCACCGCAATGAAGAAGCCGTTGAAGGCGCCCACCGCCATGCCGACGCCGATGCCGACGGCGGTCCACAGGATGATGCTGGCGCCCGGCGCCATCGGGTCCATGCTCGATGCCAGCACGGCATTGACCAGCGATATCACCGCGCCGGCGGACAGGTCGAAGCCGCCCGACAGGATGACGATGGTCTGGCCGATCGCGGCGAGCGCCGAGGTGGCGCCGCCGCTCGACAGGAACGACACATCGAAATAGGTCAGCGGCCCGGCGCTGATCCAGTCGACGACGAAGAGCAGGATGGCCAGGACGGCCGCGGCGATCAGCGCGCCGCGATTGCGCATCAGCGCACGGCGCAGTCCGAAGCCGCCGGGAACAGGGGATGAGGATGCTGCGCTGCTCATGCGGCGGCTTCCACGGCATGCCCGAGCGCCGGGCGCATGATGGCCGGTTCGGTGATGGCGTCGCCTTCGAGTTCGGCCGCGATGCGCCCGTCGTAGAGAACCAGGACCCGGTCGCATTGGTGGACGAGTTCGGGAATCTCGGTCGAGTGCAGAAGGATCGAACCGCCCGAAGCCACGTAATTTCGCATCATCACATAAAGCTCGTGCTTGGTGCCGACGTCGATGCCTCGGGTGGGATCGAACAACAGAAGGATGCGGCTCTGCGCCACCAGCCATTTGGCGATGGCGATTTTTTGCTGGTTGCCCCCGGAAAACGCACCGGCCCGCGTCCAAAGCGCGCGGCGGTCGACCTCGACAGTGGCGAATGCCGCCTCGACGGAGCGGTTCTCGGCTTGCCCGTCGACAAGGCCTAGCCGTGTGAAGCGCGATATCACCGGCAGGGTGGCGTTCTGGCTGCCCGACAGTTTCAGGAACAGGCCATCGGATTTGCGGTCTTCCGGCACCAGGCCGATGGCCAAGTTGGGGCGCAACGCATCGGCCGGCGAACCGAGCCAGACCTTGCGGCCGTCGACGAGGATGTGGCCGCGCTCGATCTCGGCCATGCCAAAGCAGGCCAGGAACAGGTCCTGCTGGCCCATGCCCTGCAACCCCGCGACGCCGAGGATTTCGCCCTTGCGCAGATCGAAGCCGGCGCCGTCGAGCTTGCGCCCGACCTTGAGATCGCGCACGCCCAGAACCGGCGGCCCGAAAGCCTGGGCGCTGTCCGGCTTAGGCGGGAAGGTCTGTTCGATGCTGCGGCCGATGATCTTTTCGATGACGTCGGCATCCGAGACATCGGCGACCGGCGCGGTGACGATGTGACGGCCGTTTCTGAGGATCGTCAGCGTCTCGCAAAAGGCGCGGACCTCGCGCATCCGATGGGTGATGAAGACGATGGTGGTGCCCGCCGCCTTCAGCCTGGCGATGATGTCGCCCAGCCAGTCGACGTCGCGGCCGGCGAGCGTCGAGGTCGGTTCGTCGAGCAGCAGGATGCGCGGCTTGCGGTAGACGGCGCGCGCAATCTCGATCTTCTGGCGCACCGAAAGCTCGAGTTCGCTCACCTCGGCGTCGAGATCGACGGAGAAACCAAGATCTTCGATATGGCGGCGAACGGCCTTGCGGGCAGCACTGCGGCGGATCAGGCCGGAGATGCCGACCGGGGCGTAAGGCAGCATCATGTTGTCGAGGACGGAGAGGTCGCGCACCAGTGTCATCTCCTGGAACGCAGTCTGCATACCGAGCGCATGGGCTGCGCGCGGGGCGCCGTAAGCGATCTCCTTGCCAAAGACGCGGACATGGCCTTGGCTCGGCCGGACCAGCCCGGACAGCAGCTTCACAAGTGTCGACTTGCCGGCTCCGTTTTCACCGAGCAGGGCATGGACGCTGCCGGGCGCGATCCGAAACGACACGCCGTCCAGCGCGACGGTCGGGCCGAACGCCTTGCTGATGCCGTCGATCTCGATGGCGGGGAGCTCGGAATGTTCTGTCATTGTCCTCGATCGCCGGGATTGGCATGGATTGACGATGCACGGACAACACTCCGTGCATCGTCAAACGCGCCTTGGGAGGCTTAGTTCTCCGGTTGTCCGACGAGGGCAGCATTAAGGCCGACCTCGGGTGTCTGGTCCGAGAAGATAGAGGCAAACCAGCCTGGATTGGAGACCAGCGACGGCTTGAAGGCGTTGCAGCCGGCCTTCATCTCCGCCCATGTGCCTTCGTCGCACAGCTTGATCGTCTCGTTGGTGACGACCGGCAGCGGCAGGATGGTGGTCTTAGGCACGTCCTTGCCTTCGATCGCCTCGATGGCAAGCTTCAGCGCCAGCGCACCCGAATAAGGCGGCGAGGCGTAGGAAATGCGTTGTGCGCCAGCCGGCGCGTAGGGCGCGGCCGCACCTTCGACTTCGGTGCCCTCCGGCAGCATCTGGATGCGGCCGCCATTGGAACCTTCGCCGGCGCAAGGCAGGAGTTCGCTTGTCTTCTTGCCGGCCTCGAGCTGCATCGAGTTGGCGGTGAAGCAGCCGACCTGCATCCACAGCCCGTTGATGTCGTCCCAATTGCGGGTGGCCAGGATTTTCGAAAGTTCGGTGCGGGCGACCGCCTGGCTCCACATGCCGACAGCCTCGCCGACGATCTTGATATCAGGATATTTGGCGAAGACTTCCTTGGCGGCTTTTGTCCGCTGATCGTCGACGGATGTTCCCGGGACACCCGTGATGGCGATGATGTTGCCCTTGCCGTTGAGCTTCTTGACCAGCCATTCGGCGGTCACCCTGCCGGCTTCCAGCTGGTCGATGTGGACGTTGTAGGCACAAGGCTCGGTGATCTCGGCGTCGTAGGCAAAGACCTTCACGCCCTTGTCGCAGGCATTCTTGACGACCTGGTTGAGCGCGGTCGGCGAGATCGGATATACGACGATGGCCTCGGCGCCGCTTTGCACCATCGCGTTGATCTGCTGAATCTGGCGTTGCGCGTTGGGGCCAGCGACCTGGACCTGCAGGTCGACCTTGTCGGCCAGGCTCTTGTGGGCGGCCATGGCCTTGACCATATTGGCCGCCTCCGCTTGCCAATCATTGCCTATGTAGCTCATGCTGAGAAAGATCTTGTGCTTCTCGGCTGCCTGCGCGGCGGACAGGCCGAAGGCGCATGCAGCCATGCCGGCCAGCAGCGCGAGCCGCCGGACTTTCGATCCGATACCCATGTGAACTCCTCCCAGACAGAACGATCGAATGCCTCCCAAGAGCACAAAACGTAACCCTTGCCATTCGATGCCAGCGACCGTAACATGATTTGATCAAATATCAATGATGAAATCGTTTATATCAAAACGGCTATGTCAGCCGCTTGACGTGGCACCACGAACCTTGCATTCCGACACAAGCAATAGTGTCGCCCTTGGGCGGGAAGGTTGGCCGGAGATGGCTGGATCGGCGTTCAGGAAGCCTGGTGTCGAGATCATTCCACTGTCCAAGGAAACTCTGCAGGACCGGGTCTATAATCAGGTCACCGAACTGATCCTCGACGGCAGCATCGTACCGGGCGAGATGGTCACGGTTCAGAGCCTCGCCGACGCCTTTGGCGTGAGCCCGATGCCGGTCAGGGAAGCGCTGCGGCGCCTGACGGCAGCCAACGCGCTGACCGTGGTATCCGGGCGCTCCATTGGTATTCCGGCGCTCAGCCGCGAGCGGCTCACCGATTTGCGCAATGTACGTTTTGAGATAGAGGCCATCGCCGCCGCCTGGGCCTCACAGAACCGGAGTGATGCGGATCTTGCGATTTTCGCGCGCGATCTGGACTCGCTGGAACGCGCGAATGGCGCGGACGACGTAAAGGCCTATCTGAGGGCGAATTACACCTTCCACTTCGCAATCTACCGAGCAGCAGGATCCGAAACCCTGCTCAAGATCATCAAGGATCTATGGCTGCAGATCAGCCCCTATTTCAATATGCTGCATGGGTCCTATTCGACCGCGAACACATACCATCAACAGATGTTTGCGGCCCTGCGCGACCGGGACGAGCAGGCAGTTCAGGCGGCGGTTCGCGGCGATATCGATGCGGCTTTCGACATGCTGGTCGATCTTTTGAAGTAGCGCCCGGCCCGACCTCCGACCCCCATCAGATGCCTCCTATTTCTGGGGATGGCAGAGCAGCGCCGATGCGCACTCAGCCGGCAAGCGCGGGCTTCTTCTGGTGATCCAGAGATTCGTATCCCGAGCGCGGCATCCATGGTTCTCGTGCTGGAGCTTGCCGTCGGCAGCCGATGACGCGGTGCACGCATCGCATGGTCATTATCAGATTGCCAAAATCTGGTAGCGTGATTATACCAGTTGATCAGTTGACGACGGGCGATGCCGTCGGCGAAGAACAGGAGTGGTGACCAGATGACAACGATTGCGCTGTTCGGGGCTGGCGGAAAAATGGGCTACCGCCTGTCGGCCAATTTTCGCGGGTCGCCCTATACGATACGCCATGTGGAGGTCAGCGATGCCGGCCGCGAACGGCTGAAGACCGGACTGGGTTTCGATACGGTCAGTGCCGACGAGGCGCTCAAGGACGCCGATGTGGTGATCCTGGCCGTCCCAGACACGCATATCGGCAAGGTAGCGGCCAGCATCGAGAGCAAGCTGGTATCAGGCACGATGGTGGTGGTGCTCGACGCGGCAGCACCCTTTGCCGGCCATCTGCCGAAGCGGCCGGACCTCACCTATTTCGTCACCCACCCCTGCCATCCGCCGATCTTCAATGACGAGACGGACATGGCCGCGAAGAAGGATTATTTCGGCGGCGTGAAGGCCAAGCAGCATATGGTCAGCGCCCTGATGCAGGGGCCGGAAGAGGACTACGCCAAGGGCGAGGCGATCGCGAAGATCATATGGGCGCCGGTGATGCGTTCGCACCGCGTCAGCGTCGAACAGATGGCGCTGCTCGAGCCTGGCCTTTCGGAGACGGTGTGCGCCTCGTTGCTGGTGGTCATGAAAGAAGCCGTCGACGAGGTCGTGGCGCGCGGCGTCGACCAGCAGGCGGCACTCGACTTCCTGCTCGGCCATATGAACGTGCTCGGCGCCGTCATTTTCGGCGAGACCAAGGGCGTTTTCTCGGACGCCTGCAACAAGGCGATCGAGTTCGGCAAGCCGGTGCTGATGCGTGACGACTGGAAGCGGGTGTTCGAACCGGAAGAGATCGCCGCCAGCATTCAGCGGATCACCTGAGAGAAGACAGGTGCTTGACGCAGCACCTCGAGGGCCCGGCATGTCATTGCCGACCCTCGGTTTTGGTAGCTCATCAGGTACATGTCACCTGAATTTGTGGTTGACTCATCATACCAGTTGGCTTAGCTGTTCATGGCTCGGATCGACAAGGTTTCGCAGGGAGCAGGATGCCTGGGCGAGTGGAGGAGGGCTGGGGAGCAACGATCCGTCTTGGGTATGCCGGCAACGGTTTTCAACCCAAGCGATCCGCGGCCCGCGCTGCCTGACGAATTCGGATGCAGACAAAGCCATTGGCCGATCAAGGCAATTTTTTCAAACGGGAGGACTTCATGAAACTCACACGCAGAATGACGCTTGCGGCTTTCGCCGGCATGCTGGCGCTTGGCACGGCAGTGCCCGCCTACGCGGCGGATCTCATCGCCATTATCACGCCCTCGCACGACAATCCGTTCTTCAAGGCGGAAGCCGTCGGCGCCGAAGCCAAAGCCAAGGAACTCGGCTACGAAGCGCTGGTGCTGGTCCATGACGACGACGCCAACAAGCAGTCCGAGCTGATCGACACCGCGATCGGCCGTGGCGCCAAGGCGATCATCCTCGACAATGCAGGCGCCGACGCCA
The DNA here is from genome assembly GCF_040318635.1 of Mesorhizobium sp. M1066. NCBI lineage: Bacteria > Pseudomonadati > Pseudomonadota > Alphaproteobacteria > Hyphomicrobiales > Phyllobacteriaceae > Mesorhizobium > Mesorhizobium sp. M1066. The sequence goes on from NZ_JAMYMR010000011.1 coordinate 123,274, forward strand.
CCGTCGCCGCCGTGCAGAAGGCCAAGGACGCAGGCATTCCGTCCTTCCTGATCGACCGCGAGATCAACGCCACCGGCGTCGCCGTGGCGCAGATCGTCTCCAACAACTACCAGGGCGCCCAGCTCGGCGCGCAGGAATTCGTCAAATTGATGGGCGAGAAGGGCAATTTCGTCGAGCTGGTCGGAAAGGAATCCGACACCAATGCCGGCATTCGCTCCAAGGGTTATCACGACGTCATCGACGACTATCCGGACCTGAAGATGGTCGCCCAGCAGTCGGCCAACTGGAGCCAGACGGAAGCCTATTCCAAGATGGAATCGATCCTGCAGGCCAACCCCGACATCAAGGGCGTCATCTCCGGCAACGACACGATGGCGATGGGCGCTTATGCAGCGCTTGCCGCGGCGAACCGCAAGGATGTCATCGTCGTCGGTTTCGACGGATCGAACGACGTGCGCGACTCCATCACCTCGGGCGGCATCAAGGCAACCGTGCTGCAGCCCGCCTTCGCGCAGGCGCAGATGGCGGTCGAGCAGGCCAACGACTTCATCAAGAACAAGAAGTCGCCGGCCAAGGAGAAGCAGCTGATGGACTGCGTCCTGGTCAATGGCGACAATGCCGCCAAGCTGGAGACCTTTGCACTGACGAACTGAGCTAGCGTGATTTGAACAGCGAGGGGCGAATTTCGGTTCGCCCCTCGCCGCCATTTTCCGTGGGCCAACCACGATGCTGAACAACAGGCCGCCATGCTGAACACCAAGCCGAACTGGCCGATCCTTGCCGTGATGGTTGGCATCAGCCTGACCGCCTGCAAGATCCTGCCAACGAAATCGGAAGACGGGGGCAATGCTCCCGCCTTCAATCCGGACAACAAGGTCGAAGAGATCTGGGCAGCAAAGGTCGTGCCCTATCTCCAGCAGAAAGCCGGACCGTTTGCGGAGGTTCACACCCTGGCGACAACCGACCCGGCGGCTGCCGGCGCCAAATATGGCAATCCAAACAAGCAGGCAAACTCGCCGTGGACTTTCGCGGTTCGCCTGGAAGGCAAGATCGTCGCGGCGAACACGCAGTCCCGCGCGGCGACGATCGATGTCGATGTAAACGGCGACGGCAAGGCCGATGCGCGCGTGCAGATCGGACCGGCGGTGCGCGGCACCGCGCTGCGCGACAGCCTGGACTTCATCCAGTTCAACGACTTCACCAACCAGATCGACTTCGCCCAATTCGGCAAGGCGTTCAACAGCTACGCCGACAAGACAATGCTGTCCAAGCTGCCGCGCGAGGCGCTGGAAGGCCGCAGCGCCAAGGTGCTGGGCGCCTATACGCTGGGCAGCGGCCAGGACCTGCCGCTGGTGACGCCGGCGGAGGCAGAGATCGGGCCTAAGCCATGAGCGCGAACGCAGAGCGCGAAATCATCCTGAAGCTGGAGGATGTCTCCAAGGTCTATTCCGGCACCGTTGCGGTCAAGCGCGCCAATTTCGAGGTACGCAAGGGCGCGGTCAACGTGCTGGTCGGCGAAAACGGCGCCGGCAAGTCGACGCTGATGAAGATCATCGCCGGTGTCGAACGGCCGACAGCCGGCCGCATCCTGCTGGAGGGCGAAGAGGTTTCCTTCTCGTCATCCGGCGATGCGGTGAACCGCGGCATCGGCATGGTGTTCCAGGAGCTGAACCTGTTCGGCAATATGAGCGTCGCCGAGAACATTTTCGCCACCCGGGAGATCACCAACCGCTTCGGCAAGATCGACCGCAAGGAACAGGAGCGCCGCGCGGCTGAATTTCTGGAACGCCTGCAAGCCGGCATACGGCCCGACATGCTGGTCGAGGATTTGCGCATCGGCCAGCAGCAGTTGGTCGAAATCGCCAAGGCGGTTTCGCTCGATGCGCGCATCCTGATCATGGACGAGCCGACCTCGGCGCTGAGCGCTGCGGAGGTCGAGATCCTGTTCAAGGTGATCGCCGACCTCAAGGCGCGCGGCGTGGCCATCGTCTACATCTCGCACCGGCTGGAAGAGCTGATCCGCATCGGCGACTACATCACCGTGCTGCGCGACGGCCGCATCACCGGCCAGGAGGAGATGAAGAACGTCGACACGCAATGGATCGTTCGCCAGATGATCGGTTCCGACGCCAAGGATTTCGCCAAGGCTGACGGCCATCTTCCGGGCGAGCAGATCTTTCGAGCCGAGGACATCTGCCTGCCGCGCGCTACCGGCGGGCTTGCCGTCGACCATGTCTCGCTGTCGCTGCGCGCCGGCGAGATCCTCGGCATCTACGGCCTGATGGGCGCCGGTCGCAGCGAATTGTTCGACTGCATCATGGGCCGCCACGGCCATTCGACAGGCGCGATCTTCATTGGCGGCATAAAGGTCAAGGAGCGCGACACGACGAGGCGTATCCGGCGTGGCCTGGCACTGATCCCCGAAGACCGCCAGCGCGAAGGGCTGGTGTCGATCCTCTCGGTCGCAAGCAATTTGACGCTGGCCAGCCTGTCGCGATTTGCCCGCCTGTTCCATATCCGTGGCGCCGACGAAAGGCAGGCGGTGACGCAGATGGTGCGGGAACTGGCGATCAAGGTCGCCGACCCGGCGCAGGAGGTCTCCTCGCTGTCGGGCGGCAACCAGCAGAAGGTGGTGATCGGCAAGGCGCTGCTCACCGAACCCAAGGTGCTCTTGATGGACGAGCCCAGCCGAGGCATCGATGTCGGCGCCAAGGCCGATGTCTTCCGCACCATGCGCAAACTGTCCCGTGACGGTTTGGGGATATTGTTCGCCACCTCGGATCTCGACGAAGTGATGGCGCTGTCCGACCGCATCGCGGTGATGAGCAACGGAAAACTGACCGGTATGTTCGATCGCACTGAAGCGACAGAGGCGGCACTCGTCGCCGCCTCTGCGCTTGGCCACGGACCGGCCCCACATACGGAGAGCACCGCCCATGACTGACATCCCAGCCAAGGCGGCCGCTCCCTCCGCTTCCAGCGGCTCGGTGCTGTTGACGCTGATGAAGCTCAGGACCTTCATCGCGCTCATCGCCGTCCTGATCTTCTTCTCGATCGCGGCGCCGAATTTCCTGTCGACCGCCAATCTGATCCTGATGTCGAAGCACGTGGCGCTGAACGCGTTCCTGGCGATGGGCATGACCTTCGTCATCATCACCGGCGGCATCGACCTTTCGGTCGGCTCGATCGTCGGCCTGTGCGGCATGGTGGCCGGCTATCTCGTGCTCAACGGCATCGACCTGCAGATCGGCTACACCATCTATTTCAACGTCTTCGAGATCGCGCTGATCACACTTGCCGTCGGCATCCTGATCGGCGCCGTCAACGGGTTGCTGATCACCAGGCTGAACGTCGCGCCGTTCATCGCCACGCTCGGCGTGCTCTATGTCGCGCGTGGCCTGGCGCTGCTATCGTCGGATGGCCGCACCTTCCCCAACCTCGTCGGCAAGCCGGAACTGGGCACCACCGGCTTCGGTTTCCTCGGTGCAGGCCGGCTGCTCGGCCTGCCGGTGGCGATCTGGATCCTGATCGTCGTTGCCCTGGGGGCCGCCTATCTCGCCAAGTACACGCCGCTCGGCCGCCACATCTTCGCCGTCGGCGGCAATGAACGGGCGTCGCGGATTTCGGGCGTCCGGGTCAACATGGTGAAGATGTTCGTCTATATGTTCTCCGGCTTCTGCGCCGCGATCGTCGGCCTGATCATCTCGTCCGAGCTGATGGCCTCGCATCCGGCGACAGGCGAAAGTTTCGAGCTCAACGCCATTGCGGCGGCGGTGCTCGGCGGCACCTCGATGTCGGGCGGCCGCGGCACGATCGGCGGCACTATCGTCGGCGCCTTCGTCATCGGCATTCTTTCGGACGGGTTGGTGATGATGGGTGTGAGTTCGTTCTGGCAAATGGTCATCAAGGGTCTTGTCATCATCGTCGCCGTCGTCGTCGACCAGGCGCAGCGCAGGCTGCAGAGCCGGGTAACGCTGATGCAGATGGCAAAGGCAGGCTGAGCATGGCGGAGTTGCGGGGAGCGCTGATCGGCTGCGGCTTCTTTGCCGTCAACCAGATGCATGCCTGGCGCGACATAGCAGGCGCCTCGATCGTTGCCATCTGCGACCGCGACCTGGAACGGCTCAAGATCGTCGGCGACCAGTTCGGTATTGCGAAGCGCTATACCGATGCGGCGGAGCTTTTTGCCGGCGAAAGCCTCGACTTCGTCGATATCGCCACCACCGCGCCCAGCCATCGTCCGCTTGTCGAAATGGCGGCCGCCCATCGCGTTCCCGTGATCTGCCAAAAGCCGTTCGCGCCGACGTTTGCCGACGCCAAGGCGATGGTTAGGGCTTGCGAGGAAGCCGGCGTGCCTTTGATGGTGCATGAGAATTTTCGCTGGCAGTCGCCGATCCAGGCGGTACGCGCCGTGCTCGACAGCGGCGAGATCGGTACGCCTTTCTTCGGGCGCATTTCCTTCCGCTCGTCCTATGATGTGTTTTCCGGTCAACCCTATCTGGCGACGGGAAAGCGCTTCATCATTGAGGACCTCGGCATCCATATCCTCGACATCGCCCGCTTCCTGCTCGGCGACGTCTCGACGATCACGACACGAACGGCTCGCATCAACCAAGCGATCGCTGGTGAGGATGTGGCGACCATGCTGATGGATCATACCGGTGGCGCCACGTCAGTGGTCGATTGCAGCTACGCGACGAAGCTCGCCACCGAGCCGTTTCCCGAAACGCTGATCGAGATCGACGGCAGCGACGGCACGATCCGGTTGGCGCAGGGTTACCGGCTCACCGTCGCCGGCAAGAGCGGCACGGCCGTCACCGACGTTTCGCCGCCGCTGCTGCCTTGGGCATCGCGGCCCTGGCACAACATCCAGGAAAGCGTCGGTGCCATCCAGCAGCACTGGGTAGACTGCCTGGCAAAGGGAACCGAACCGGCGACCTCGGGCGCCGACAATCTCAAAACGTTTGCGCTGGTCGAGGCCGCCTATGTCGGTGCCGCGAGCCGGCAACCGGTGCAGCTCGACGCCTTGCTGAAATGACCACCGACGCCTTCCTTCTCTACGGCACGCGCGAGGTCGAAGCCGAGCCGGTCAGGCTCAGCGCCGGCGCGCTCAGCGCGGACTTCGTCAACGGCAATCTGCGCACCATCCGCCATGGCGGCACTGAAGTGCTACGCGCCATCGCCTACATCGTCAGGGATCGCGACTGGGGCACTTATGAGCCGGCGCTGACGGACCTTGTCATCGACCAGAACGCAGACAATTTCTCGGTCAGCTATTCGGCAAGTTGCACCGGGCCGGACGGAAGCCGGCTCCGCTTCCGCGCCACGATCGAAGGTTCCGCCGAGGGTCGCCTGACGTTCGATGTGAGCGCCCTACCCGAGAGCAATTTCGAGACCAATCGCTGCGGCTTCTGCATCCTGCATCCGATCGCCGGGCTGGCCGGCAGCCAGGTCACGGTCGAGCACACGGACGGCCACGTGGTGGCGACAAAGCTTCCCGAACTGATCGACCCCTGGCAGCCTTTCAAGAATATCCGCGCCATCACCCATCAGGTTCGGCCTGGTGTCAGCGCCGAATGCCGGATGGAAGGCGATACATTCGAGATGGAAGACCAGCGCAACTGGTCGGACGCATCCTACAAGACCTATATGCGGCCGCTGGCGCTGCCTTGGCCCTATGTGCTGCCTGCCGGCCAACCCCTGCGCCAGACGATCAGCCTGCGCATCACCGGTGAAGGCACAGCGCCGGCGGCCGCCGTGGCCAGCGAACCGGTCCGCGTCGAACTCGGCGAAGCCGGATCAAGGCTGCCCGATATCGGCGTGGTCATCTATCCCGAGGATGTCGAGACGGCGCTGGCGAACCTCGCCACGCTGTCGACACTCGGCCCCCAACAGCTGCTGTTTCACTACGATCCGACGCGCGGCCACGGGCTCGACGCTTTGCGGGCGTTCGCCCGGCTCGCAACTGCCTATCCAGCTGAGGCGACGCTCGAATGCGTCGCTGCCTGCGCCGGCGACCTCGACGCCGAGCTGGCAGGCGTCGCCGCCCTGGTGCGCCGGGCCGGGCTAAACCTCTCGGCCATTGCCGTGTCGCCTTCGGTCGACCGGCAGTCGACGCCGCCGGGCAGCGCGTGGCCGGATTGTCCGCCGCTCGAAGAGGTCTATGCCGCGGCGCGGCGCGCCTTTCCCGATATCCGCCTCGGCGGCGGCATGTTCAGCTATTTCACCGAGTTCAACCGCAAGCGCGTGCCGGCGGACCAGCTCGATTTCATCACCCATTGCACCTGCCCGATCGTGCATGCCGCCGACGATCTCAGCATCATGCAATCGCTGGAGGCGCTGCCTTTCATCACCCAATCGGTGCGGTCGATCTTCGGGGCGAAGCCATACCGGATCGGACCGTCGACGATTGCCATGCGCCAGAACCCCTATGGCGGCGCGACCAAGCCCAATCCCGGGGGACAGCGCATCGCCATGGCCGACAGCGATCCTCGCCATGCCGGCCTGTTCGGAGCCGCGTGGACGATCGGCTATGCCGCACGCGTCGCGCCCGCCGGACTGGAGATGCTGACGCTTTCCAGCTTCACCGGCCCGTTCGGCGTGTTGGCGTCATCCGGGGAACCCGTCGCGGAAGGATCACCCCGGCCCATCTTCAGGGCTATCAAGGGGCTTTGCGAGATGGCTGGCCTTGCGCATGTGGCGGCAAGGACGAGCGATGAGACCAGGGTGCTGGCTCTGGCTGGACGCTCCACTTCAGGCAAGACAATCGTGTGGCTGGCGAATCTGACGGCGGACGACGTGCCGGTCGACATTTCAGCTTTTGGCCGAGGCCACCTCGTGATGACGCCTTACGCGATCATCCGGCTTGGCTGAAGTTACTTTTCGGAATTCATCACGTAGAGCGCGCGCGAGCGCTCGAGATGCTTGATCATCGCCTTCTCGGCGCCGTCGGCATCCTTCTTCTCGATGCGGCCGATGATCTCTTCATGCTCGGTCAGCGTGAAGCTTTCCTTGCCGGTCCAGATCAGCATTTCGGTGTGGTATTCTTTCAGCCAGCCCAGCATCGCCTCACTGACGGCGACATAGATCGGGTTGCCGGAGATCGCGGCGATCTGGGTATGGAATTTCATATCGGCGGAAATGAAGGCCTCGGAGTCGCCACGGAGGCCGCGCTGTTCGGCAATGGTGGCCCGCAGCCGCTGCACATCCTCGGCGGTGGCCTTTTCGGCGGCTTCCCTGACCATGCCGCGCTCGAAAAAGATGCGCGCGGTCTTCAGGTGCTCCAGCGTGTCTTTCGATGACGACAGGATGATCTTGGCGGCGCCATCGACCTGTTTGATGATCGACTTGGCGGTCAGCTGCAGCACCTTGGCGCGTTCGCCATGCGAGATCGCGACGAGGCCCATATTGCTCAACGCCTGCATCGCCTCGCGGATCGCGGGTCTGCCGACCTCGAAGCGCTCCATCAGTTCGCGCTCCGACGGCATGTCGTCGCCCGGCATCAATTCGCCGCTGGTGATCAGGCGCTTCAGCCGCACGAAGACCTCGTCGGAAAGCTTGCGCCGGACAATCGGTTCCGAACGGTTCATCGTCGCGAATCACTCCCTTGACCCGGCCCTATCTAACACTGCCGCCACATTTCCCGGAAATTGCCGTCTGTCGACCTGCCTTAAAACTTCCAGCCGGATATGCCCTTGCAATACTTATGTACTCATTATACCAGATTTAGAGCACCGGTGAACCTTTTTCGAACGCCTCGGCCAGACCATGATCACCCTTACCTATCGCATCGAAACGCCTGGAAGCATCGAAGCGCTGGCGGCCAAGATAGCCAGCGACCAGTCGACCGGCACTTTCGTTGCTCTGCCTGGCGAGACCGAGGAGCTGAAGGCCCGGGTGGCGGCGCGCGTCCTTGCGATCCGGCCTCTGCCCGACGCCGAGCGGCCGTCGCTGCCCGACGCCGGCAACGGGCCGTTCAAGCGTGCCGACGTCGACATCGCCTTTCCGTTCGACGCCATCGGCACCGACCTTTCGGCGCTGATGACAATTGCCATCGGTGGCACCTATTCGATCAAGGGCCTCACAGGCATCCGCGTCGTCGACATGAAGCTGCCAGAGGACTTTCGCGGTGCGCATCCCGGCCCACAGTTCGGTGTTGCCGGCAGCCGCCGGCTGACCAGTGTGACGGACCGCCCGATCATCGGCACGATCGTCAAGCCGGCGCTCGGCCTACGGCCGCACGAGACGGCGGCAATGGTGGCGGAACTGATCGCCGCCGGCGTCGATTTCATCAAGGATGATGAAAAGCTGATGAGCCCCGCCTATTCGCCTCTGTCGGAACGGGTGAAGGCAATCATGCCGCTGATCCTCGACCACGAGCAGAAGACCGGCAAGAAGGTCATGTATGCCTTCGGCATTTCGCATGCCGACCCGGACGAGTTGATGCGCAACCACGATCTGGTGGCGAAGGCCGGCGGCAACTGCGCTGTTGTCAACATCAATTCGATCGGACTCAGTGGCATGGCGTCCCTGAGAAAACGTTCCAGCCTGGTGCTGCACGCCCATCGCAACGGTTGGGACATCCTCACCCGTCACCCTGGTCTCGGCATGGACTTCAAGGTCTGGCAGCAGTTCTGGCGACTGCTCGGCGTCGACCAGTTCCAGATCAACGGCATCGCCTCGAAATACTGGGAACCGGATGACTCTTTCGTCGAGTCGTTCAAGGCGGTGACAACACCGATCTTTTCACCCGAGGACTGCGCCTTGCCGGTGGCGGGCTCCGGCCAGTGGGGCGGCCAGGCACCTGAGACATACGCGCGGACAGGGCGGACGGTCGATCTTCTCTATCTCTGCGGCGGCGGCATCGTCAGCCATCCGGACGGGCCGGGCGCCGGCGTGCGTGCCGTGCAGCAAGCCTGGCAGGCGGCGGTCGACGGCATTCCGCTTGCCGACTTCGCCCTGAACCACCCTGAACTGGCGCGGTCGATCGAAAAATTCGGCGACGGCAAAGCGGCCTGAAGCCATGCAGGACCTGCTTCTCAGCTATTATGGCGACGACCTGACCGGCTCGACCGATGTCATGGAGGCGCTTGAGCTCGGCGGTGTGTCGACCGTGCTGTTCATGCGCCAGCCGGACGACGCCTTGCTTGCGCGATTTGCGCAGTGCCGGGCGATCGGCCTGGCCGGCACCAGCCGCAGCGAGACGCCGCAATGGATGGACACGCATCTGCGCGAAGCCTTCGGCTGGCTGAAGACGCTCAACGCCGAGATCTGCCACTACAAGGTCTGCTCGACATTCGATTCCAGCCCGACGATCGGCAGCATCGGCCGGGCCATCGAGATCGGCCGCTCGGTGTTCGAGCAAGCCAGCGTGCCGCTGCTGGTCGGCGCGCCGCAGCTCAAGCGCTACACCGCCTTTGGGCACCTGTTCGCCGCCTATCGCGACCAATATTTCCGCATCGACCGCCACCCGGTGATGAGCCGCCACCCGACGACGCCGATGGATGAGTCGGACCTGCTGATCCATCTGTCGCGGCAGACGGCGCTGAACTCCGGACTGGTCGACCTTACGACGCTGCAGTCCGCGTCGCGGTCGGCGGCGTTCGATCGGCTGACCGGAAACGGCACCGCCATCGTGCTTCTCGATGTCGACAATCTGGAAACGCAGGCTCTGGCCGGCAAGGAGCTGTGGCGCGTTCGCAAGCCCGGCGGTTCTTTTGTCGTCGGCTCGTCCGGGGTTGAATATGCATTGCTGGCCGAATGGGCATCGAATGACATTGTCGGCGCTGGACAAGGTTTCACGCCGCCGGGCGCTGCCGAGCGGATAGCCGTCGTGTCGGGCAGTTGTTCGCCGACCACCGAGCGGCAGATCCGGCATGCCCTGACCGACGGTTTCGACGGCATCGAGGTCGATCCGGTCGAGCTGGTTTCGGAGGCTTCGCAGCAGGCGATCGCGCGCGCAACGGCAAGCGGCCGTGCCAGTCTGCAAGCCGGGCGCAGCGTCATCCTCTACACCGCGCTTGGCCCCGATGCCGACAGGGGCGCCGAAATCGACCGGCAGGAAGGCGCCCGCCACAGGCTTGGCCGCGGCCTTGGAGAAATCCTTCGCAGCCTGACGATCGAACAGAATTTGCGGCGCGTGGTCATTGCCGGCGGCGACACGTCGAGCCATGCACTCGGCGAAATGGGTGTCGTTGCCCTGACAATCCGCATGCCGCTGCCCGCTTCGCCTGGCTCGCCGCTCTGCGTTGCCCACTCGCGCGTCAAGGCGATCGACGGCTTGGAAGTCGCGCTCAAGGGCGGCCAGGTCGGAACCGATCGCTATTTCTCAGCCATCCGCGACGGCCTCGGCACTTGAACCAGCCGACACCTGGATTTCAGGAGCCGCTGTGCGAGAGCACTTCAACACGCGAAATGCGCCTTGCCGGGTGGAAATCCCGGTAACACCCGGTATTATCTGCGAAAATGCCGAAATCGGGAGGATGCCGGGTGCAGACCAAGAAGATCATCAACGATGGCAACCGCGCCGTCGACGAGATGCTGGAAGGCATCCTGGCAGCGCATCCCCGCCATCTCAAAAGCGTGGACGGCAGTCCACGCTCCATCATCGCCCGCGACGGACCGCGCCAGGGCAAGGTGGGCCTCGTGATTGGCGGCGGTTCGGGCCACGAGCCGAGCTTTCTCGGCTTTGTCGGCAAGGGATTGGCTGACGCTGCGGCCATCGGCAATGTCTTTGCCTCGCCGCCGCCGGACCCGATCCTCGAATGCGCCAAGGCAGTCAGCGGCGGCGCCGGCGTGCTCTTCATGTACGGCAATTATGCCGGCGACGTGATGAATTTCGACATGGCGGCCGAGATGGCCGCCATGGACGACATCGAGGTGCGCACGGTGCTGAGCACCGACGACGTCGCCTCGGCACCGCGCGACCAGCGGCACAAGAGGCGCGGCGTCGCCGGCAATTTCTTCATCTTCAAGGCGGCCGGCGCCGCCTGCGACCGGATGTTGTCCTTCGACGAATGCGAGCGCGTCGCCGGCAAGGCCAACGACCATACCTTCACCATGGGCGTGGCGCTGTCGCCCTGTTCGCTGCCGCAGACCCGCCGGCCGAATTTCGAGATCGGCCCGGACGAGATGGAGATCGGCATGGGCATCCACGGCGAGCCCGGCATCGCGCGCGAAAAGTTGAAAACAGCCGACGAGATCACCGACGAGATGCTGGACAGGATTCTCGACGAGATGGCGCCGGCGCGCGGCGACAAGGTCGCGGTGCTCGTCAATTCGCTGGGCTCGACGCCGCTGATGGAACTCTACATCATGAACCGGCGCGTGAAGCAGAGGCTCGATGAGATCGGTGTGTCCATACACGCAAGCTGGGTCGGCAATTACTGCACCTCGCTCGAAATGGCCGGGGCCTCGATCACTCTGCATCGGCTGGACGGCGAGTTGCAGACGATGCTGGACCACCCCTGCGACTGCGCCATGTTTCGCGCCGGCTAAACCCACTTCTGTGGCAAGGACTAAGACATGACGACAATCGACACCGCCCGCCTTGTCGCGATGTTCGCGGCGATCGCAACCGCCATGTCGGCCGACAGGGACCGACTATGCGCGCTTGACGGAGTTATCGGCGACGCCGACCACGGCATCGCGATGGAGCTTGGATCTTCCGCGGCACGCGATGCAGTCGCCGCACTGGACACCGAGGCCACTGATCCGACCACCTTGCTGAACACGGCGGCAAAGTCGTTCCTGAATGCGGTTGGCGCCTCCTCCGGTCCGCTCTATGCGACCGCGTTCATGCGCGCCGCGGCAGCCGTCAAGGGCAAGACGACGCTCGACGACGCGGACGTGGTCACTCTGTTCCAGGCGATGGCCAAAGGCATTCAGGATCGCGGCAAGGCCGAGCCAGGCGAAAAGACGATGATCGATGCATGGGCGCCGGCTGCACAGGCGGCGGGCGAAGCGCTGACCTCCGGCAAGGATCTGGCGCGCAGTCTCGAAGCTGCTGCACAAGCGGCAAACGCCGGCGCGGAGGCGACCAAGTCGATGGTCGCCACGAAGGGCCGGGCATCGCGCCTCGGCGAACGCTCGCTTGGCCACATGGACCCGGGCGCCGCCTCCGCCGTGACCGTGATCGAGGCGATGCGGGTCGCCTTGACCAGTTAACTCAGCAGCAGGCCCTCGCGTCAGCGCTTGGCGTCGAGCTTGTCGATGGCCTGCACGTTTGTGGCGGAGGGGCCATTCGGATCGAACTCCGAGGCCAACCATGCGTCGGCGATCGATTTCGCCAGTTCGGGACCGATGACGCGGGCGCCCATGGTGATGATCTGGGCGTTATTGGACTTGGCGGCGCGCTCAGCGGAATAGGTGTCGTGGGTCAATGCGGCGCGAATGCCCGGGACCTTGTTGGCGGAGATGCTGACGCCGATGCCGGTGCCGCAAAACAGGATGGCCCGGTCGTAATTGCCGTCGAGAATTTCGTGGCCGACCGAGGCGGCGATATCGGCGTAGAATCCGGCCTGGCTTAGGTCGACGACCTGCAGTTCCGGCTTGGTGGCGAGATGCTTGGCGATGACGTCGAGCAACGGCTTGCCGGCGCTGTCGGCTCCGAGTGCGATCTTCATGATGATGAGCTCCTTTGCTTGGTCTTTTAGCGGTCAGCGCGCGATGGCGGCCGACGCCTTTTTCAGAATGTCGATATAGCCTTCCGCTTGCCACGCCGAGCGGCCGATGAACAGGCCATCGATATGCGGCTGGCCGATGAGTTCGGCCGCGTTGCCGGGATTGACGCTGCCGCCGTAAAGCACAGGCGGGGCAGCCGGCAGCCGGTCGGCGGCAACCTGCTTGATCAGCGCCTGCTGCCTGTCGGCATAGTCGGCGCTGGCGGGAATACCCTTCTCGCCGATCGCCCAGACGGGCTCGTAGGCAAAGAGGATTTCAGCCTTCAATTGATCGCCGCTCAGCTCTTGCAGCGCGCCGAGAACCTGTGCCGTCAACACCGCCTCGGCGCGGCCTGATTCACGCTCAGCCAGCGTCTCGCCGACGCAAATCAGCGGCACGAAACCGTGCCTGACAGCGGCCGCCGTTTTCAGTCCCACAGTCGCATCCGTCTCGCCGAAATGCTCGCGACGCTCGCTATGGCCGAGTTCGATCAGATCCAACCCACAATCTTTCAACATCACTGGCGAAACCTCCCCAGTCCAGGCGCCGGCGTCGGCCCAATGCATGTTCTGCGCGCCGACTTTTACGCGGGTGTTGGCCAGCGCCGCTTTGACCTGGCGCGCGGCGGTGAACGGCGGAATGACGAAAGGCTGTATCGCCTGATCGAAGTCAGGCACGAAGGCCGCCAACGCATCGGCGAACTGCAGCGCCTCGGCAAGCGTCTTGTTCATCTTCCAGCTCGTGCCGACCCAATATGGGGTCATTCTTTTCTCCTTCAACGCGTGTTTTTCCTGGCCACCATCAGTGCCGGCGTCTAGCCGGCATTCCACTCAAGCCCGAGGCTTGAGACTGTCGCGGCCACTGTCGATGTAAGGCGCCCAGAAATCCACCGACTCGCGGATCATCTCGATAACCTGATGGTCGACTGGTTCCCTCTCCCTGAAGGAAAGTTCAAGGCAAATTTCATTGTCGGTTCCACCGCCCTGCCTAACCGCGTCCAGCAACTTCTGCGGCACTATGCGGCCATCCTTGTTGTAGGCGGCCGTGAACGGCCAGTGCCCGCCCTTATTCATCGACGACTGCTTGATGTGGATGATCGGCGATTGCAAGGGAAACGCTTTCGCCCAGGCATAGGGATCGCTGTCGGCAGGGTTGGGCGAAGTGACGTCGCCATGGTCGATGTCGACCATCATATGCATCGGTATGGGCAGCTTCGCCGCATCGATAGCGCTTTGAAGCGTGACGCAGCTTTCGATCGTGTGGCCGAACTCGCGGCCGACCGACATCGGTTCCCAGAACAGGTATGTCAGACCCGCCGCCTTGGCGTGCTCGGCCACCTCGCGCCAGCATTCGAGCGCGATGTCCAGCAGTGCCGCCCGCCGTTGCGGATCGTCAAAATCCTTGTAGGTGAAGATGGCGAACTGCGTGCCCATTCCCGATGCGCCGAGTTCGGCGGAAATGTCGGCGAAGGTCTTGAACCAGTCGACATAATAGCGCCGGACATCCGCATCCGGGTGGCCGAAATGGTTGAGCCGGCCATAGGGTCCTGTCATGCCGGAGGTGATCCTGACGCCGGTCCGCGAAAGCGCGCTGTTGAACAGGCGCAGGAATTTGGCGATCGTTGCCGCCGGCCAGCCCGGATTGACGAATTCATGCGTCAGCTGCACGTCGCGGATTCCGATGCCATAGGCAATCGCGTCGATCAGATCGTCTGGATCGGCGAAGCGATTGACCAGCGGATTGGTGTTGAGGGAAAGCGTGAAGGCCATCAGTCTGCCGTCGCCATGATGTTATCGAACCAGTCTTCGAATGCTTTCCGCTCGGCCGCATCGAGATGCAGGCCATGTTTGGTGCGGCGTTCCAGAATATCGGCTGATGTGCCGGCCCATTCGGTCTCGGCCAGGAACCTTGCCTCCCGCTCATACAAATCGGGACCGAAGCGGCGGCCGAGATCCGCCTCGCGCTGTGCGCCGGCGAGCAATTGCCTGGCACGGGTGCCGTAGCTTCGAGCGTAGTGCTTCACCAGCGACGGGCTGAGCCATGAAAACTCGGAATGCAGATCGCTCAGGAACTGCTCGAAGTCCGCATTGGGCAGGTCGCCTCCCGGCAAGGGAATTTTGGCCGTCCAGGCTTTCTTCATCGTCGAAAAAAACGGCTGGATCTTTTCCAGCGCGTGTTCCGACAGCTTGCGGAATGTGGTGATCTTGCCGCCGAACACCGACAGCAGCGGCGCGTTGCCATTGGAGGCGTCGAGTTCGAAAATATAGTCGCGCGTCACCGCGCTTGGATTGTCGGCATTGTCATCATAGAGCGGACGCACGCCTGAGAAACTATGGACCACGTCCTGTGACGTCAGCTGCCGCTTGAAATAGCGATTGACCACCTTGATCAGGTAATCGACTTCGCTTGCCTCGGCGACCACTTCCTCGGGCCTGCCTTCGTAGGGAATGTCGGTCGTGCCGATCAGCGCCAGATCGTTCTCGTAGGGGTTGACGAAGATCACTCGCTTGTCGTTGTTCTGGATGAGATAGGCCTGCCGCCCCTCCCAGAATTTGGGCACGACGATATGGCTGCCTTTTACAAGCCGAACATTGCGCGTGGAGTTCTGCCCGGCGACGCGGCTGACAATGTCGTTGACCCAGGGCCCGGCCGCGTTGACCAGCGCCCGCGCGCGGACTTTCGTCAGAGCACCCGTGCGACCATCCTGCATGTCGATCGACCACAGTCCGTTTTCGCGGCGGGCCGCGACACAGGCGGTGCGCGTGAGCACTCTGGCACCGCGCTGCCTGGCATCCAGGGCGTTGAGCAGCACCAGGCGCGCATCGTCGACCCAGCAGTCGGAATATTCGAAACCGCGCTTGAATTCGTCCTTGATCGGCGCGCCTTCCGGCGCAGTCCTGAGGTTCAGTGTTCGTGTCCCCGGCAGGCGTTTACGGCCGCCAAGGTGGTCGTAGAGAAACAGCCCGAGCCGGACCAGCCATGCCGGCCTGTCTTGCGGGCTGTGCGGAAGAACGAAGCGCATCGGCCAGATGATGTGCGGCGCCGCCTCGAGCAGCACCTCGCGTTCGATCAGTGCTTCGCGAACCAGCCGGAATTCATAATATTCGAGGTAGCGCAGGCCGCCATGCACCAGCTTGCCGGAGCGCGAGCTCGTGCCTTGCGCGAGATCGTCCTTTTCGCACAGGATGACGGACAGCCCGCGACCTGCAGCATCACGTGCTATGCCGGCTCCATTGACGCCGCCGCCGATCACGAAGAGATCGACGACATCTGTTGTGTTGCTCAAGATCTTGCTCCTGTGCGGTGCGCCATGCCCTTCCACACCGGTCGAAGCGCCTGGCGCGCCGCAACGAAGGAAGGGAAGAGCGCATCGTAGGTTTGCGAAAGCGCCTCGTCATAGGCATCGCAGTCGCCGAGAAGCGGTGTCACCCACTCGGCGGCGCAGTCTTCCATCGAGCCATAGACGCCGAGCCCGACCGCGGCCATCATCGCGGCACCCGCAGCACCTGCCTCCTGGCGGCTGCTGGTGCGCACCTGCGCCCGGGTCGCCGCCGCGATGATGCGGCGTAGGGACGGACTGCGCGCGGCGCCGCCCGACAGGCGGATCTCGCTCGGCACGGCGCCCATCGCCTGGTAGCAATCACGCGCCGCGAAGGCCAACCCTTCGAGGACGGCACGTGCCAGATTGCCAAAGCCGTGCTTGACCGAAAGGCCGATAAAACCCGCGCGTGCGTCAGGATCGACGAACGGTCCTCTTTCACCGGCCAGCGATATGTAGGGCTGGTAGATCAGCGAACCAGGCTCCGATGCTTCCACCCAAGCGTCGAGGGCCTTCAGCAACTCGTCATGAGAAGGCTTGCCGCCAGCCGTCGCGAGCACGTCGCGCGCAAGGCCAAGCACCCAGTCTATGTTGAGCGTCGCCGCCATGTTGGATTGCAATTGTGCAAAGGCGCCTGGAATAGGCATGGCGATCGTGTAGCCGGAGCCATCGTCGTTCAGCACGACATCGTCGGGAGTGGCGGCAAAGCGTGTGTGTATGCCGGTCGAGCCGATGACCGTGCAGCCGACATTGCCCGAGGGATCATAGAGGCCGGCTCCGAGCGCCGTCATGACCATATCGACGTAACCCAGCACCACCGGCGTGCCTTCGAGCAGGCCAGTCTCTGCCGCCGCCGATCGCGACAGCGGATGATGGTCGGTGGTACCTTCGAGCATGGGAGGCAACAGGTGGCGATGCGTCGTCAGATCCAGGATGTCGAGGGCTTCGTCGGAATAGCTGCGCGACCGAAAATCGCCGAAGGTGAAGGTTCCCTCGGAGGGATCCGTGGCGCGTTCGCCCGTCATCTTGAAGTAGAGCCAATCCTTGCAATGCAGTGCGGCCGCCGCCCGCTCCAGCATGTCGGGATGGTTCTTTTTCATGAAGGCAAGCTGGGCGCCTTGCTGGCAGGAATTCAGCCCCGTGCCGGTCAGCTCGAACCGCCTGCGATCCCGGGGATCGGCGCGCATCTCGTCCACCAGATGTCCAGCTCGGGCATCAAGCCACAGCCAGGCGCGCGAGACAGGCAAGCCGTCGCCATCGATCAGCCAGGTTCCGTCGCCCTGCCCGGTGATGGCCACCGCTGCGGTTCGTTGCACGAGGTCGGGAACCCTGGCCGCGAGATCCCGAACGGTCCGCGCCATGTCGCGCCAGGTCTGGTCGAGGTCCTGCTCGGCGCCGCCGCCTTCCAGCGTGACGAAGCTGTTGGGCACCGACGTCATGGCGAGCTGCCGCCCGGACAGGTCGAAAGCGATCGATTTGATTACCGACGTTCCCGCGTCGATGCCGATCAGCAGGTCTTTCATGCCGCA
This sequence comes from Mesorhizobium sp. M1066, assembly GCF_040318635.1. Classification (NCBI taxonomy): domain Bacteria; kingdom Pseudomonadati; phylum Pseudomonadota; class Alphaproteobacteria; order Hyphomicrobiales; family Phyllobacteriaceae; genus Mesorhizobium; species Mesorhizobium sp. M1066. The sequence continues at coordinate 140,782 of NZ_JAMYMR010000011.1, forward strand.
AATTCCGGTTGGTTGCGAAGGCAGTTCACGAGGGCAGTCATTTCGTAGAAGAGGCAGGGGGTGTCCGCGAAACACCCCCTGTACAGGTATTACTCAGACAGCACGAAGGGTGCGGTGTACTTGTCGACATTGTCCTTGGTGATGAGAAGGCAATCGAACAGCTGCTTCTCGGTCGCCGCACCGGTGGCGCCCGTCTTGATGAACGAGTCCGCCTGCTGCACGGCTTTGGCCGAGAAGATGGCGACCGGCTGCAGCACGGTGTACTGCAATTCGCCGGACTTGATCGCCGCAACCGCGTCCGGGGAACCGTCGAAGCCGCCGACCTTGATGCCGGCGAGCTTGCCGGCTTCCTTCAGCGCGGCAACCGCGCCGAGAGCCATCTCGTCATTGCCGCTGATCACGGCGATGATGTCGGGATTGGCCTGCAGCATGCTCTGCATCTTGTCGTGGCCCTGGGTACGATCCCAATTGGCGACCTGCGAAGCAGCCTTTTCGAGATCCGGGTACTGGCTCAGCACAGTCGCGTATCCGTTCGAGCGCGTAGCGGCGTTGTTGTCAGACGGGGCGCCGAGCAGTTCGACATATTTGCCCTTTTCGCCGACGGCCTGCACCCACTGCTGGGCACCGAGAGCAGCACCCTGCGCGTTGTTGGAAACGAGCTGACCCTTGGCGAGGCCTTCTTGGTTGATCTCGGCATTGACGAGGAACACCGGGATGTTGGCTGCAATCGCCTTCTTCACCGCACCGACAGAGCCGTCAGCGTTGGCCGGATCGAGGATGATCGCCACCGACTTGTTGGTGATGGCGGTGTCGATCAAGTTGCTTTCGGTATTGGTATCGCCCTTGTGGGCGCCGACATTGGCCGTATAGCCGAGCTTCTCGGCTTCGGCCTTGGCGACGTTGCCCTCGGTCAGCCAGTAGGGGTTGGCCGGATCATTGACGATGATCGAGATCAGGCCCGCGGCCGACGCGGCCGCCGTAAACCCGACGACCATCGCGGCGGCGAGCAAGCTCTTAAGCATGGTTTTCATGTACATTCCTCCAATGACTACGCGGTGTTGCTGCCAGTTCATCTGGCAGTCTTCCCTTGGGCAGGATTGGCCGCTTCGGCCTTCCCCCGTTTCTGAGAAGTCGGTTGGCCACCTGTCGCGCTTGGGAGCTTGCTGCGGCGGCGATACTGAACGGCATTGAGCAGCACGGCGAGCACGATGACGGCGCCCGTGAATACTGTCTGCCAGTAGGATGAGATGCCGATGATCACCAGACCATCGGACAGGAAGCCGATGACGAAGGCCCCGAGCAGGGTTCCGCGGATATTGCCGCGCCCGCCGGTCAGCGCCGCGCCGCCGATGACGACGGCCGCGATGGCCGTCAGTTCGTAGGTGGTGCCGGCGGTCGGTCCCGCCGACGTCAGCTGCGAGGACAGGATAAGGCCGGCAATGGCGGCGCAGATGCCCGACAGCACATAGACGGAAATCTGCACGGTCTTGACCGGAACGCCGGACAGTTCCGCCGCGCGCTCATTGCCGCCCGATGCGTAAAGCCAGCGCCCGAAGGCGGTGCGGTTCAAGACGATGCTGCCGATGAGCGCGATGACCACGAGAACCACCACGCCGGTCGGCACGCCGAACAGGCGGTTGAAGCCAAGCGCATCGAAGCCGGTGTTTCCCAGCTCCGGCTTGCCGCCGAGATTGTTGTAGGTCAGGCCGCTGGTCATCAGCAGCGCAAGGCCGCGCGCCATGTACATGACGCCGAGCGTCGCCACGAAGGCTGGAACCTTGAAGCGCGCGATGAGCACGCCGTTGATCAGCCCGACGACGGCGCCGAGCATGCAAGCCAGCACCGCGACCACCCAGACCGGCGGATAGAGAACGACACCAAGCCAGGTCAGCGTCACCCCTTGCATCAGGAAACCGGCAACGACGCCGGCCAAACCCAGCGTCGACCCAACAGACAGATCGATGCCGCCATTGAGGATGACGAGCAGCATGCCGATCGCGAGGATTCCGAAGATGGCGACATGCGAAGCCATGGTCAGGAAGTTCGCCACCGAGAGGTAGTAGGGCGACAGGATCGAGAACACGACGATGATGACGATCAGGGCAAAGAAAGCGCGACCCTCGAGCAGCAGCTTGGCGAGATCGAAGCCTTCGCCGCCCGCGCTTGGACTGGACTGTTTTCTGGCCTGGCTGACGTCGGTCATTGGTCTGGGCTCCGAAATTCTGGTGATCAGGCGACCACGGCTTCGCCAGAGGCGGCCATGATCTGCTCTTTGGTGGCGTTGGCGCCGAATTCAGCTGAAATCCTGCCACGCCGCATGACGACGATGCGGTGGGCAATGCTGAGGCATTCGTTGACCTCAGAGGTCGAGAAGACGACCGCAAGCCCTTGCGCGGCGCGTTCGCTCAGCAAGCGGAAGACCTCGGCCTTGGCGCCGACATCGATGCCACGGCTCGGTTCGTCGAGAAGGATGACTTTTGGGTTGGTCGTCAGCATCTTGCCGATGACGACCTTTTGCTGATTGCCGCCCGACAGCGATCCGATCATGGCATTGCCGCCTGCGGTCTTTATGGTCACCTTGCGGATCGAATCCTCGACCAGCCCACGCTCCTTGGAACGGGACAGAAACAGCCCCTTGGCGAACGCCTCGATGCTGGCCAGCGAGAGATTGCGGCCGACGGTCATCGTCTGCACCAGCCCGTCGCGCTGGCGGTCCTCGGGGACCAGCACAAGACCTCTGGAGATGCGCTGGGCAATGCTCAGTCCCGAAACGTCCTCGCCTTCCAGAAGCGCGCGGCCGCCCGCCATCGGCGCCCGTCCGGCGACGGCTTCCAGCAATTCCGTGCGCCCGGCGCCCATCAGCCCATAGATGCAGACGATCTCGCCTGCCCGGACATCCAGCGACAGGTGGTCGACGACGGAATAGCCCGAGCCCGAAGTGTCGACGACGCCGACATCCTCGATCGACAGGGCGACCTCACCGAACGCATGGCCGGTCGGCGGCGAGCCGAGATCGAAGTTCTCGCCGACCATGTTGCGGACGATCCACTCGAGGTCGATGTTTCTGGCTTCAGCCGTCGCCGTTATCGCCCCGTCGCGCAGGACAACCGCGTAGTCGGTGATCTGCAGCGCCTCTTCGAGGTGATGTGAAATGTAGACGATGGAGACACCGCGGCTGGTCAGGTCGCGGATCACCTTGAACAGCACCTCCACCTCTGTCGCGCTGAGCGCCGAGGTCGGTTCGTCCATGATCAGTATCCGGGAATCGACCGACAGCGCCCGCGCGATCTCGACGATCTGCTGTTGCCCAAGGCGCAAATCCTCGACCAGGATCATCGGATCGATGTCCTCTTCGAGATCAGCCATCAGAGCGCGCGCCTGGCGCGACTCCTCGGCGAAGTCGAGGCCGGTCCTGGTGCGCAGTTCGCGCCCCATGAAGATGTTGTCGCGAACGCTGAGGTTCGGCGCCAGGCTGAGTTCCTGGTGGATGATCGAGATGCCGCGATCGCGTGCGTCCGAGGATGAGGAAAAACTGACGAGATTGCCGTCGAGCACGATGTCGCCGGATGTCGGCGTGACCACGCCGGAGAGGATCTTCATCAGCGTCGACTTGCCGGCGCCGTTCTCGCCGAACAGCGTCGTGACCTTGCCACGATGGATGTCGAAATTGACGCCCTTGAGCGCATGAACCCCGCCATACGACATGACGATGTTGCGCGCCGAAAGCACGGCGTCGCCATTCGCGGGTCCGATGTCGGCAGCCGGGTTCATTTGACGTCGAGCCTCACGGGAGTGACCAGCCAGCTCTTCGGGTTGACCAGCTTGAATGCGCCGACCACCGATATGGTCTTGCCGGTCAAGGTGCTCGCATCGACCTTGGCCAGGACTTCCTTCTTCATCTCGTTGTTCAGCGCCGAGCCGGCGTCCTGGTATTCGATCTGGTTGGTGAACTGGCCGAATGTGATCTTGCCGGTGGCGTCGCGCAGCTCCGTGCCGTTGATCGCCGGCCCGGTCTGGACGCGGATCATCAGCGTGTCGGGCAAACCTTCGACGGCGACCTTGTAGATGCCCGATTTTCCCTCGCCGACGACGCCGGTGAACTTGACCGAGATGACCGGCCCGACACCCGCGGGCACGCCGTATTCCTTTTCGGCCGTCGCCCTGTCCTTGGCGATCGCCGTCGCCACCGTCACCGCGTCGGCGGCACGCGCCTCGACATCGGCTTGCACCTTGGGGAATTCCGATTTGCCGTAGTCGGCGGCGGAGAAGACGGCGCTGCGGACATCGCCGGCGGATCCAATCCTGACCACCTTGGTGTCAAGCGCCATGGCGCCGAGCAGGACGACAATCGCGGCGCCGGCAAGTGCCCGGCGCAGGTTGGTCGAAACCGGCCTGGTCGATGCGGTGGCAGCCTTCGCGCTCATGACGCAACCGCTCCGTTGTCACGCATTTGAGGATCCTCCGTTCACATGGCGCTTCGGACCATTGGATTGGTTCTGTCCGACAAGCGCACGGGCGGTGCTTTCGTCGGTGATCAGGCCGCTCAGATAACGGCTTTCGAGTGCAGCCCTGATCGCCCGCACCTTTACCTTGCCTCCGGCGACGGCGACGATCCGACGGCCCTTCAACTGGTCCCGCGGAAGCGCCAGGATTCTGTCCGACAGCGCCGTTTCCACCGGGCGTCCCTTGTCGTCGAAGAAGTGGGCGAGCAGCTCGCCGACGCCGCCATCGCGTTTGACCTCATCGATTTCGGAATGTTCGATCATGCCGGTAGCGACTAGCGAAGCTTCCCGCTCGGCAGTCCCTATGCCGACGAACATCAGGTCGGACCGGCTTGCGAGGTCGAAGACATCGCTGATGCCGCGTTGGCCAAGCAGCACGTCACGGTCCTCGGCGGTGTTGGCGACGAAAGGCACCGGCATCACATAGGCCTGCGCGCCGGTCCGCTCGGCCAGCCGATGCATGACATCGTGCGGGTTGGCCGCGAATTTGCGCGTCACGCCGCCAAGCAGCGAGACGAAACGGATATGGGCAGCGGCGGTGCGCGTCAGATACTCGACGCTTGCGGCAAGGGTACGGCCATGGCCGACGCCGATCAGCATGTCCTCGCCGCGATCGATCTCCCGCTTCAGAAACTGAGCGCCGGCGATGCCAAGGGCCTTCAGCGGCAGCTCGTCCTGATCGAGATCAGGAACGACCTCGCAGTAATCCAGCCCGTAAGCATTGATCAGCTGCTGCTCGAGGTCGATGCATTCGCCGACATCGCCGTCGATGATGACCCTGACAAGGCCATCCTGGGTGGCCCGGGTGATGAGCCGATGCGCCTTGAGGCTGGTCAGGCCGAGCCGCTTGGCCACCTGGGCCTGCGTCAGACCCCCGGCATAGTGAAGCCAGGCCGCGCGGGTGGCGAGGCTGGACTCATGATCGCGGTTAGCGGCTCCGCCGGATTTCAAGCCATCTCCTCCCTGAGATGATATTATTATCTTTGTGTGCAAAAATTTTCACATCCCTGCATCGCTGTCAATCCCTCGCCGGATTTGGCGCGTGCACATACGGGGAATTCACAGGTCTCGCCCTTCCCGAACGCCGGTCTGCCAACGTTTCGGCAGGCAACGTCGGCCCTATTAGGAGGTCCGCATGTCACCCGATCATACTGCGATGTTAATTTAACGTCAATCTGTGTTATATCCTGCCGACCCCAGCAGAACTGCGCAGCTCGTCGCCATCCATTTAGCAATCAACTATTTGTTTAAACGAATAATATTCGCCCATGAGAAAATCCCAATCAGCCTGTGAGTTGGACCATTTTCGGAATGCGGCGCATCCATGGCAAACCGATCGGATTGCCTTGGGAACACCGGCGACGGAGTGATCAGTCCAGCCGCATCAGGTTCCGGTCCTCGAGTTCCAGGGCGGCGGCCTCAACTTCCTCTGCGAGGCGCCCGGCGCTCCAGCCCAGCGCCCGTCCGGCAATCCTCGCAATCTCCTGCAGATCCCGGCCCGTCAGCGACCCTGATATCGCCAGGGTGCTGCGGCGCATGACGATATCGGCCAGATGTTCGACGAACTCGTTGCGGACGATGTAGTCGATTTCCGATCGACTGTAGCTTTCTGAATCCGGCAGCCGACCCTCATCACCCGACCTATGCGTGGCGATCTGCGTGGCTCTGGTGCCATATCGCGACAGCAGCGCCTCGAGACGCCGCTCTCCAGCGCCCGTTTCCGAGTGAGCCAGAGCCAGCCAACTGGCTCGCGCTGCGGCATCGACCGGGAAATCCCTGCCGCCGCCGATCGGCATGGCCTGCGTTGTCACCTTGCGGCTGCGCTGCAGGCGGCCGAGCACGGTGTCGGCGACTTCCTCGGCGAAGCCGCGAAAGGTCGTCCACTTGCCGCCGATCAGCGAGATGACTGCGAAAGGTCTGTTCCCATCCGGCTCGGCGACTGGCGCCGAGTGGTCACGGCTGATCAAGCCGGGCACCGATGCATCCGAGGCCGGCAGCGGCCGGATGCCGCTATAGGCATAGACGATCTGGTCGCGTTCGAACGCCATCCCCGGCAGCAGCGTGCGTACGCTGTCGAGCAGGTACTCCACTTCGTCAGGCTCGCAGCGTACCGCGTCGGGATTGTCGGCCTTGATGTCGGTAGAGCCGACCAGCGCCAGGCCGAGATAGTCGTAGACAAGGCAGATGCGGCCGTCATCGGCCTCGAAATAGAGCATGCGCCCGGCAAGGCTTTTGACCAGCTCGTCATGCTTCAGCAGGATGTGCGAGCCCTTGGTACCGCCGATCATCTTCGACGGCGCGCCTAGCAAATCGTTGACATCGTCGATCCATGGACCGGCGGCATTGACCACCAGCTTCGGCCGCACCGAAAAGGCCGCGCCGTTTTTCGGCTGGAAGGTCAGCACGCCATCGGCGGACTTCGCCAGCGCCGTGTAGTTCGCGCTGGCCGAGGCCGTATTTGCCTGCAGCCCATCGAGGATCAATTCGAGCACCAGCCTTTCGGGGTGGCTTATCTTGGCGTCGTAGTAGGTGCCGGTAGCGACGATCGAGGGGGTGAGCGCCGGCATCTCACTGAGCGCCTGGCGCCGCCCGACCATGCGGTGACGCGGCATGACCTGGTTTCGCGAGCCATAGAAATCATAGATCATCAGGCCGATCTTGATCAGGACGGCGCCACGGCTGCGCGGCGCGCTGGTCGAGCCGAACAGCGTCCGCAGCGCCGCCAGCATGCCCTTGCTCCAGGAGAAGATCGGGATGACCGTCGGCAGCGGGCTGACATAGTGCGGCGCGTTTTTCAAAAGCAAATTGCGTTCGAGCGTCGACTGCGCCACCAGCCTGAACTCGCCGGTTTCGAGATATTTCAGACCGCCATGAATGAGCCGCGATGGCGCAGCACTCGTGCCGGAGCCGAAATCGCTCTTGTCAACGATCAGGCAGCTGACGCCTTGCGCGCACAGCTCGCGAAACAGCCCTGCCCCATTGATCCCCGCGCCGAGAATGACGACGTCGACCTCGCCTGTCCGGGACATGGCGGCTAAGCGCCCGATAGGGATTGCCGTAGGTGATCGTTCGTTTGAGTTCATGACGCTTTCGTCTTGACGATGCGCAGATTCACGCCGGCCCGTTCGAGGGCCTGCGCTCGCGCATCGCCCAGGCCTTCGGTCGCCAGTACGACGTCGAAGCTGGTCAGATCGTCGAAGAGGTGCAACGCGATCCGATCGAACTTGGCGTGATCGACGAGGAGGATGCGTTTCACCGATGCCGCCATCATCGCCTGCTTGACCCGCACGACATTGGGATCCTGGATGAAGGCCGTGGTTCCGGTGATGGCCGAAGCCGAACAGATCAGCACATTGGCGCGCAGCTGCGCCACGGCGTTCTCGCAGACGATGCCGATATAGGCGTTGTAGGTGTTGTGGTACCGGCCGCCGAGACAGATGAAGTCGAGTTCGTCGACATGGGTCAGCATGGAAGCCGTCGCCACGGAATTTGTGATGACGGTCAGCGGCTTGACGTCGAGCAGCAGTGTAGCGACGGCGTTTGCCGTCGAGGAATCGTCCAGCATCACCACCTGGCCGGCTTCGACATAGTCGAGGGCTGCCCGCGCCAGCGCATCCTTTTCGGCCCGGTTGACCGTCACCCGGTAGCGGAAGGCGCTTTCGTAGAGGCCGGAAGGCTGAACCGTCACCGCACCGTGCAGCTTGCGCAACACGCCCTGCTGCGCCAGCCGGTCGATGTGCCGGTGGATGGTCATGCGCGACACGCCGAAATGCTCGACGAGATCGTCGATGCGCACCTGGCCGAGCTTGATCACATAATCGGCGATCTCTTCGCGTCGTTCGTCGGCCTTGATCATGCGCTTCCCCCAGTGTCTGGCCGCGCCAGCTTCTCGATGTCAGGCCAATGCGGTTCGAGCGCAGCGGCTATGCGGCCATAGAGGGAAAAGCGCTCGTTGAACACAGCACTCGAGGCCGGCACCGGCTCGTATTGGCGCGCGGTCATGCCGACTTGCCTGGCGCCTTCTTGCGGCGCCGCGAAGATGCCAACCGCGGCACCCGCGCAAAGCGCAGCGCCAAACGCCGCAGCCTCGTCGGTCGAGGTAACGATGACCGGGGCGTTCAGCACATCGGCAAACATCTGGACGAAGGCCGGATTGCGCGAGCCGCCGCCCGTCAGGCGGATTTCGCTTATGGCAAAGCCGTCGCGCAAGGCTTCGACATGGGTACGATGATTGAAAGCAATGCCCTCCAGAACCGCCTTGAGCATATCGCCGCGATTGTGCCAGCCATGAAGGCCGACAAAGCTGCCGCTGGCGACATCGCCAAAGGGGGAGCCGAACAGATAGGGATGAAACAGGATGGTCGACCTGTTCTTCAGCGCCGCGTCGATCTCGCCTGCCAGAAACTCGTGGATCGAGCCACCACCGACCGATGCCCTCTCCTGTTCCGAGCGGCAGAATGTGTCGAGAAACCAATCGTAGTTCGCGGTCGAGGCCGGCGAGATCGCCATGTTGTTCCAGCGGCCGGCGTCGATGGCGTTGCGACAGAGCCAACGCGGATCGACGCGCGGTTGCGAAGAGACCACTTCGTTGATGGAATAGGTCCCGGCGACAATGGCAAGCACGCCCTCCTCATGGCCGCCCATGCCAAGTGCGGAGGCGGTCACGTCATGCAGTCCGCACGCGACTGGAGTTCCCTTGGCCAGGCCGGTCATTTCCGCCGCCTCGGCGGTAACGTGACCGACGATTTCAGCCGAATGCGCCACCGGCGGCAGCGCGTCAAACAGATCGTCCAGTCCGAAGATGCGCATCGCTTCCGGCGCGAAGGTTTGCGTGCGGAAATCCGTGAATGAGGTGCTGGCCTCGGTACGGTCGGTGCCGATCGTGCCCGACAGGCAAAAGCGCAGCCAGTCCTTGCAGGCCAGTATATGCCGGATGCGCCCATAGCGGTCGGGTTGGTTCTTCTTGATCCAGGCCAGCAGCGCCGACGGAGCCGAAACGTGCGGCGCCTGTCCGGTGCGCGCCAACGCATTTTGGAAGACCCCGTCCGCCGACCATTGTTCGACAATCTCGCCGGCGCGGCTGTCAAGCGACAGGATACCGGGGCCTAGCGGCCGGCGATCCTTGTCGAGCAAATAGAGACCATCGCCGTGTGCGGTCGCCGCCACCGCCTTGATATCGTTGGCGGGCCGGCCACACAGCGCGATCGCCTCCTTGATTGCATCGGCGGTGGCTTGCCAGAGGCCGGTCATGTCGCGCTCCACCCAGCGCGCATGGGGCATCGATTGCGGAACCCGCCGACGCGCCACCGACAACTGCGTGCCATCGGCATCAAAGATCACCGCCTTGGTGACCGTGAGACCGTTATCGATTCCGAGCAAACTGGGCATGGGCGCCGCCGCTTTCAGCAACTGGTGAAGGGCGCTGCAAGGCAAACCTGCAGGTTGGGATAGGGATGACAGACATGACGACAATCAACGAGCAACGGTGATACAAAAGCGACGCATCCGACGCGGTAAAAAGACCATAATAGCATGTTAAGTTAACGTCAATACGTGAGATATTTTGCGGAAATATCTGACGTCATCTGCGACAAAGATTGCCCCCTCGTACCGTATCCGATGCGGACGAAGTTCCGGCTAGTGCCCAACTCCGGATAGCCCTCAACCCCGCGCTGGGAGCCAGATAGCACGGACGACTGACGCCGAACGCGCTTCGACTGGCTTTGAGAGTTCCGTGCGCAACGACCGGACAACCCGCGCTTCGGCGCCGTTCAGAGAAAACGCGACGACTCAAGAAGCTCAGCCACCCCGTCCAGTTCCTTGTGCAGGCGATGCCAGCGACGGTCGAGATAGACCAGCGAATGCGCCTCCGGGGGGACCTCGTCCGGCTGCACCTCGCCGTCAAGGAGTTCGGCCGCGACCAGCGTCGCGCCCTCGATCGGCAGAACGCCGAGCCGACGGGCGCGGAACCAGGTCGAAACGCCGGTATAGCGCGGTTCGCCCGTGGGCAGCCGCGCCCAGGCGCCTCCCGGCGGGAAGCGTTCCGCGCCGCTCGAGGCGCAGAGCTGCGCCAGGTCGATATCAGTGAAGCGCAGCAGGTGGATCACCATGGTCTCGGCCCGCAGCATGGGCTCGGACGAAGTCGATTTCATGGACAGCGAGAAAGCGACGACCGGCGGCGCGGCACTTACCGAGATCAGCGAGGATACGGTCATCGCCACCGGCCTGTCGCCGGGATCGGCCGTGATCACGGCAACACCGGCCGGATGGTGGCGAAAGGCCTCGCGGAAGGCGTTGGTCATCGGATGCGGGAAGCTCATCGACGTCTCTCTTCTGCAGCGTGAATAAGGGCCGGACGGCGTCCGTCGTCCGGCCCTTGCGGACTACTTCTTCTCGATCAGGTCGTAGAACTGCCAGGTGCGATCGCTCCACAGGCCGCCGATGTCGCGACCGGCCGAGGTGACGATCGACGGCGCGATCGTGAAATGGTTGGCCGCAACCATCATCTCGCGGAAGGTGCGCTGGATCACGCCGGCGCGCAGCGACGCGCCGCCGCCGGCGCGGTAGGCGAAATTGCAGATATCCACGCCAACCTCGTGAATCTCGGATTTAGCCAGATGGACAAGGCTGATCTGTCGCGTCGATACGCTGTTGCCAGCTTCGACCGTCGCCTCGATGTCGCGCCAGACTTCGAAGACAAAGGCGCGGGCAGCGCGATAGCGGGCTTCGGCGCGGCCATAGTCGTGCCAGAACTTCTCGCTCTCGCCGATCAGGCCGGCGCGACCCGATTTGCTGCGGGCGAATTTGGCGATCTCGTCCAGCATCCGCCGCCCGGTGCCGAGAGCCCAACCGGTATGCCCGATGGCGGCGAGGCCGACGACACCGAGACTGAAGAACTCCTTCTGGCGCAGCGGCGGTGCGGTCAGGATCGGGAAAACGAGATCGTCGGCGATGAAGACGTCCTCGGCCGCATAGTCGATGCTGCCGGTGCCACCGAGGCCCAGAACGTCCCAATTGCCGAGCTGCTTGTGCTGAGAGATCGGGGCATGGGCGCACATGATGATCAAGTTGCCCTTCTCGTCCTTGGCGGGCTTGCCGGTGCCGTCATCGACAAAGGCGGCACTGTGGCTGTAGGTGGCGTGGCTGAAGCCGCTGCCATAGCTCCACTTGCCATTCAGCCGGTAGCCGCCATCGACTTTCTTCAGCATACCGAGCGGCGCGCCCTGCCCTGAGAACCGGTTTTCGGTGCCCGGCGCGAAAAGCCGCTCGACTGCGCTGTCCGGCAGAAAGGCAGCCGACATCGCACCGATGCAGCAATGCACCATGGAAACCCAACCAGCCGCCCCAGAGTGCCAGGTGATCGCCGCCAGCAGTTCGAGACCCTGGGTGGGTCGCAGCTGCGCACCGCCGAGGCTCTCCGCGGCGAAGATATGCGACATGCGCAGCGGCTTCAGCAGCTCGAACGTGGCCGCAGTCAGTTCGCCATTCTCCTCATCGGTGGTGGCGTTGGCTTCCAGGGCCGGCCCGATCTCCGCGATCTTGCTGAGCAAGTCGCGATAGTCGGTGGTCGTCCCCCACGAGCCGTGCTTGATGGGTTTGTTCATTGTCTTCTCCTCCTTTTCAAATGCGGTCAGCCGGCGAGGAAATCGCCGATCTTCCTGAGTGTTTCGGGTTTCTCCTGCATGACGAAATGGCCGGCATCCTCGACCAGGATCAGGCGTGCATCGGGCAGCGCGTCGACGAAGAGCGGCGCCTGGCCAGCCGGCAGCAGACGGTCCCTGGTGCCCCAGACGACCAGCGTCGGATTGGCGATGCGCGCCAGAAAGCGCCGCAGGTTCGGATGGCCCATGCCGAACGGCGCCAGCAGCCGGCCGAGCGTCTCGCCTTCGCGGACGCGATCGGCGCCGAAGGCCTCGGCAAAGGCGGGGTCCGAGCCGTCCGGGAAATAGCGCAGCGCCACCGAGACATCGTGTGCCAGATAGGCCGGCAGCTCCTGCGGCGCGACCGCGCCGAGATCGGTGGCCGGATGCGCGGGGTCGTTGAGCCCTGCCGGCGCGATCAGCACCACCTTGTCGAAACGCTCGCGCGCAAGGCCGGCGAGCTCCGTCGCCATCCAGCCGCCCATGGAAAAGCCGATGAGATGAGGCTTCTCCGGCAGGTTCAGAACATCGAGCAGGTTCAGGTAGTGCAGAACCATGTCGGACATCGCAGCGACATGCGGCGCCGGGCCAGAAAAGCCGAAGCCCGGATGGCTCGGGCAGAGCACGCGGAAGCGGTCGGCGAGGCCCTCCGCGAAGCCGAAACCTTCAAGCGTCGAGGCACCGTGCAGGAACAGCACGGGCTTGCCTCTACCGATGGCCTTCACCACCGTTTTGGTGCCAGCGACATCGCATTTGAGCGTTTCGAATTGAACGGCCATTTTATTCCTCCTCAAACAAGGTCCGGCTGGATCAGCACTTTGCATTGCGTGGTGCGACGGCGAAGGCTCTCGAATATCTGCGGAACCGGCGAGAGATCGATCCGGTCGGTGACCAGTGCCTGCGGTGCGAAAGGTCCGCCGCGCAGCGCATCGAGGGCGACGCCGAATTCGTTTCGCTTATGGAAGAAGACCGAGAACAGCAGGTTCACCTCCTTGGTCAGCGCAATGAACGGGTCCCACTGGTCTCCGCCAATGCAGAGGCCGACGCCGACCACCGTGCCCTGCGGCCGTACCGCTTCGACCGCCGCGCCGATGAGGCCGCGCTTGCCGACGCATTCGAAGACGATGTCTGGCGCTCCGCCGCAGAGATCGGCGAGGTTCTCGGTCAGCTTTTCGCCGGAAAGCGCGAAGCCGGTCGCGCCGAGAGCAAGCGCACGCTCGCGCTGATGGCCGTGGATGTCGGCCACCACGACACGCGACGCGCCCATCCGCCGCGCCCAGAAGGCGACGAGCAGCCCGATCGGCCCAGCGCCCAGGATGGCAACCCGATCCCCCGGCTTCATGCCCGAGCGGACGATGCAATGCAGAGCGACGGACAGTGGCTCTGCCAACGCACCATCCTCGAGCGCCACATCGCCGGGCAGGATATGACACTGGCGTGCGGCCACAGTCGCGTATTGCGCATAGCCGCCGCCGATCAGCTCCATCTCGCGGCAGCGCGCCGGATCGCCTCGTTCACAGGCCTCGCAGAGTCCACAACCGCGCATCGGCGCGACGGCGACACGGTCACCGATCCGAACGCCTGTTGCCTCCGATCCGACCGCGACGATGTCCCCAGAGAATTCATGGCCGAGCACGAAGCCTGCCTCGATGCCGAAAGGCACGGGATCCTCGGTGATATGCAGATCGCTGCCGCAGATGCCGCAGGCGGCGACACGCAAGACGACCTCGTCCGGTGCCGGCGTAGGGTCCGGCACCATGCCGATCCGCAGCGGGACGCCGACCCTATCGAAGATGGCGGCTTTCATGAATCCTCCTCGTCAGCGGTTCGGGTCGACAAGCTTGCGTCGGATCGGGAACCATGGTGCATCCCACCGTTTCGAGATCAGGCCCCAGATGCCCGTCCGGGCGTAGAGCGCAACCAGAAGCGTCATCAGGCCGAGGACGACGAAATAGGTCGCGCCGTATTCGCCGAACCAGCGGTCCGCGATAAAGAAGATCAGCGATCCGATCAGAACGCCCTCGATGGAGCCGATTCCGCCCACCATGACGATGAAGATCGCGACGTTCGCCCACATCGGATCAAAGGCCGAACCCGGGGTGATGCGCAGCTGCGCCATGAAATAGATCGCCCCGGCAAGACCGCAGCCGACCGCCGACGCGACGTAGATCAGGAAGCGCAGCTTGACGACATTCACGCCCTGGCTCGCGGCCGCGACCGGATTGTCGCGCATGGCGATCAGCGCAAGGCCGAAGCGCGAGCGAAGCAGCCAATAGCTGCCGCCCAGCGTGACGAGCAGCATCCCCGCGCAGAGCAGCGACATGGCGACATTCCGCTCGAAGGCCGAATAGTCCTTCATCACGCGAAGCGACATGCCCGCGCCGGAATTGACGAGCGGCAGGTTCGAGGCGGTCAGCTGGAAGACCTCGGCCACCACCCATGTGCCGATCGAAAAATAGGGGCCATCCAGGCGATGCAGCAGCAGGTAGATCGGCATGGCCAGCGCGGCCGGCACCAGCAGCGAAAGGAAGACCGCCACAAACGGATTGATGCCGTAAGTCTGCGCCAGCACGAAAAGCGCATAGCCGGCAGCACCCATGAAGGCGTGCTGGCCCACCGAGACGAGGCCGGCATAGCCGGCTAGCAGGTTCCACATCTGCGCGACGGCGATGTAGCAGCACAGCACCAGAATCGACCGGATCGTGCCGGTCGAGGCCCACCACGGCATGGCGGCGACACCGATCAGCGCCAGCACAGCCAGCGTCATCGCGATGCGACCGGACCGGGTCTGGCGCTGGACCAGGACCTCAGGCACCTCGGTTGCCACATAGGGGATCGCACTCATGACAATGCCTTTCCGAACAGGCCCTGCGGGCGGGTCGCCAGCACGATCAGGAAGACGATGTGTCCGGCGAGCACGCCAAAGCCCGGATCGATGCGGAAGCCGATGGCCTGCGAGATGCCGAGGACCATCGAGCCGGCGAAGGCGCCCCATACCGTTCCCATGCCGCCGATGATCACCGCTTCGAAGGCGTAGATCAGCTGGGCAGGTCCGTCGGCCGGCGCGACGGTCGACCGCAACGCCTGGAAGACGGCTGCAAAACCGAGGATGCCGACCGCCGCAGCCGTCGCCATCGCATAGACAGCGCGCGGATTGATGCCGGTCATTGCCGCTGCCTCGACATCCGCCGACGCAGCGCGGAGCGCCCGGCCGAAGCGCGTGCGCTTCAGCGTCAGGTCGAGGCCTCCTGTCAACCCCGTGGCGACGGCCAGCACGATCAGCGGCAGGAGGCCGACATAGATACCGCCGATCTCGATGGATTGACTCTCTATTCCATGGCCGGGCAGCGACCGGCTGTTCGCGGACCATATCTGGAGCATCAGGTTTTGCAGTGCGATCGACAGTCCGAAGGTGGCGATCAGCGAGGGCAGCGGATCGCTGCCCACCACGCGGTTCAGCACGGCCTTCTGCAGCACCCAGCCCATCAGCACCGCGAGCGGCACCAGTAAGATCAGCACAGGTAGCGGTCCCAGACCCCAGGCCGTGGCTATGGAAATGCCTATCAGCGACAAAAGGATCACCAGATCGCCATGGCTGATGTTGACGATCCGCATGACGCCGAACATCAGCGCCATGCCGAGCGCATACTGGGCATACATGCCGCCCAGCAGGACCCCCTGCACCAAGGCGTCAAACCACTCCATGGCCTGCTCCAAAATAGGCTTTGCCGATCTGCTCGCGCGTGATCTCGGCGGACCTGCCGGTCAGGGTCACGCGCCCCTCCAGCATGCAGTAGAGGCGGTCCGTGGCGGTTCGGGCGAGGCCGACATCCTGTTCGACCACGATCATCGCCGTTCCGGTGGCGCGGATTTCGGGCAAGGCGGCATAGATCTCGCGGATCACCTTCGGCGCAAGACCAAGGCTTATCTCGTCGCAGAGCAGCACGCGCGGCTGGCAGAGCAGCGCGCGGCCGATGGCCACCATCTGTTGCTGCCCGCCCGAGAGGCTCTGGACCTGCGTGCGGGCCTTCTCCTTTAGGATCGGGAACAGCTGATGCAACCGCGGCAGCGTCCATCCGCCCTTGGCGCCCATGCGCGCGGCCTGGTCGATGGCGACGCGCAGATTGTCCTCGACCGACATGCCGGTGAAGAGCCGGCGGCCCTCCGGCACGATGGCGACACCCTTCTGCACCATGCGGTCGGTGGTGGTGCCGCCAACGGCCTCGCCGTGCAGCAGCACCATCTCGCGCCGGACCGGGAGCAGGCCCATGATCGAACGCAGGAGTGTGGATTTTCCTGCCCCGTTGGCGCCGATCAAGGCCACGGCCTCACCCTGGTGCAGCTCGATGTCGACGCCGTAGAGCGCCTGGAAATCGCCATAGCGGGCCAACAGCCCGTGGGTGGAAAGAACGGCCGTCATGCCTCGATCCCCATGTAGACGCGTTGGACCTCGGGCAGCGCGATCACTTCGGCGGGCACGCCTTCGGCAATCTTTTCGCCGAAGTTCAGCACCAACAGCCGGTCGGCCACCGCCAGCAGCGCGTGCAGCACATGCTCGATCCACACGATGGTGATGCCGCGGTCGCGGATGCGGCGCACCAGCGCGACCAGCGCCCTCGATTCATCATCGGTCAGCCCGCCCGCGATCTCGTCCAGAAGCAGCAGCTTCGGATCCGACGCCAGCGCGCGCGCCAGCTCCAGCCGTTTGCGGTCGAGCAGCGTCAGAGCGCCGGCCGAGACATTGGCTTTGTCGGAGAGCTCGCAGTCGCGCAGGACCTGGGCGCAGAAAGCATAGCTTTTCTTCTCGGACCGGCCGCCCGCGAAAGCGGCCGCGACCAGCAGGGTTTAGAAGGTGGTCATGGCGGAATATGGACGCGGGATCTGATAGGTCCGCCCGATCCCCATCTGGCAGCGCCGGAAGGGCGGCTCGCCGCGAAGCGCGGTGTCGCCGAGCTGTATCTCGCCGCCTGACGCCTTCAAATCGCCGCTGATCATGTTGAACAGCGTCGTCTTGCCCGCCCCGTTCGGGCCGAGGATGCCCAACACCTCGCCCCGATGCACGTCGAAACTCACCTCATGCAGGACGCGGACAGCGCCGAAGGACTTCGACACGCCGTGCGCCTTCAGCAGGATTTCCCTACCCATAACTCTGCCCGCGTCCCCGCTCATGTCACCAGGCGATCGGCTGAATAGCCTGCTGCGGCGCGAAGAGCTGATTGACCGTGTTGTCGACGATCTTCAGGTCATAGGGCCATTTCTCGCCCTTCACCCACTGGCCGCCGAAGATCGGCGTCTTGCAGATGTTCTTGTGGGGCGAGCCGTCGAACTTGATATGACCAACCAGCGTCTGCAGATCGGTAGCGACCAAAGCGTCACGGTTGGCCGTACGGTCGAGCGGATTGGAAGAGCGCTTCAGGATGTCGAGCGCGACCTCGAGCAAGGCATGCGAATAGCCCAGCGGCTGCGTCCACTGGCGCTTCGAATCGGCCTCCCATTGGCTGGCGATGTCGCTGCTGACCTGCCCGGTCAGCGACGACTTGAACGGGAAGGCCGGCGTCCACCAGACCTCCGAGGACATGCCATTGCCAAGCGGCCCCATCGCTTCGACACCGCCTGGAAACAGCAGCGCTGCCGCCACCGTGACCGCCTTCGGCTTGAAGCCCTGCTGGTTGCACTGGGTGACGAAGGTCTTCAGATCGTCCGGATAGGTGATGCCGCCGATGATCTCGCAGCCCTGCTTCTTGAACTCGGCGATCTGTGCGGAGAAATCGTTGGTTCGCGGCTGGAAATAGCCGGGCACCACGACCTCGTAGCCGGCCTTGCGGGTCGGCGCCGGAAGGCCGTATTCGTCGTTGCCCCAGGTCTCGCCATCGATGTTCTGCGGAAACAGCATGCCGACTTTCTTGTTGGTCTCAAGATGGTTCCAGAGCCCGACGAAGGTGTTCAACGCCTCGTCGAGGCCCCAGAAGAAATGATAGGTCCAGTCGAAGGTCTGCTTGCCGCCGCCGCGCGGCATGATCACCGCCTGCCAGGGTGCACCGGAGGAAATGCAGGGCGTCTCGTAGAGTTCGGACTGCTCGGCCGCGGGCAGGATCGTGTCGGTGGTCGAGGCCGGAACGAGCAGATGCACCTCGTCATTCAGGATGAGGTTGCCGGCGATTTCCGATGCCTTGTTCGGATTGGACTGGCTGTCGCGATCGAGGATCTCGATCTCGTAGGTATTGCCGTTGGCGCATTGCAGCTGGCCGCCGAGCAGGGCGCGGATCTTCTGCAAGGTATAGCCATCCGTTTCGCCAAAGAGGGCGAGCGGCCCGGTCGTGGGGCTGAGATAGCCGATCTTGATCTTCCCCGCCGTCGCTGCGCGCAGATAGGCCGGCATGCCCAGCGTGCTGGCGGCAAGGCCGGCTCCAATCCCCTTCAGCACGCTTCGGCGGCTGGGCAAGCCCGATTTCACGAGTCTGTTGTAGTAGGTCATGGTCATTTCCTCCCTTGGTTAAGCCGGCCCGTCCCCTCGACGGGACCGGTGTCAGTTCAAAGCTTGTTCAGGTCATCCTCAGCAGCGAGCCGCCATCGATGACGATCAGCGAGCCCGTGACGTAGGACGCGGCCGGCGACGCCAGATAAAGCGCCAGGCCCTTGATCTCTTCCGGGTCGCCGATCCGGCCGATGAGCGACTGGGCCTCGAAGGCCTTGCGGTCCGCCGGATTGCGCAACCGGCCGTCGGCGATATTGGTGATGAAGGGTCCGGGCAGGATGGCGTTGATGCGGATGTTGTAGGCGCCGAGTTCCATCGCCATGTGGCGAACGAGATGGTTCACCGCAGCTTTGGCGGGCATGTAGGGCGTACCCACGATGCTCTCGTTGATCAGCGAGGCGATGGACGACGTGACGATGATCTGGCCGCCGCCATTCGGCTTCATGTGCCGCACGGCATGCTTGATCGTGGTGTAGACCGAGGTCAGGTTGATCTCGATCACCTTGTCCCAGTGCGCATCGGGCAGGTTCTCGATGGCGCCCTCGGGGTTCCTTTCGCCCGTCGGGGTGTTGAAGCCCGGCCCGGCATCGATCCCGGCATTGGCGAACACGACATCGATCGAGCCCGCCTTCTCGGCCACCTTGTCGAAGGCTGCGGCCATGGCCGCACGGTCGCCGACGTCGACGATTTGACCCCAGACATCGCCACCCGCCGCCCTGATCGCCGTCACGGTCTGCTCCAGCCCGGCAGGGTTCAGATCGAAGATGCAGACCTTCGCCCCGTGCTCGGCCATGATCTCGGCATAGGCCTGCCCGATGCCGCTGGCGCCGCCGGTGACGATCACCGACTTGCCTCTGACATCGAACATCTTCTCAAGTGCGGCCATCAGTTTCCTCCCTTGCGCGACAGCACGAAATCGAACTCCACGTCGTAGAACGGGGCCGCGACCTCGACCCTGGCGGCGGCTTCAGCGTCCTCGACCTTGCGGAACTCGGCGAGCAGGCTCTTCTTCACGCCGAAGACGGCATCTGAATCGATGTATGGATCGTCCGGATCGAAGATGTGCGTGGTCAGCGCATCGAAGCCTTCGGCCTCGACGATGTAGTGGAGATGCGCCGGACGATTGGGGTGGCGGCCTAGCGCGCCCAGCAGCTTGCCGACCGGGCCGTCATCCGGAATCGGGTAGTATTTGGGCTTCACGCCACGGAACCAGTAGCGTCCGTCGGCGCCAGTGCGGAACACGCCGCGCAGGTTGAAGTCGGGCTGGATGCCCTTCTGCTGCACGTCGTAGAAGCCCTCGTCATTGGCCTGCCAGACGTCGATCTTGGCGCCTGCGATCGGGTTGCCTGAGGTGTCGAGGATGCGGCCATGCACGAACATCGGCTCGCCCTTCTGGTCGAGGCAGATGTTCGAGCCCATCGGCAGTTCGGGCGCATCGGCGACGTGAAAGGGTCCCAGCACCGTGGATTCCGAGGCGCCCGACGGCTTGCGGTTGTTGATCGCATCGACCAGCATCGAGACGCCGAGAACATCCGACAACAGGATGTACTCCTGCCGCCACTCGTTGCAGATCTGGCCCGTCTGCGTCAGGAACATGATCGCGCCGAACCATTCCTCCTGTGTCGGCTCGATCTCCTTCACCGCCTCGTGCAGCTTGCGGGTGATGACCTCCATCACCTCTTTGAGCCGCTCATCCCCAGCGTTCCTGTTCCGCGCCACGACGATTTCGGCCGAGTTCGCTTCGGTGAAATAGCCGGATTCGTGTTCGTCGATCATGCGATCCTCCTCAGCGCGCCAGAACGGATTTGAAGACCCGGCGCAGTTCGGCCGCGGGGTCGGCCGCCAGCGTTTCGCTGCGCCAGGCAACGTGGTGGTCGGGACGGACGATCAGGCAGCCGGTGTCGCGGATCTCCCGCGCGCAGGCCCAGTCGCCGGTATGATCCTCGATCGCGCGGCGCGGGCCGATCACATGGCTGCGGATCGGCAGACCGAGCTCCGCGCCCACAGTCTCCGCCGCGGCGACCCACGCCTCGCCGCCAATGCCGGTCAACAGCGTGAACTCGCCATGCCCGCAAAGGTCGAGCGTCGAGACCTTCCTGCCCGAGCGCTCGAAGACCCAAACATGCGGCAAGCGCGCGCCCGGCCAGGTCGTTGGCGCATAGTGCAGCTCGCGATCCTTCTCGAACGCCGGCTCGCGCTGGCCGTCGGTCACCACCGCGCCCGACGCGTAGCGCTGGTTCATCTCGACGCCATGGGCGTCGAACTCGTATTTCTTGAAGGCGATGGCCTTGCGGAGCGCCTCGCGCTGCGCCTCGGCCGCAGGGGTGGCGTCGGCGCGAGCCTCCATGTTCCTCTGGATCTTGTCGTGATCGACGCCGCCATCCATGCCGAGCGCCTCGAAGATCGGTCCGAATTCGGCGATGGACTGGTTCGCGCGTGTCACTATCTGGCGCGCGATCGGCGCGCGCTCGGCCGAGAAGCTGTCCAGAAGCCCGAACCCCGCCTGCCCCTTGATGACCTTGGCAAGCTTCCAGGCGAGATTGAACCCGTCCTGGATCGAGGTGTTCGAGCCGAGCCCGTTCGAGGGCGGATGCCGGTGCGCGGCGTCGCCCATGATGAACACCCGCCCCTTCTGCATTTGCGTGGCGAAGCAATTGTTCACGGTCCAGGTGTTGGCGCCCAGAAGCTCGATCTCGAGCCCGGGATCGCCGACCAGCTGACGCGCGACCTCGGTGGCCAGTTCCGGCGTCACCTCCGGCGGCGGCTGGTTGATGTCGTAGCCCCAGACGATCAGCCACTCGGTCCACGGCCGCACCATGCGAACCAGGCCCATGCCGATGCCGCCGACGTCGGCGCCGGGCTGCATGACCCAGTAGAGGACGCTCGGCCGGTGGGCGACATACTTCGAGAGATCGGCCCGGAACAGGATGTTCATCGACCCGCCGACGCCCATCTTGCCCTCGAGCGGCAGGCCCAGATGCTCGGCCACCAGCGAGTTGCCGCCGTCGGCGCCGACGAGGAACTTCGACCGCACGGTGAAATCCTTGCTCGACAGCCGATCGCGGCAGGTGGTGGTCACGCCGTCCGCATCCTGGACATGGCTGACATATTCCGTGCTCATGCGTGCCTGCGTCCCGCGGGCGCAGGCCGACTTGAACAGGATCGGCTCCATGAAGGTCTGCGGCAGATCGTTCATGAAGCAGGGAGACGACAGGAGATGTTCGGCCTTCGAGAGCGGGTGGATGCCCCAGCTCTTCATGCGGCCGATCTCCTCGCCGGCCAGGCTTTCGCAGAACACGTTCTCGCCCATCAGCTCCTGCGGGGAGGCGTGCATCATGGCCTCGGCCTCTACCTCCGGCCCAAGGTCGCGCAGCACTTCCATCGTGCGCTGGTTGGTGATGTGGGCACGCGGCGTGTTCGACAACCAGCGATAGCGATTGACGATCATGTTGGCGACGCCGTAGCTGGACAGCAGCGCGGCGGTGGCCGAGCCGGCTGGGCCAGTGCCGACGATCAGCACGTCGGTTTCGATATCCGCCATCAAATTCCTCCCTTGATCTTCGGACCGGTCAGCCTGCGGCGGACCGGAAACAGGTGCAGGCCCTTGCGGGACGCAATCAGCCCCCACAGCCCCTTTGGCGCAAAAAGCATCACGACGACGGCGATGAGGCCGAGCGTCATCAAGTACCAGCTGCCGTAATCGGCCAGCGCCGAGCGCAGCGCGAAGAAGACCAGCACACCGAGGATCGGCCCCTCGATGGTGCCGATGCCGCCGATGACGACAATGAAGATGACGTTGGCGGTCCAGTCGGTGACGGCAAAGGCCGCGCTCGGCGAGATGCGGGCCGTCTGCAGGAAGATCAGCGCGCCGGTCAGCCCGGTGGCGGCCGCGGCGATCAGAAAGACCGCCCATCTGAGCCGGCCGGTATCGACGCCCACCGATTGCGCCGCGTCGACATTGTCGCGCACGGCCGCCAGCGCCAGCCCGAGGCGACTGCGCAGCAGCCAATAAATGCCTCCCGTCACGGCCACGAGCAGCGCCAAAGCCAGCCAGTAGGCCATAACATCGCGTGCCGCGGCCTCGCGGACCCCGAACAGCGCCCGGACCGCATCGGTGCCCAGGATACTGCTCGTCGCCTCGCGCGGCAGCGAGGTGCCGGTGCCGCCACCGAGCGCCTTCCACTGCGCGACCAGCAGTCGCGTCACTTCGGCGATCACCCAGGTGCCGATGGCGAAATAGGCGCCCTGCAAACGGAACGCGAAGAAGGCCGTCGGAACCGCCAGCACCAGAGCGGCAAGGCCGCCCAGCGGGATCGCCAGGACCGGATTCCAGCCGAGCAGGATCACGCCGGCGAACATCGCATAGGCGCCGATGCCAACGAAAGCCTGCTGGCCCACCGACACCAGGCCGCCATAGCCCGCCAGCAGGTTCCATATCTGCGCCAGCGTCAGCATGGTGAGGATGAAGAAGAGATCCTGTATGACGCCACGCGAGGCCACGGCAGGCAGCGCGAGCGCGGCGACGATGAAGATCGGCACGATGATCGCGGTCACGGTTCCGGCGCGGGTGCGGGTTGTCAGTCGATACATGCCGCCCTCAATCCACTGCGCGCGGAAAAAGCCCGCGCGGCTTGAGCAGCATCACGGCCAGGAAGGCGATGTGGCCGGCCAGGATCTGCCATTCCGGATTCAGCGCGGCGCCAAACGTCTGCGCCACGCCGATGATGATCCCGCCGGCAAGCGTTCCCCACAGGCTGCCGAGGCCGCCGATGATCACCGCCTCGAAGGCATAGATCAGCCGCGCCGGCCCGATCGAGGGGTCGAAGTTCGCGCGCATGCCGAGATAGAGCGCCGCCAGCGTCACCACGACCATTGCGATCCCGGTGGCGATCGCGAAAATCCGCTTCGGCTCTATCCCCATCAGCCCCGCCGTCACGGCGTCGTCCGAGGTGGCGCGGAAGGCACGGCCGAGGGCGGTGTGGTAGAAGAGCCCGTTCAGGGCAATGATCATCACGATCGCCGACGCAAAGGTCATCAATGGCATGATCCCCACCGTGACCAGCCCGAGATCGAGCGATGCCCCCTCCAACGCGCCCACCGGGATGCGGCGGCTGTCGGCGGAAAAGAGCTCGAGCAGCCCGTTCTGCAGGGCAACCGAGAGGCCGAACGTGACGAGAAGCGGCGGCAGGATGTCCTTGCCCAGCACGCGGTTCAGTATGACTGTCTGTAGCAGCCAGCCGAGCGCGAACATCACCGGCATGGCGATCAGGGCAGCGATCCATGGCGACAGGCCGAGCAGCGTGACGCCCATCAACACCAGATAGGCGGCAAGAATGATGAGGTCGCCATGGGCGAGGTTCACCAGCCGCATGATGCCGAAGACGAGGCTCAACCCCGCTGCGAACAAGGCATAGAGCCCGCCCAGCAGAATCCCCTGCACGAGGGTGTCCAGCCAGATCATCGCCGCGCCACCTCGATCACGCCACAAGAGCACTGCGCGAGCAGATGACGGAGCCTCGGTTGCCGCGTCATGCCGCCACTCCGAAATAGGCGGAATGGATGTTTTCGCGCGTGACCTCGGCCGCCCTGGCGGCCAGCGTGACGCGGCCCTCCATCATGCAGTAGACGCGATCGGCGACCGCCAGCGCCTTGCCGATATCCTGCTCCACCAGCACGATCGCGGCGCCGCCTTCGCGGATCTTGGGAAGGGCTGCGTAGATATCGCGGATGACGACAGCCCCAACGCCGAGGCTGATCTCGTCGCAGAGCAGTAATTCGGGGTTCGACATCAGCGCCCGGCCGATCGCCACCATCTGCTGCTGGCCGCCCGAGAGCGCTGTGCCGGGGCTCTTGCGCCGCTCGCGCAGGATCGGAAAAAGGTCATAGACGGCGTCGAGGCTCCACGGCCCCGGCACCTTGCGCGCCTGCCCGCCGACCAGCAGATTTTCCTCGACGGTCAGCGAGGGGAACAGCCGGCGTCCTTCCGGCACCATGGCGATGCCGCGCTTCATGATCTCGGCCGAAGACAGCGCGCCGATCGGCTCGCCCCGGTGCAGCACCATGCCGGGCGCGTTGCCGATCACGCCCGTGATCGAGCGCATCAGCGTGGATTTGCCGGCGCCATTGGCGCCGATGATCGCTACGCATTCTCCCACCGCGACAGTGATATCGACGCCGAACAGCGCACGGAACTGGCCGTAATTCGCGGTGAGGCCGCGCGTTTCCAGCATCAGACCTCGAGCCCCAGATAGATTTCGCGAACCGCCTTCGAGGCCATGATCTCATCGGGCGCACCGATCCCGATCACACGCCCAAAATCCAGCACGAGAAGCCGCTCGACCACCGAATTCAAGGCGTGCAGCACATGCTCGATCCAGATGATTGTCGTGCCCCTGGCGTGGATCGCCTTGATCGTCGCGACCAGGGCCTTGCATTCGCCCTCCGTCAGACCGCCGGCGATCTCGTCCAGGAGCAGAAGCTCAGGGCCTGTCGCCAGGGCGCGGGCGAGTTCGAGGCGCTTGCGGTCGAGAAGGCTCAGCGAGCCGGCCACGAAATTGGCCTTCCTGAGAAGCCCCGTCTCCTCGAGGATACCAGCGCAATCGTCGACCATCTCGGCCTCGCGTCCGCCGCGGCCGAAGGCGGCAGCGGTCAAGAGATTTTCGAACACGGTCAGCCCCTCGAAAGGCTGCGGAATCTGGAAGCTGCGGCCAACACCCATGCGCACCCGCTCCATCGCCGGAGCACGGGTCACGTCGCGGCCGAGCAATTCGATGCGACCCTCATTTGCAAACAGATTGCCGGTGATCAGGTTGAAGAGCGTCGATTTTCCGGCGCCGTTCGGGCCGATAATGCCCAGCGCTTCGCCGCGCGGCACGCTGACGGTCACGGAATCCGCAACCTTCAAGGCGCCGAAGGACTTCGAAACGCTTTCCAGCCTGAGTATCATCACTGTCATCCTTGGGTCGCGCCGAACGAGGGCGGCGGTATCAGCCGCCCTCGGCAGCGTCAGGCCAGGGCTTCCATCTTGCCGGCGGTGGGTATCTCGGAGGCGCCGGCGTTTTCGACGATCACCAGATCGAAGCCGCCACCGGCCTTCTTGCGCCACTGCCCGCCGACGAGCGGCGTCTTGCAGACGTTCTTCGCGGCGAAAGGTGGCAATCCCGCACCGCTCCAGGCCACCTTGCCCACCACCGTCGTCATGTCGGTGGCCGCTATCGCCGCCGCTATCGCCTCGGCATTGGTTGGATCCGACACGCGGCCCATGACATTGGCCGCCACCTCGAACAGCGAATGGACAAAACCGATCGGCTGGGTCCAGGGACGGCCGGTCTTGGCGGTGAAATCCGCAGCGAGTTCGGCCGAACTCTCGCCCGTCAGCGACGATTTGAACGGATGCGAGGCCGACCACCAGACCTCGGACGAGAGGTTGTGGCCGGCATCGCCGAGCGTCTCGACCGATTGCGGGAAAAGGATCGCCTTGGCCACCGTCACCGCCTTGGGCTTGAAGC
Organism: Mesorhizobium sp. M1066; assembly: GCF_040318635.1. Taxonomy (NCBI): domain Bacteria; kingdom Pseudomonadati; phylum Pseudomonadota; class Alphaproteobacteria; order Hyphomicrobiales; family Phyllobacteriaceae; genus Mesorhizobium; species Mesorhizobium sp. M1066. Next base: position 166,907 of record NZ_JAMYMR010000011.1, read on the forward strand.
CCTGCTGGCGGGCCTGGTTCCAGAAGGTGGTGAAGTCGGGCGGAATGACCACACCGGTGACGATCTCGGCATTGGCCGCCTTGAAGGCGTTGACCTGCGCGGTGAAATCGTCCGAAAGGTTCTGATAGCGGCCAGGATCGGCAAGGCTGAAGCCGGCAACGTCGAGGCCGGGCTTCAACCCATTCTTCGGGTCGCCCCAGGCATTGCCGTCGGCATCGTTGGGGAACAGCCCGCCCACCTTGCCGTTGGTGGAAAGCTGTTTCCACATGCCGGTGTAGACGGCGATGATGTCTTCGAGACCCCAGAAATAATGATAGGCGAAGTTGAAAGGCTTCCACGAGGCCGGATCGGCCGGATTGCCCTGCTGGCCGATGAACCAGGGCTGCCACGGCGCCATCGTCGAGATGACCGGCACGCCCTCCGCCTCGCAGGTGGTGGCCACAGGGTTGGTGTTCTCGGGCGTCGAGCCGACGAGCATCAGGTTGATCTCGTCATCGACGATCAGGCTCTTCGCCACCTCGGCCGCGCGATTGGGGTTCGACTGGCTGTCCTTGACGATGACATCGAAGTTCTTGCCTGCCTCGGAAGCGAGGAAGGCCTTGATGTTGTAGGCATCGCTCTCCGCGAAGCCGGCAAGCGGCCCGGTCTGCGGCGAAACATAGCCCAGGCGGATCTTGGCGCCTTGCGCGATGGCCGGCGTCGCCAGGCGCGAACCGGCCAGCGCCAGGCCGGTCGCCGCCGAGGCTTTCAGTAGGCTGCGTCTTGTGATCATGTGTAGTTCCTCCCTCTTGTTTTATTCTCAAGCCCCCGGACGGCGTCCCTCCCACGCCGCCTGAAGGAGTTCCCTTATCGATCCTGGATCGATTGGCCTCGGATTCGCATAGGCATTCTTGACCGCGATCGCCGCCGCGCGGTCGAGATCGGCCTCCTCGATGCCGATCGCCTTCAGGCTCAGCGGGGAGCCGACCGACTGTGCGAAATCCCAGAGCCCGCCGCCCGCCGAGCCACCACCGAATGCCTCAGTGATCGGGCGCAGCAGATCGGGCACCGCCGTTTCGTTGAAGGCGGTCGTGTACGGCAGCAGGATGGCGTGGGTCTCGGCATGCGGCGTGTCGAACGAGCCGCCGAAGACATGCGCCAGCTTGTGGTGCAGCGCCATCGAGACATAGCCGAGCGCAGTCGAGCAGCACCACGCCGCATAGAGCGCCTGCGTCCGCGACGCGCGATCCTGCGGATCGCCGATCAGCCTCGGGATGCCGTCCCGGAAGGCAACCATGGCATCCCTGCACATCAGCACGATCACCGGGTTGCGATCGGGGGCATACAAGGCCTCCATCGCATGAGCGATCGCGTTCATCGCCGAGGTGACGGTGAGACTTACCGGCAGGCTCAGCGTCAGATCGACGTCGTAGATCACCGTCTCCGGGCGAATGTCCGGCGAGCGGCGGGTGGTCTTCTCACCGGCCGCCGTCTCGCCGAGGATGTCGGTCATTTCCGAGCCGGCATAGGTCGTGGGAATGACCACCTGGTCGGCGCCGGTGCGCACGGCAATGGCCTTGCCGAGCCCGATGGTCGAGCCGCCGCCGAGGCTGACGACCGCCGAAGCACCGCTGCCGCGGAAGGCATCGACGGCCTTTTCCGTGACCTCGACGGGGGTATGCATGACCGCGCCGGCAAAGATCCCGGCGGCGAGGCCGCCAAGGCTTGCGGCCAGTCTTTCGGCATCGTCCTTCTGATGCGGCGTGGACAGCACCATCACCTTGTCATGGCCGAGCCGCCGGACTTCCTCCTCGACGCGAGCCATGGTGCCGGCACCGAAGACCACCCGTGTCGTCAGGCCCGGAAAGGTGAAGCTGTCCATCATCGCGCCGCCTCCATGCGCGGGCCACGCCCGGCGGCGAGGTCGTCGAGCATCGTGCCCAGCATGGCAATCTCGGCGTCCGAGACCTCATGACCGCGGCCCGGGAACAGATCGGCCCGCAGGCTCGCGCCAACGCGGCCCAGCGACTGCGCGGCATCGGCAAACGCCGAGACTGGTATCCAGGGATCGGCATCGCCGCCGGAAAGATAGATCGGCATTCCGGCCGGCGCCGCCTCGGATCTTTCGTCCGCCGGAACGCCGACACGGCAGCCCGTGAAGGCCGCCAAAGCATCCGGCGGCGGCAGCCCCGCGCAGAGGTATTCGATCGACAGACACGCCCCTTGCGAGAAGCCCGCGAGAAGAAGCGGCAGTCCGGGCAGTTCGGCCCGCGCCGCGACCATTGCGGCCGCAAGGTGGTCGAGCGCGTCGGAAAGCTGCGCCCGGGCGACCGGCGTCAACGGGTCGACGGCACGCGCCTCCCACCAGATGCCGTGTGGTGCACGCGGCAGGATAAAGGCCACGGCGGTCGCGGAAAGCCGCGACAGCACATGGGACTGCATCTCTTCGGGCGATTGGCCACGGCCGTGGACGAAGACGCAGATCGCCTTCGCTTCCGGGCCACTTGGCCCAAGCCGGAGCGGACCGCTGCCTGAACTCACGTGAAATCCGCCTCTTCCAGGCCGACCTGCAATTCGCTCTCACGGTCCTTGAACCATGGCGGGAAGACCAGCGTCTTGCCGATCTGGCCCGGGGGCTCGTCCTTGGCCCAGCCTTCGGGCGTAGTCCAGGCAATTTCGAACAGCGCGCCGCCGGGCGAGCGGACATAGCAGGACTTGAAGTAGTTGCGGTCCTTCTGCTCCGATATATCCGTGAAGCCGAGACCCTCGATATGAGCGCGCAGTTTCAGCTGGTTCTCTTCGTCGCCGGTGTTGAGGGCGAGGTGGTGGATCGTACCGCCCGCCAGAGTCCAGGTGCCCTGCGGGCTGTCGCGGTCGACAATGACCTCCACGCGCTGAGCGACGCCGGTCGCGTCGGGCACGCGGAACACCAGTCCCTCATGGTCGTCAGCCTCTTTCTCCAGCGGCAACGCGATGGTCAGGAAGTCGTCCATCGCAGTGCGGTCCATCACCGCCACCACGGCGCCGTATATTCCCTTGATGCCGTGCGCCTTGCCGATGCCCTGCGCCTCGTTGGTGATCGGCGCGCGCGTATCCCTGTCGCTTTCCACCAGCTCGTGCGGAATGCCGCAGGGATGTGCGAAAGCCGCACGGTCGGCGCCAAAACGAGTGATCTTGATGGCCTCGATGCCGCGCGCGTTCAACCGGTCGACCCAGAAATCCGCGGCCCCCTTGGGAATCGACTGCATGATGGTGCGCGACTGGTTGGACCCGCGGCGGCCATAGACGCCTGGCTTGCGGAACGGGAAGGTGGTGATGATCGTCGAGGCATCGCCGTTGGGCGAGCCGTAATAGAGGTGATAGACAGGGATGACGCCGTCGAACAAGACGGTGCGCTTCACCGAATGCAGGCCCAGTGCCTTGGTATAGAAATCAAAATCTTCCTGAGCGCTGTCGGTCGAGAGCGTCAAATGGTGGTAGCCGCTGACACGTGCCATCGGTCATCTCCTCCCAGAGGTTTCGGTTTCGCCCCGCCGCTGTGGACAGAGCACGAGGTTGAGATCGAGCGCGTGCTTCCGTTTTCCTCCGTTGGGCGGCAGCGCGCGGAACTCGGCCATGAGGTCGGGTTTGACCCCGAAGATGGCATCCCGGCCGATCGCAGGGTCCGACCGGTCAAAGATGTGGGTCGTCAGCGTTTCGAAGCCCTCCGCCGAGACGCGAAAATGGATATGGGCCGGCCGCTCGAGGCCAAGGCCAAGCGCTGACATCAATTGACCGACCGGTCCGTCCGATGGCAACGTGTAGCCCTTCGGCTTCACCGTCACGAAGACGAAGCGTCCCTGCGGATCGGTGCGGAACCGTCCACGCAAATTGAATTCCGGCTGCCTGTCGGGTTCCTGGTTCTCGTAGAGACCCTCGGCATTGGCCTGCCAGATCTCGACCATCGCATCGCCGATCGCATCGCCGTCGAGCGCGACGATCCGGCCCGCAACCTCCAGCGGCTCGCCCTTGTGATCGCGCGAGATGTTCGCGCCGAGCGGCATCTCCGGCACGTCGGCCCGGTAGAAGGGGCCGGCCAGGGTGTTTGGGGTCGCCCCAACAGGGCGCGGGCTGTTCTGATCCTCGATCAGCGACGACACGCCCAGGACGTCGGCGAACAGCACCCATTCCTGGCGCCGCGCATCGGCGTAGTGGCCAACCTCGGTCAGAAAATCGATCGCCTGGCGGAACTCCTCGCCCGAGGGTCGCAGCTCGACGATCAGCGCATGCAAACCGTCGACGGCTGCCTGCGCCGCCGCCGCCAGGCGGGACTGGCCCATTGCCGTCAGGCGCCGTGAGAATTCCTCGGCCTGCGTCGAGATCGCCTTGGGGAATTCATCTCGCTTCGGGTCGTGCTGGCCGTGCATTCCGCCGGGGCCTCCCTTCCCCTTGCCAAGCGGGATAGCACGGCCCGACGCGATGCTTGATGAGATGTGGCGTCCCTTGTATAGCGTTTTGCTATGAAGCTGAACGAGCGCCACCTCATGCAGCTCGCCGCGGTGCTGGATGCCGGCGGCGTGTCGGAAGGAGCCGCTATGCTGGGCCTGACCCAGCCGGCGGTCAGTCGATCGCTAGCCATGCTGGAGGCGCGGGTGGGCGAGCCGCTTTTCCTCAAGGGTCGCCGGCCGCTGCAGGCGACACCGCTCGGCTTCCAGTTGGCGGCGCAGGGCCGCACGATCATCACCGCGTCGCGCAAGGCGTCGGATGCGGTCCAGGGCTTCATGAAAGGCACGAAGGGCGTCGTCCGTGTCGGCGGCGTGCCCTTCTTCATGGATGCGATGATCAGCCGGATGATCGGAGAATTCCAGAAGCTCGAACCCGAGGTCACCGTTCAGCAAAGCTATATGAACCTGCCCGAGATGGTCGCGGCGCTGGAGAGCAACCAGATCGATCTCGGGATCGTGCCGATCGGCGTGCTCGACCTGGGACCCGGCTTCGAATTCACCGAAATCCTGCCCGGACGCAACGTCGTGGCTTGCCGGCCCGACCATCCCCTGCTGCGAAATCGCCGCCTCAGGGCGCATGACCTGACCAGCTTTCCCTGGGTAGCCCCCCTACCCGGCTCTCCGCTGATGTCGGACCTGCAGATGATCCTGATGAGCATCGGCATGTCGGACCTCAACGTCCGCTATTCGGGAGGCTCGCTGATGAGCGTGATCAACTTCCTTGCCGAAACCGATGCGCTGGCGGTGCTGCCATTCTCCGTGGTCTTCGCGCAGCGCAAGGAAAACCGGGTGACGGTGCTGCCCTATGAAATTCCGCAGCCCAGCCGCTCGCTTGGTATCCTGCGCCGGGTCAGCGGACCGCGCTCGCCCGCGGCAGAGCGCTTCGCGGGCCACGTCACGACCGCCTTCGAGAATCTGAAGCACATCATCAAACGGCACGAGAATGCCGTCGTCTGGGGGCGGTAATCCAGCCGACATGGCGCCCCTTACAGCTCCAAGAGCCAGGAGCGGACGTTTGGAGCAGCGAGACGATCGGGCGTCCATTGGCCAGTCTCGTTTTTCCCGAACGGGATCCCGGTTTGAGGAGCTGAAGGGCACGCCGGTGAGCGCCAGTATCAGCGAAGCTGGTTCATGGCGCCTATTCAGCATCGCCAGCAATGAAGTGCGGCTCTCCCACCCCATGCCGTGCAGGAATGGAACTCCCGTGCCTGTATTCGGTTGGGTACAAAGCCGGCGTCCCACACGCGCCGGCAAGGGTGCGCTGAGGTGACAGATACTCGACGACGAAGAGGCCGAAGGTTTGTAAGTGCGAATATCGATCTTGGTTGAGCCTCCTGTCACCGGTTTGCCTTCACCTCACGGCGAGGGTAACTCCGCGCGACCAGATCAGCTAATGTCCTCCAAGACCCCGGGCGTCATCTACGACATCAAGGGTCTGTTCCCCAGGCATGTTACGGATGGGCGCTTCTGATGAGGGTTCTGGTCA
>NZ_JAMYMR010000012.1:0-148670 GCF_040318635.1 Mesorhizobium sp. M1066
CCTTGCCCAGCATGAAGGTTGAATCAGATTTGCACGCCTAAGGGAATCCCAAGCCGATTCAGTCTCATTTCATCCCGCTCTAGTCCGTTGCTGGCACCACATTGCCGAGCCTCATCGGCCTGGCAACTGACCGATCATGTTGCAATCGACCGTGGGGCCGGAACGCTCGGTGTACGCGGCGTAGATTACCTGATCCATGTTCATGGAGATTTCACGAACCAGCTTTCGACGGACCGCGGTGACGAACATTGCGGCATCGGTGACGCCGATTGCAAATGCGTCCGGTCCGCCGATGACGCAGCGCTCGAAATAGGATTGCAGCCTGGAGGGGTCGTACCGCGCAAACCCGTCGGCCTCGCCAATGCGGGGTAGTGCGATAGGCAGCCCGTTGATCGTCACACCTTCCGCGAGAAGAAATTGCCGGATGGGCTCAATGAGTGCTCCGGCATTGTTCGGTCCGTCGCCGGATACGTCAATAACACGGCGCGGGCTGCGCAAGCCGCTCTTCGCGAACAGTCCATTCGCGGCCTGCAACGCGCCGGAAATCGACGTTCCCCGGCCTTCAGTCAACGACAGAGCAGCGAGCCTGTCCGCCAAAGTCAGAGCATCCTCGCGGCTTTCGACAATTGTCCACGGCACGATGACGGTTTGCTGACTTGGCCCCGCCCACTCCAGATAGAGCAATGCGATTCTTCCCAGTTCTCCCGCCTTGATTGCCATCGCGACATCCGCGTGGCGGAAAGCATCAACATAGCCGTCGCGCTGCACTTTTTGCTCAATTCTGCTCATCGACGGCGAGACGTCCACGGCAAGGATCAATTGCAAATCGACTTCGGCCAGGCCGCGCGCGGGACGGTCCGTCGAGTGAGCCTGTGGCGCTGTCGCGAAGAACAGGGTGAGCAGGAAGGCGCCCGTTAGCCGCAGCACTGGTCTTGCACCCATGCTTCCAATCCGTACTAAGCAGTCCATAGCGAACCTCTCTCACCGACAATGGAATGTGGAATTGTCGGTCCGGGGCATTTGCCAAGTCACGAACGGCTTACGATCATTCGCCGAAATCAGAGCTCCCCGCACGGGCTGGATGATGATTAGTCTTCGCAGCGCGAAACCGTGCTAGTATGGACTGCGGCTTCGTGCTTGAGGGGAACCGGCTTGAATAGCTCGCCGCCCACAACGTTCGTACTCAACGGCGTCACCGCCGACGTGAGCAGGGAGACCTTGCGCGACCAGTTCAACAGGACAATCGCAGTTCGCCACCAGACCTTCGCGGTACTTCGCCACCTTCTGGAGAACGCTGATCGCGTCATCACCAAGGATGAGCTGATGAAGGCGGTCTGGAACGGGCTAGCCGTCACCGATGACAGCCTGGTCCAATGCATTCACGAGATCCGTGCGGCGCTCAACGACAGTCGCCAGGCCGTCGTGCAGACAGTGCCGAGGCGCGGTTACAGGTTGGTCCTTCCCTCAAATGCCCGACCAAGAATGATTACAATTCTGGCGGCAGAATTGGCCGCCGAGGTCCGGCCGGCAGGCAAGGATGAGCGGAGCATTGCTGCACCTACCCCGGCCTATAGGCAGGTCCTTGATCGGCTGCTGATAGAACATGCCGGTCGTGTCTTTGCGAGCGTCGATGAGACAGTCCTTGCGGAGTTTGCTGGCCCCGTCGAGGCGTTGCGGTGTGCGAACGAGATCCAGTATGAGGTCGATAGACGGAACTGCGGGGTTCCCGAGACAAAGCGGCTGCGCTTCCGCATCGGCGTTGACCTCGGTTACGTCGTCGCCGAGGGCGAGCACCTCAGGGGCGAGGCCGTCGAGGTCGCAGCTCATCTTCAAGCCTTGTCACGCCCCGGCGGGATTTGCATCACGGAAGCGGTCCGCTCCCAGGCTCAGGACCACCTCTCGCTGGAATTCATCGATCTCGGCGAGCACAAACTGAAGGATGTCGCCCGTGCCTTGCGCATCTACCGCGTATGTCTTGCGTCCGAGGAACCGGTCAGATTGCCATTTCGCGGTCTCGATGCCTTCGAATTCGAAGATGCCGATCTATTCTTTGGCCGAGCGCGGGCGATTGCCGCCTGCACTGCCAGACTGGAGCAGCAGACAGCAAGCGGCACGGCATTCCTGCTCATCTACGGAATGAGCGGTTGTGGCAAGTCTTCCCTCCTGCGCGCTGGCCTGCTGCCGTCATTGACGCGACCTGGAGCCGTGGCAGGCATATCCTTGTGGCGCCGCTGCCTGATCCGCCTCTCCGAAGGACCCGATGCATTCGCTGTGTTGGCTGCGGCGCTGCTTCACGGCGCCGCTGTGCCGGAGCTGTCCTCAGAAGCAACAGCCGCGGAGTTTGCTCGACTCTGCAGGAGCACGCCGGATCGAGCCCTGGCGATGGTCCGACAGGCACTTCGCAAGGCCGCCGGGCCGGCCCGCTCGCAGATCAGACTGCTTGTGGTCATCGATCAACTAGAGGAGCTGTTCACGACGGAGAAGCAGCCGGCGATGCGCGAAGCCCTTGTGCGGTTCATGGCGGTGCTGGCCGCGAGCGGACTGGTGTGGGTGATAGCGGCGATCCGTTCGGATTTTTTTCACCGCTGCGGTGAGGTCCAAGGTTTCTCAGCGCTCAAGGACGGCCTCGCCAGCTACGAACTTCTGCCACCAACCGGCCCAGAGATCGCGCAGATGATCCGCGAACCTGCGGTCGTGGCCGGGCTCCGCTTCGAGGAGAGTGCCGAGTTGGGGCGGCTCGATGACGTGCTGCAGGCGGCAGCAACTGCCGACCCCGGATCATTGCCGCTTCTCGAGTTTGTCCTCGACGCGTTGTACCAAGCCAGTGGCGACCGACGCGTTCTCACCTTTGCGCACTATCGTGCGCTTGGCGGGCTCGAAGGCGCAATCGCGCGCCGCGCCGACGAAGTCCTGGACTTGCTGCCGCCCGGGATCCAGGAGGCCTTGCCCGCGGTGCTGCGCGCCCTCACCACGGCGAACCTGGGCGATGAAACGGTCACGGCACGTGCGGCCCTGTATACCGAAGTCGCGGGCACTCCCGCGCGATCGGCCCTCGTCAGGGCATTAATCGACGCCCGGCTCCTCGTCAGCGACGAGGACGCCGCAGGGCATGTCTTCGTTCGTCTTGCGCATGAGGCACTGTTGAGCCGTTGGCCGCGTGCCGGTGACATTGTGAATACAAACCGCAACTTCCTCGCGACGCGCGAACGCCTGAGGGCTGACGCCCACCGATGGCACCTGGAAAGCAGGAACCGAGAGCTTCTGCTTCCGTCCGGCAAACGTCTGGCGGAGGGAGAAGAGTTGATGCTGTCAAGGCGGGAGGAGGTCGACGATGCCGTCCTTGAATACATCGAGGAGTCCTTGCGTGCCCATCGGCAGAAGGAGGAGAAGGACCGTCACGCAGAGCTGGCGCTGATCGAGGCCGCCGAAGAGGCAAAACGCGAGCGCCTGGAGCGCGAGGCCGAGCGCCGGAGCCTCGCGGCTGCCGCAGCAAACCGGCTTGCCCGACGGACACGGAACGCCGCTATCGTGGCAATAATGCTCGCTCTTATGGCGGGTGCAGGCGCACTGGTCGCGTTCAAAGCGCGGGAGGAAGCAAGAGACCAGCGCGATCAGGCGCTGCGCAATCAGTTCCTTTCGCTCTCGTTCCTCTCGGAGCGGTCCGCCGCGGCAGGCAACACCGAGGCTGCGATCCGGTTGGCGCTTGAGGCGCTACCCTCGAAAGAGCAACCCGAGCGGCCATATCTCTTCGAGGCGGAGGCAGCTCTCTTCAAGGCGCTGCTGGCGCACCGGCAGATCAAAATCCTCCGCCCTGGCGCCGGTGTGGCGCATGCGGCATTCAATCCTACAGGTGATCGCATCGTCACCACATCCTATGACAGGACTGCAGCAGTCTGGGACATCTCCAGCGGTGCCGAAACTGCAATTCTAAAAGGTCATGAAGGGGCCGTGGAGAGGGCCGAATTCAGCCCCGACGGGAGCCGTATCCTGACGGCCGCGAGGGACGGCACGGCACGTCTCTGGGACGCCGCCTCGGGAGAGCAGCTCTACATCCTGCGGCCGGTAGGCAATTACCCGACGGCAATCTTCAGCCCGGATGGCACCCGGGTGCTGACGGCGGGAGAGAACAGCGATGCAACGCTCTGGGATGCTCGGACCGGAAAGAAAGTCCTAGGTGTGAGCAGCGACGCATATACGCGTGCTGCTTTCAGTTCAGACGGCCGCAGCTTCGCGACGGCAGGCAAGCATTTTATTTCCATCTGGAATACCGTAGACGGCGTGCTGACGCGGTCGATCCGAGTGACCTCCTGGCCCTACACCTTGGCGTTCAGCCCAGACGGAAGCCGGATGGTGGCCGGCCCGTGGGGTTGGCATTCACACCGCGACACTTCCAGCCTTTTCGATTTGTCGAAACGAACGGAGATCGCAAAGTTGGCCGGCAGCAAGAGCGACACGCAATTGAACGGCGTGATTTTCAGCCACGGGGGTCAGCAGATCGCCACCATATCACTGGATGGCACTGCCCGGATTTGGGATGGAGCGTTGGGAACGCCGGATGATGTGCTCGGCCAGGAGGTTTCAGGGTTGAAACCTGACATCGACACAGATGAACGCGATTTGGAGATGAACGGTGCTTTCACCCCGGACGACCGCTTCCTTGCGACCGCCTCGATCAATGGGCCGATCCGCGTCTGGGACGTTGAACGCGCCTCGTTGGTCACGACCATCGCCGGTCATGAATCCTTGGTTGAGCATCTGGAATTCAGCCCGGTCGACAGCAACATTCTTCTCACTGCTTCACACGATGGCACCGCTCGGCTGTGGGATGTCGACGGTGCCCTGACGACGGCGCTCTCACATGAATATCGCCCGACTTTCGCGGTCTTCAGTCCCGACAACGTCCACCTGCTGACCGGCGGCGGCGACAGCGCAGCGCACCTGTGGGATGTCGTGAGCCGGCGCGAGATAAGCCGCCTCGACACGCACGAGATCATTCAAAGCGCCTCGTTCAGCCCAGATGGGAGGCGCGTCGCCACGGCGTCTCTTGAGGGCGTGGTCCGAATTTTTAACGTGGCCACGGGACACGAGACCGCCCAGTTCCGATCAGATGCCGGACTGATCAAGATCCAGTTTAGTCGCGATGGCAAATCGCTTGTTTGCGCATGGATCAACGGCACCGCCCAACTGTGGGACGCGACGACCGGAGCCGAACTGGCTGTCATCCATACAAGCATCAATCTGCCGCAAGCCATTCTTAGCCCTGACGGACGTCGGATCCTCTCGGCCAGGGAAGACAATGTGGGACACCTCCTCACGACGAGCGGAGCCGAACTACGTGCTCTTGTCGGGCATCAGGATCGCATCACGGCAGGGGCCTTCAACCCTGACGGTCAACTCGTCGCCACGGGCTCACTTGACCACACGGCCCGAATTTGGTCGACCACCGAGGGGACAAGCGTTAGAAGGCTGGAGGGACATACCGGCGCGGTGACGGTAGTCGCCTTCAGTCCCGACAGCCAGTCGCTGCTGACTGCTTCACGCGATGGAACCGCCCGGATCTGGAGCGTCGCAGGCGGTCCGGAAAGGGTTCTCAGGGGCCACAGCGGCGGCCTGGACAGCGCCGAGTTCAGCCCCAATGGCTTGTATGTCGTGACCGCGTCGACCGAAGATCGAACGGTGCGGTTGTGGGCGGCGCAATCGGGGCGCCAGATTGCCGTCCTTGGGAGCCAGGACGAAGCAACCTTTCGACCGGGCTTTACACGCGCAGCTTTCAGTTCCGACGGCACCCATGTCGCGATTGTTTCCGGCGAACAAAGAGTCAGCATCGTTCGCGTCTTCCAGACACCCGACGAGCTTATTGAATTCGCCCGGCGTACCGTCCCTAGCGAACTGACCCCTTGCGAGCGGCGAAGCTTCTTCCTTCCTGAAGTCCCTGCAAACGGCACCTGTCCGGGCTGAGGCGACAACGGTCAGACTTTGTGGCCTTCTGGGGCCGCCAGTCCGGCCCCAAACGTTACGACCGAGTGAATCAATCTGGATCCGGACGGCGTGGCGCATAAGCTTGGGATTTGGCTTGCCCGTCGGATTGGCTCGGGTCCGACCACGATCATAGCGTTCACTTGTGATGTCTGCTTTTGGAAAGCGACGGAGGCGACCTTGAAGGCTGCAACGAGGCGCGAACCTTTGCCAATTGTCGCCGCAGCTTTGACCCTGTCGCTTACCTCATTTCAAGCCGCTGCCCGGCCCTGGACCGCTTTTAATGCGCGCCACCAGGAACGGCGTGGCTCCGCTGACGTTCTCCCGGTGGCAAGGTGAGATTTTCAGTGAACAGGCATTTTTCGCGGACGAATGTCGAACAAGGCGGTCACACGGATGACAACGGGTTTGCGATAGAGCAGGGCGGCCCGCCATCATCAGCAATTGCGGCAGCGCTGGCCGGCGGCCTGGAAACCAGTCCTGACAAGCACATCGTCCACATAGCTGCCTCGGAACGCAGTGCCGAAGAGATCGCCGTGGCTTTGCGTCAGTTCCTGCCCCTCAGGGATATCACCTTCCTGCCCTCCTGGGATTGCCTCCCCTACGATAGGGTGTGGCCAACACGCGCAAATATGGGGCGGAGGCTTTGTGCGCTCCGTGAGATTGCAACGAGGCCCGATCGTGCGCGCATCGCTGTAATGTCGATCGAAGCCAGTCTGCAGCGCGTGCCGCCTCCTCGGGCCGTCGCTGGCGGTTTCACTGTTCTGGAGGTGGGGCAAAAGGTCGACCGGGACGATTTCAGAACCAAGTCCGAAGCAATCGGCTATGTCGTCGACGAGCGGGTTGACGAACCGGGTGAGATAGCTTTTCGCGGCGAGCTCATGGATATCTTTCCCGCCGGCGACGATGGACCCGTTCGTATCGTCGTCGGTTCGGACGGCTGCGTCCGCGAAGTCAAGACTTACGATCCCACCAGCCAGCTCAGCGAACAGATGCGTCGCTCGATCACCATCGGACCGGCATCCGAGCTGATTTTTGAAGCCGGGGACCATCTCGAGTTGGCAGCCATGCGCGCGGCCTCGATCGAAGAACGGCTCGTCGCGTTGTATGGCGGCATGCCATCGGTCTTCGATGCAACATCCAGCGCCTCGATCTCCTTCCTTGAAGGACTCGACGGTACGCCGCTCGATCGAATTTTGGATCTGATCGAGGATGCACGTCGTGCCAGGCAGGAGTTTGCCGGGCCGGCAAAACCCTTGCCGATGCAATTTTACCTATCGCGTGACGAGTGGGATGCTGCCGTGCGTGGCCGCCGTATGAGACTTGCCGCTTCTGCCTCTCGAGTTCCAAAATTCTTTCACCGAACTCGGCCCGGGCATGAGTTCGCGGAATTCGTGACAGCGCAAGCGAGCGCCGGGGTCACCGTGGCGTTCACCGGCGATGTCTCTGAACTGCAGCGAGCAGATCGCCTGCTCCACAGAAAGCTAGGCCGGCGGGCTGAGCAAGCGTCGGACTGGCCGCAAATCCTTTCGGCAGCGAAAGGCTCTCTTCTGAAGGCTGAATTCGTGCTCGACGAAGGGTTTGTCGATGCGCAATCCGGCATCGCGGTGGTGACCGCAACGGACCTATTTGGTCCCGCCTTGAACGTGGACGTCAGCGTGGCCACGACTATGTTCGAACCCGAGTTGCGCATTGGCGATGTCGTCGTTCATGAAGATCATGGCTTGGGCGTGCTCGCGGCAGTCGAACAGGTCGATCTGGCCGGCCAGCAACAGGATGTCGTCAGGCTGGAATATCATGGCGGGGCTTCCTTGCTGGTTCCGGTCGATGAGTTTGGGCGGATATGGCGCTACGGCTCGGAGCCAGATGCAGTACCGCTCGATCGTCTTAGCGGCGAAGGCTGGCGCAAGCGACGCGAAGCTGCATTGCACGAGATCGACAGGCTGGCCAAGCGCCTGGTGGACCTTGCCAAAGTCAGGTCCAGCCAGCCTGCCGAGATCATAAAGCCCTCCCGCGCCGACTTGGCCCGATTTGCAGCAAAATTTCCCTATACCGAGACTCGGGACCAGGCCGCAGCCATCCGCGCCGTACTCGACGACCTGTCGTCGAGCAAAACAATGAACAGGCTGGTCTGCGGCGACGTCGGCTTCGGCAAGACAGAGGTGGCCCTGCGCGCATGTGCCGCCGCCGCCCTCTGCGGGAAACAGGTTGCGGTCATAGCGCCGACAACGGTGTTGGCACGCCAGCACTACGAGACGTTCAGCCGACGTTTCACAGGAACGGGCCTACAGGTCGCCCACCTTTCAAGAATGGTCGGGGCAGCGGAAACAAGAGCGACGAAAGAGGGCCTGCAGAGTGGGCAGATTGCGGTCGCGGTGGGTACTCAAGCGCTGGCGGCCAAGAGCGTCAACTTTGCCAATCTTGGGCTGCTGGTGATCGACGAGGAGCACCGGTTTGGTGCCAGGTTTAAGCACGCCCTTCGAACCATCGCGCCCCGCCTTCACACGTTGAGCATGAGCGCCACGCCGATACCCCGGACGCTCCAATCGGCGTTGTCGGGCATCCAGGATGTCAGCGTTGTAAACTCTCCGCCCACCAAAAGGCGTCCGGTCCGCACGATCCTGGCAGTGTTCGATCCAGCATCGGTGCGCGCCGCCCTTTTGCGTGAATTCCACAGGGGCGGACAGAGCTTCTTCGTAGTCCCGCGCATCGAGGACATCGCCCCGGTCTTCGAGCAGCTCAACAGACTAGTGCCGGAACTCGGAGTTAAGACGGCGCATGGCGAAATGAAAGGCAGACAGCTGGACGAAGTCATGGTCGGGTTCGCCGACGGGGATGGCGACGTCTTGTTGAGCACCGACATTATCGAGAGCGGGCTCGATGTGCCGCAGGCCAACACCATCATTGTGTGGCGAGCGGATCGGTTCGGTCTTGCACAGTTGCACCAGCTTCGTGGACGGGTCGGTAGACGAGCAGTGCAGGCCATCGCATTTCTTCTGACCGAGCCTGGCGTTGAACTGGCCGACAGCACCAGGGCTCGGCTATCGACGATGCTTGCGCTCGATCGGCTCGGCTCCGGCCTTGCTATAAGTCAAAGGGACCTCGACCTTCGCGGTGCAGGAGATCTCTTCGGCGAAGATCAGGCCGGACATATGAAGCTGATCGGAACGAGCCTTTACGAGCACTGGCTTGAACGGGCGGTCTCAAGGGCTCGAGGAGGGGCCGATCCCGACTGGCAACTTGCCGACATCAATGGCCCAGGAAAAGGGGCTTTTCCCGAAAGCTATGTCAACGAGCCTACTGTGCGTGTCGGCCTTTATGCGCGGCTATCGCGTATGCGTTCGGAATCGAGCCTCGATGGATTCAGCGAAGAGCTTGAGGATCGCTTTGGAGACATGCTTGGCGAAGTAGCGGGTTTGCTCGAATTTACCAGGTTGCGAATAGCAGCATCGGAACTGGGCGTCAGCAAAGTCGATGTGGGTCCCAAAGCCATTGCGATCACCCTGCGAAAAAAGCCGGTGGCGTCCCAATGGCGCAATAAAAAGGCATTGGGCTTGGAGTACCGAAACGGCCGACTGATTTTCAGGCCGATCCAGCCACGCGTCTCAGCCATCGATGCCGTTCGCTCTGCGCTAGATGCGATACGCGCAGCCCAGCCAAAGGACGAGATCTGACGAGCCTTTAGTCTCAACCGGCGGCGGCACGACAATGCGACCAGCTTCATATCACCTCGGCCAGTCGCGGCAGCTTGGCTCGGACGATGGCAGCGGGTTGTATGGCTCAGCTGGGGATCGTTGCCGGCCCGCGCCAATTTTCATTTCGGCGGCACGGCGATCTCCCTGAACAGGTCAGCCAAGGTGTCCAGAGCTTGACGCATGCCAATGCCCGCAGCCGCCGCCTCATGTCCGCTGATGATCATCTGCGGTTTTAGCGCAGCCAATTGCTTCACAGATCTTCCGCCGCGTTCAGTCCGGCGTGAAGTAGCGCGGCGGACCGTGCATCTCGAGATCCTGAACGGCGACTTCGTAGGCCGACTGCTGACCCGTGGTGATGAACGCATCCCCCCACGATCAACGAGCGGTCTTCCTCGCGCCAGAGCGAGACATGCCCGGGAGCATGTCCGGGTGTGTGCAGCCATCGCCATCCAGGCATTTGCCGGAAGCGACCCGTCGGCCGGCAAGATTTGCAACCTGCTGCCAAGATCGATCGGCCCACGTGGAAAGCGCGGCGAAAGCAGTGCCATCAGTCCACCTCCCACCCAAGGATCCGGTGGCGAATAGAACTTGGTTCAGTTAAGAAAGGGGCGCTCGAGTGATGCGCGTAGACAGGTATAATGTATCTGCAAGGTCCAGGACCGTGCCCACATGGTCGAAAGTGCGTCAAGATGATCGCGGCAGGCCGCGCGCCGGGTCCTGAATCGCCTTTCCGCAGCCGCAACGAAGCTGCTTCGGGACATGGCAACCCCGTGTCAATCAGCACCCGGTTCCGATCTCGCTGCCTGGAGCGCCGAAGAACACGAAGTTCAAAATTGATAGCCGCAGATAGGCCAAATCGGGTGCGATGCTCCACCACCGTCGCCACGATCCTCTCGCCTGGCGTGGTCGATCTCGGAAAGTCGAATTTGAACAGTCATACGATCCCGTGCCTCTGTTGATTTGTACGGTACAGAGAACCCGGTCGATTGTTCGACGGGGTGAATATCGCCCCAAAGTTGGTTCGGCGCACTTTGTTCCTGCTCGCCATCTTGCCACGCGGCCGGGGCAACCGACCACCGGAACAAACGTTGGAACAACCGGTTCGGCGGCCGAGAATGGGAGGCAGCTTACCCGAGCGGATGCAGTTTTGCGCCACGGGGGGCGCCTTTCCGAACAAGGTCGAGGTCGCAGCGTCCGCCGATGGGACATTTCGAACTGACCGGAGTGCGGCACACGGACGGGCACGAAGTGGGACCTTCGGTTACGGGAGCGTCGCGCTTCGCCAGTTTTTGCGGGCGGCAAATGGCGATGCACGAAGTTCCGCGATCGCGGTGAGCAGCAATTTGAGGTGATTTGACATTAAGCTTCTTTGGTTGCGCACGGGAGAAGCCCATGGCCGTAGGCTATAGTGAGCAGCCGGAAAAATGATCGCGGTTTTAGAAAATCGGGATCGATTGTTACAGGCGATTTTGGTCAAGTGGCACTCGTCTTAAACGCTACTGTTGCTCTGCGCTCGATCGAGGATCTGGAGCGGAACTCCCCTGTCCACGGCAAAGTGTCAAAAAACGGTCGCGCACGACAGTCACGCAAGTGGAAAGCCGCATGACAAGGCGCCTCATTCAGCCCGCTATCCGCTCGCCTTGGCCATTGAAGAGATGAACGTTCTCAAGGTCTGGCGCCAGCCAGATGGATTGGCCGGGGACCACCTTCACTCGTTCGCGCAACAGTGCGCTCAGCGTGTTGTCGCCGGCTTCGGCAACGATCAGGGTTTCCGAGCCGGTGGGCTCGACCGCTTCGACCACGGCCGGCACGCCGCTGTCGGAGAGCCTGAGATGTTCGGGCCGGATGCCCCAAGCAAGCGCGCTTTCGCTCTTTTCCAACACCGGTGATGGAAACACGGTGCCGTCACTGGCCTTGAAGCCGGCTGACGTGGCCCGGCCTTGCAGGATGTTCATTGACGGCGAGCCGATGAACTGGGCAACGAACAGATTGGCCGGCCGGTCGTAGAGATCGAGCGGGGCGCCGACCTGTTCGACGATGCCGCCATTCATGACGACGATCTTGTCGGCCAAGGTCATGGCTTCGACCTGGTCGTGCGTGACATAGATGATGGTGGTTCCCAGCCGCTGGTGCAGCGCCTTGATCTCGGTGCGCATCTGCACCCGCAGCTTGGCGTCGAGGTTGGAGAGCGGTTCGTCGAACAGGAAGACTTTTGGGTCGCGCACGATGGCGCGGCCCATGGCAACGCGCTGACGCTGGCCGCCGGAAAGCTGGCGCGGATAACGCTCGAGCAGGTCCTGGAGTCCGAGGATCGTCGCGGCGCGCATGATCTTAGCGTCGATCTCGTGCCTGTCGGCCTTCTTGAGGATCAGCGCGAAAGCCATGTTCTCACGCACCGTCATGTGCGGGTAGAGCGCATAGTTCTGGAACACCATGGCGATGTCGCGCGATTTTGGCGCGATGTCGTTGATGACCTTGCCTTCGAATGCGATCTCGCCCGCCGTGATGTCCTCCAAGCCGGCGATCATTCTCAGCAAAGTGGACTTGCCGCAACCGGAAGGGCCGACCAGGATGACGAATTCGCCCGAGGCGATGTCCACCGACACGCCATGGATGACCTGCGCCTTGCCATAGGCTTTCTCAACGCCTGATATGGTGACCGCACTCATTCTGTTGCTCCGTTTGTTTTGCGACGAGTGGCACCGTCAGAAAGACACCTTGTCGCCGCCCTTGAGCTGCAGCATCTGCCGCGCGTCGTCAGGGGTGGCCACGGAGGCGCCGAGCCCCTCGATGATCTGTCTCACCTTGCGCACCTGCTCGGCGTTGGATTTCGCCAATTGGCCCTTGCCAATCCACAGCGAGTCCTCCAGCCCGACACGCACATTGCCGCCGAGCGCGATGGCCTGGGTGGCGATCGGCAGCTGGCTGCGCCCGGCGCCCAGCACCGACCAGTGATAGTCGTTGCCGAACAGGCGATCGGCGGTGCGCTTCATATGCGCGACATCCTCGGGATGAGTGCCGATGCCGCCGAGGATGCCGAACACGCTCTGGACGAAGAACGGCGCCTTGACCAGGCCGCGCTCGACGAAATGCGCGAGCGTGTAGAGATGGCCGATGTCGTAACACTCGATTTCAAAGCGCGTGCCGTTTCGCGCACAGGTGCGCAGGATGTGTTCGATGTCGCCAAAGGTGTTGCGGAAGACCCGGTCGCGCGACCCTTCGAGATAAAGCCGTTCCCAATCATGCTTGAATGTCTTGAAGCGCTCCAGCATCGGATAGAGGCCGAAATTCATCGAGCCCATGTTGAGCGAGGCGACTTCCAGCGCAAAGGTCGCCGCCGGCTTGACCCGCTCCTCGACGCTCATGGTTGCCGCGCCGCCGGTGGTGATGTTGATCACACAGTCCGAGCGCTGCTTGACCACCTGCAGGAAGGGCGCAAAGGCCTCGGTCGATTGATCCGGCCGGCCGTCGGCGGGGTTGCGCGCATGCAGATGGACGATGGCAGCACCTGCCTCGGCCGCGCCGATCGCGGCGTCGGCGATCTCTTGCGCGCTCACCGGCAGATGCGGCGACATCGACGGCGTGTGGATCGAGCCGGTAACCGCGCAGGTGATGATGATCTTGTTCTGGTTGGCCACTTGAAGGGATCCTCGTCTATTTTGACCGCGGCTTATTTGACCGCGCCTTGGGTGATGCCCGAGATGAACTGCTTCGACAGCATGATGTAGAGCAGGGTGATCGGCAGCGCCGCCAACGTCAGCCCGGTGAACAGCACGCCCCAGTCGGTGGTGAACTCGCCGACGAAGACGGTGAGGCCCTGCGGCAGCGTCTTGAGCTCATCCGAAGTGATCAGCACCAGCGGGAAGAAGAAATCGTTCCAGATCGGAACTGCGTTCTGGATCGCGACGATGACCAGGGCCGGGCGCGCCAGCGGCAACATGATCGAGCGCATGATGCGAAATTCGCTGGCGCCGTCCATGCGCGCCGACTCTTCCAGTTCGCGCGGCAAGGTCCGGAGAAAGCCGGTCATGATGAACACGGCCGAAGGAATGCCCATGGCGACATAGACCAGCACCAGGCCGGCATAGCTGTCGACCAGGCCCAGTGAATCCAGCTGGATGAACAGCGGGATGATCGCCAGTTTCAGCGGCACCGTCATGCCGCTGAGGAAAAACATCAGCACCAGCGCGCTCAGCCTGAACTGGTAGCGGGCAATCGCATAGGCGGCCATGGTGCTGAACAGAAGGATCAGGGCGACGGCAGCCATGGTGATGCCGACGGAATTGGCGAGGTAGCGGACGAAGTTCGTTTCGTTCCACACCCGCTCGGCATTGGTCAGCGAAAAGCTCGACGGCAAGGCAAAGGGGGAGCTGAATATCTCGGCATTGGTCTTGAAGGACGACATCACCATGACGAACAGCGGATAGATCATGATGACGGCGTTGATCGCCAGCATCAGCTGGATGGCGCCGTTTTTCAACAACTCGCCTGGTTCCCTGGTGCCGACGGTTGCGCTCACAGTTCAATCTCTCGACGGCGCAGGTAGCGAAGCGCGATTGCAGTGACGCCGGCAACGATGATGAACATCATCACGGCCAGTGCGCTGCCCTGGCCGAAATCCTGGATGCCTGTCGTCGTCGAACCGAAGGCGGTGCGGTAGAAATACAGGCCGAGCACGTCTGTCGCGCCGCCGGGCGAACCGGTGAGGCCAGCCATGACATAGGGGATTTCGAACCAGTTGAAGCTGCCGATGAAGGTCAGGATGGTGACGATGGTGACGCTTGGCGCAATCAGCGGCCAGATGATCTTGGTCATCAGCACATAGTCGCCGGCGCCATCGAGGCGGGCGGCTTCTATCACGTCTTTGCTGACGCGCTGCATGCCGGCCAGCAGCACCAAGGTCGGGAAGCCGAGCCAGTGCCAGATGTTGGCGAACAGGATACTGCCGAGTGCTGTGTGTTCGTTGCCGAGCCACGGGATGGCGCCGATGCCGACAAGTGCCAGCGTCTGGTTCACCAGACCGAACAGCGGATGCAGGAACAGCTTCCACAAGAAGCCGACGATGACCGCCGACAGCACGACCGGGAGAAAGACGATGACCTGGTGGATGCGGTGGCCGGGGAGTGCCTTCAGCAAGGCATAGGCGAGCAGGAAGGCGGTGCCGTTCTCGAACACCATCAGCGACAGGAAGGCGATGATGTTGTGCTTCAGCGCATTGTAGGTCCAGTCGCTATAAGGCTGTTCGAACAGCACCTTGCGGAAGTTTTCGAAGCCGATGAATCCGGTCGGCTGCAAGCCGTTGAATTCGTAGAAGGCAAGGCGAAAGGCCGACAGCAGTGGCCAGAGCACGAACAGCGCCATGACCACCAGTGCCGGGGTCAGCAGAGATGCGATCCAGAGCGACCGGCGCCACGGAAAGGCTTTTGTGGTGTGGCGCAGGCCGATGTCCATGTCACTTGCCCTGGAAAGGCTTGTACCATTTGGCGAGGCCGTCGGTCAGGTCGGCGGCCAGCTGGTCCGGGGTGATCGAACCCGACATCATCTTGGTGATTTCGCCCTGCAGCAGCTCCGATCCCGTCGGCTTCTCGAAACGGAAGTAGACGACATTGATATGCGGCATGGCTGTTTCGTTCAACTTGGCGACGTGGGCGAGCAACTCGTCCTTGATGACGACGCCCTTAATCGGCGAGATGTTGCCGAGGAGCGCAGAGAACTTGTCGCCGAACTCCTTGGTGCCCATCCAATTGACCAGCTTCAGCGCGGCCTCCTTGTTGGCCGACTTGGCGTTGACGGCATAACCGCCGTCGAAGAACTTGGTCACCTGCGGCACGTTGCCAGCCTTGGCCATTGGCGGCGCGACGAAGTCCATGTTGATGGCCGGGTTCTGCGTCCGGTAGCTGGCGATGTCGAAGCTGCCGCCGGCCAGCATCGCCGCCTTGCCGCTGATGAACAGCTGGCCGGCGGTGTCGTAGTCGATGCCTTCGAAACCGGGAGGCATGTAGTCGCGCAATTCGAGCAGCTTGCCGAGGGCCGCGACATAGCGCGGGTCCTTGAAGGTGGTTTTGCCCGATGTCAGGTCGCCGACAAAGTCCTGGCCGAGGAACGGGTTCGTGAAGATGGCCACGAACATCTCGTTGAACCAGCTGGTGCCCATGCCGTTGGCCAAGGGATAAATGCCTTTTTCCTTCAGCGCCTTGCTGACAGTTATGAACTCATCCCATGTGGCCGGCGGGGTCAGCCCGGCTTTTGCAAAGACTTCCTTGTTGATGAACAGGCCGAGCGTCTGCGAGGCGAAGGGCAGGGAATAGACCTTCTTGTCGGCGCGGTAGGTGCCGGCCACCAGCGCATCGGCGGGCTGGTTGGCGAGTGAAGGCACCGTGGTCAGATCCTGCGGCTCGAAATAGCCGGCCTTCACGAACTGCTCCAGCCAGCCATAGGCGTGGGTGTGGATGACGTCGCCGCCCTTGCCGGCGGCGAGCGCTGTCGAGACGATGGTCGGATAGTTCTCGTCCGGGAAGGACTCGAACTTCACATGAATGTCCGGGTTGGCCTTGGTGAAATCGGCGAAAAGTTCATTGTAGGCAGCCTTGTCTTCCTGGCGCCAGGTCCAGAACGAGATGTCGGTGGCATGCGCCACGCTGGCCGCCATTCCCCATGCGAAAGACGCGGCCGCGAGGGCCAGCCCAATCCTTCTCCTGCTCATGTTGCAATCTCCCAATGCGCTTGATGCGCTTTTTACGACCATTATCAAATCATAGTTCTTGCCGTCTGGAAAGATAGTTTGTAAAGTTTCCTAACTAACAGGGATTTGGACGCGGCAACCCGCTTCGTCCGGCGTGCGTGGTGGATATCGGTGACCCAGAAAATCATTGCAGGCGTGGATATAGGCGGCACCAAGACGCGTATCATGGCGTGCCGCGGCGAGCGTACGATCGCCGACGAGGTGCTGGTGACGGAGGCCTGGCGCATCCGCCGGATGGAGACCGATGCCGAGACGCTGGCTGGGATTGTGGACAGATTGTGCGGCGGCGTTGCGCCCGCTGCGCTCGCCGTAGGCGCGCATGGCTGCGACACGGGCGAACAATGCCTTCGCTTCCAGGCGCTGTTGGCCAGCAGGACCGGCGGTATGGTGCAGGTGGTCAACGATGCCGAACTGATGGTACCCGCTGCTGGCTACATCAATGGCATCGGCGTGGTCTCCGGCACAGGCTCCATCGCGGTGGCACGCACGGCCGATGGCAAGATGCTGGCGGCCGGCGGCTGGGGCTGGATCCTTGGCGACGAGGGCAGCGCGCCGGCCTTGGTGCGCGAAGCCGCGAAGGCGATCCGCCACAGCCTCGACCGGGGCCAGGATGGCGACCCGCTGATTGCTGCGCTGATGCGCGAACTCGATACCGACGACCAGACCAAGATTGGCATTCTGCTCAACGAAACGCGTGGTGCGACGGTCTGGGGCCGTTATGCCAATGCGGTGTTCGATGCGGCGATCGTCGGCTCGGCTCTCGCCATCCGCGTTATCAGGGAAGGTGGGGCAGGGTTGGCCGCATTGGTCGAACTCTTGATCGAACGCGGCGCCAATCCAGCCCTTGTCGTAGCTGGTGGTGGCGTCATCTCGGAGCAGCCGATGCTGATGACGGCATTCGTCGAGGCCATGGCAAAGGTGTCGCCGTCGAGCCAGGTGCTGCTGCTGCGCGAGCCGCCGGTGCTTGGCGCGGTCGCTTTGGCCCGGCGGCTGCTCGTCGGCCAAGGGCTGTCCTCGCAAACTGGAGTCGTTTGAATGATGAAGCGTATCGGCTATCGCCCGGCGGTGGCGCGCCAGACGGAAAGTCTCGAAATCGGCAGGCGGTCGGTGGCCGCGTCGCTGGACAACCTGGATATCAGCGCTTTTGCCGGCAAGACAATTGGGCTTGCCGGCATCGGCGCCAGTTACCAGGCGGCGCTAGCCGGTGCATTCTACCTCCGCGCCTCCGGCATCAAGGCTTTTGCCTATACGCCAACCGATCTTTACGGCCGCACGGATGCGGCTGCAGATGCCTTCATCGCACTTTCCGCCTCCGGGCAGAGCCGCGAGATTTTCGATGTCATGCGGGAGGCACCGGGCTCGCCGCGCCTGGCGGTCTGCCGTGGCAGCGACAATCCGCTGGCTCATCTCACCGGCGCGGTGCTGGCGACGGATTCGGGTGCCGACAATGGGGCCAGTTCGACCGGCTATACCGGGACCTTGCTGGCGCTCGGCATGTTGATCGACAAGCTCGCCGGCAATAGCTTCGACTGGGCGCGTTTGCCCAGCGCGGTCGCGACTGTTGTATCTGGTGCTCAAAGCGCTGCCGGGCAGGCGGCCGGGCTGCTGCAGGGCAGAACATCCATCGACATCGTGGGCGCCGGTGTCGGCTTCGTCAATGCCGGCGAGGCGGCGATGCTGATCCGCGAGGCGGTTCGGGTGCCGGCCTCGGGCTGGGACACGCTGAACTACCTGCACGGGCCGATGGAATCGCAGGATGCGGCAACAGGACTGATCGCCATCGGCGATGGCCGCGAGGTGAAAATCGCGCAGGATGTTGCGGGCTTCGGCTGCCCCTCCGTGCTGGTGACGCGGCGCAGCGATGTCGCTGTAGCCGACAGGCTGGTGCTGATCTCGATTCCGGCGCTCGGCAACGCCATCGCCGATGCCATACTGGAAATCGTCGCCATCCAACTCATAGTCGGCGACATGCAGGACGCGGCCGACCTCACCGACATTACGTTCCGCTACCGCCAGACCGATACCAAGCTGAAGCCGTGGTTGGCGACCGAAGTCTGACGCCGCTGTCCGATCGTGGAAATTGCCAAACCGCCTGGCAATGGGGCATTGAGGACGGGATGCGGCTTTTCGAGTCGGGGCGGCGATTGCGCTTTTACCGACTGGAGACAGGATTTCAGGCAAAAGGTCGAAGGGCTGAGATGGCGGCTGCGGAAATCCCCAATCTGACCGACAGCGCCCGCGCCGTGCTGCGTGTGCTCGCCGCACAGGGGCCGGTGACGCGGCCGAAGCTCGGCGCCATACTCGACCTGTCGAAGCCGACCATGTCGGCGGCGGTATCGGAGCTGAGCGCCCTCGGTCTCGTTGCCTCGCGAGGACTGGAGCGTGGCGCCATTGGCCGCACTGCGACGATCTATGGCATCGGCCCGGGTGCGGGCTACGCGATGGGCATCGATATCGGCGCCGCTCAGGTGCGCGCCGTCGCCTATTCAATGGATGCTGAGAAGCTGGCGTCGGTGGAAGAGCCGATACCGGAGCCGATGGCCGGCAATGCCGACGAGGTCGGCGCCGTGGTGCTGTCGGTGGCGCGTGCGACCATGGCCAGGGTGGCCAAGAGTTTTCGTGCGCTGCGCGCCATTGCGGTGGCGGTGCCGCGCATCGTCTCCAACGATCGTTTCGACCGGCCCGGCGGGCCGTCAGCCGTGCTTGGCCTGCTGCGGCGCAGTGTCAAAGTGCCGATCATCCTGGAAAACAACGTCAATTGCGCGGCCATCGGCGAGATGCACTTTGGCGCCGCGCAAGGCCACCAGACCTTCGCCTTTCTGCAGGTTGGCGTGCGGGTTGGCCTCGGCTTCATTACCGAGGGGCGTTTGTTTCGCGGAGCCGGCGGTGCTGCCGGCGAAATCGGCCGCATGCCGTTTCCGTGGTCGGCCAGCGAGACGCCCTATCGTGAAGGGCTCGAACATTATCTCGGCTCGCGGGCGCTCGTCGAGCGCTGTCGTGTAGACTGGCCCCCCGGGGAAGGCGCGCCGCCCGACTCGGCCAAAGATCTGTTCGCGCGCGCGCTTGAGGGCTCACCGCCAGCGGAAGTGGCCGTCGCGCGCCATGCCGCCGATATTGGCAGGTTGGCGGCCGGCTGCATCGGCATGCTCGATCCCGGGCTGATCGTGCTTGGCGGCGGTGTCGGCAGAAACCCGCTGATGACGGAAAACGTCGAACGCGTAGCAGCAGAGCTTGCATGGTCAACACCTATCGCTGTCAGTTCCTTGGGGGATGACGGGACCGCGCTCGGTGCCGTGAAGCTGGCGATCGATTACACTCTCGGGCTGATGCTGCGCGAAGGGCGTCACCCGGCTGTGGTGCTGCCCCCAGCGTCAAACGTGGAGCGTTAGAGGTGGTGTTGTGGAGCACAGTATCTCGTCGTCGCTGAGCAGTGCCTGCGCTCACCTTGCCAAAGAAACGCCTGATGGACGAGAACGACCGGGTCATATGGATTTCGCTCATTGCGGTGTTCGGGAACGTTCGGAGCAGGGATTCAGGTGGTTTGGGCCGACCGCGAGGCCCAGAACTTGCCCCAGACCAATAGTCGCCCTCGACCTCCTGGTTGAGATGCGGCGTCAGGCTCGTTTCAGACGATCAAGAGGTCGGCTTCGAGATTATGGTCGAAACTGATCTGCTCGAGGCTCGAAACTGCATCAGGATTGATTGGGGCCGCTTGGGCCTCTGGTCCTGAGGCAACGCCTATTTCATCATATCAGGCTGCGGAAGCGTCAATGTGGCGCTCGCGATGCCGAGGAGATATTGCTTACCAGCGTTGATGCACATGGGGCTTGATGTCCTGGTCGTAGACGTCCCGGATCTTGCCCATGAGTTCATCGGACAGCGGCGGGATGTCCGCGGCTTCGGCGTTGGAACGGGCCTGTGTGGGATTGCGGGCGCCCGGAATGACGACGCTCACCGCGTCGAACATCAGGATCCAGCGGAGCGCGAATTTCGCCATCGTCGTGTCGCCGGAAACCAGCGGCCGGATGTGCTCGACCGCAGCCAGGCCCACCTCATAAGGCACGCCCGAAAACGTCTCGCCGACATCGAAGGCCTCGCCATTGCGGTTGAACAGGCGATGGTCGGTGGTCTCGAATTTGGTGTCGGCCTTGAACTTGCCCGATAGCAGGCCGCTGGCCAGCGGCACACGGGCAATGATGGCCACGTCGTTCTTCTTCGCCTGGTCGAAGAACAATTCCGCCGGCCGCTGGCGGAAGGCGTTGAAGATGATCTGCACGCTGACGACGCCAGGATATTGCATCGCCTTCAGCGCCTCTTCGACGCGCTCGACGCTGACACCATAATTGCGGATCTTGCCTTGCTCGACGAGCCGGTCGAGGCGCTCGAAGACCTCTGGATGATAGTAGAGGTCGGTCAGGGGGCAATGCAGTTGCACGAGGTCGAGCGTGTCGGCCTCGAGATATTTGAGGCTGCGGTCGACCCAGTCAGCCAGGTTCTTCTGGCTGAAGCCCTCGACCGTTTGTGACGGCAGCCGCTTCCCGGCCTTGGTGGCGATAAACGGCCGCTCGCCGCCCCGTTCCTTCATCACCCTGGCGATCAGCTTCTCCGAGCGGCCGTCGCCGTAGACGTCCGCAGTGTCGATGAAGGTGACGCCGGCGTCGAGGGCGGCATGCAAAGCGGCCACCGCGTCGTCGTCATTGACCTCGCCCCAGGCGGCGCCGATCGCCCATGAGCCAAAACCGACTTCGCTGACTGATCTGCCGGTGCGGCCGAATTTCCGTGATTGCATCTTGCTGTTCCTGACTGCGGCTTGCCGGCGCTTCCGGCTCTGCGAATTCTGATTTTCGGGGAGCCTCTTATCGGATGGCAATGCGATTGACATCCCCGTTCGTAAGATTTACCAGATTACAGGGTTGTATGACAACCCGGTAAGACTGCAATCTTTTGGAGTCGGGAGGATCTCAAATTGAAAACCGTTCTTAAACTGGGCGCAGCCCTGTGCCTCGGCGCGCTTGCTCATCCGGCGTTCGCTGAAGACAACATTGTCAAGATCGGCGTCGTCGCGGCGGAATCGGGCTCGTTCGTGTCCGCCGGGCATACCTTGCCGGCGGGCGTCGGCCTTGCCGTCAAGCAGATCAACGATGCCGGCGGCTTCAAGGTCGGCGGCAAGACCTACAAGCTCGAAATGGTCAAGCGCGACGACCGCACCGACATCGCGACCGCTATCGCCGCCACCCAGGAGCTGGTGCGCGACGTCAAGGTGCAGGCGATCTTCGGCTCCGAAACGCATGACTTCACCCTGGCAATGGCCAAGATCACCCAGCCGGCCAAGATCATCCATTTCGCCGGCAATTCGACGCTGGCGAAAATCTTGACGCCGGACTCGGTCAAGCCCGGCGGCGAGGATCACTATCTCTTCCAGTCCGAACCGCAGGAATTCCAGCGCTCCGGCTCGACCGCGCGTGGCGTGCTGACTCTGCTCGAACCGCTGCTCGGCTTCAAGCCGAAGAAGTCGGTGATGATCGTCGGCAATGACGCCACCGGCCAGTTCCTGTCGTCCTACTATTTCAAGGCGCTGAAGGCCGAGGGCCAGGACGTTCCCGACATCATCTTCTACCCGCCTGACACGACCGACTTCTCGCCCTTCCTGACTCGGGCCAAGAGCCTCAATCCGGATGTCATCCACTTCTGGTACAATGGCGATTCAACGCTGACGGCGCTGCCGCAGGCTGTCGAACTGGGCGCGGCCAAGAGCTACTTCCTGTTCGGTGTCGACCCCGGCATCTGGAAGGAAAAGCAGTTGTCCGCCGATGTGCCGGTGGCGATGAGCTGCGTTCCTGTCTGCTGGGGCGAATCGTCCAACCCGAAGTCCAAGGCCTATTTCGACGCCTACTTCGCCGCCGGCGCGCCACACGGCGTGACCTCTTCGGTGTCGCTGCTCTACCACGACTATGTCCACTTCCTCGTCGAAGCCTGGCAGAAGGCCGACAGCTTCGATCCGGACAAGACGGTGGACGCGCTGCTCAGCCTGCACCATCAGGGCGTGGTTTCGGATGATTTGACCTTCAATCCGACGCATCAGGTCACCCATGCCACCGAGGTCTGCGCGGCGGCACCCGGCGGCGCCATCTCCTGCGCCATGCAGCAGCCGCCGGCCGAAGCGCCGAAGAGCTGATCCATCATCCCTGAGTTGGCGGCGTCATCCGCCGCCACTCCTTGTTCTTGCAGACAGGTCTCGATCGCCGTGGATATTTTCATCCAGCAAATCCTCAACGGCCTTTCCATCGCCAGCGTCATCACGCTCATCGCCATCGGCGTGACCCTGATCTTCGGCCTGACCGGCATCATCAACTTCGCCCATGGCGAATTCCTGATGATCGGCGGCATCGTTACCTGGCTTGCCGTCAGCGCCGGCCTAGGTTTCCCCTTGGCGGTGGTGCTGGCCATCCTCGCGGTCGGCCTGATGGGCTACATCCTCGAGCGCTGTCTGTTCCGCTTCACGCTGGAGCGGCCGACCAATGGCTTCATCGTGTCGCTCGGCCTCATCGTCGTGCTGCAGCATGTCGTCGTGCTGTTCTGGAACCCCAACCAGAAGAGCATTCCGCGTCCGCTGACCACGGTCTGGGAGGTCGGCGGCGTGCGCATCGCCTCGGTGCGCGTCATGGTCATCCTGATCACCATCGTCGTGGTGGCGCTGAGCTTCCGCATGATCACGGCAAGCCGCTATGGCCGCGCGCTGCGCGCCAGCGTCGAGGACCGCGATACGGCGGCGCTGATGGGCATTCCGGTGCGCCGCTACATCACCGGCGTGTTCGTGCTCGGCAGCGCGCTGGCCGGCCTCGGCGGCGCGCTGTTGATTGCGCTGTTTCCGATCACGCCGTTCACCGGCGGTACCATGGTGATGAAGGGCTTTGCCGTGGCGCTGATCGGCGGGCTCGGCAACATCTATGGCGCCGTCGCCGCCGGTCTCATCCTCGGCATCGTCGAAGGCTTCAGCGCCGGCTACGGCTTCTCGCAATGGACCGACGCCAACTCCTTCGTGCTGATGATCCTGGTGCTGATCGTGCGCCCGCACGGCCTGTTCGGCGGCACCAGCGGACCCCGGATGGCGTCATGAGCATCGCTCCGAAGGCGTTGCGCTCGCTGCTTCCCGTGCTGGTCATCCTGGCGCTGATCGCTGCCGTGCCGTTGTTCTCGCCCAGCAACCGCTTCCTGTCGCTGGCGATCTCGGCCGGCATCAACGTCATCGCGCTTTACGGCCTGTCGGTGCTGTTCGGCCAGACCGGCATATTGTCGATGGGCCATGCCGCACTTGTCGGCGTCGGCGCCTACGCGGCAGCGATCCTCGCGCGGGATTTTGGCGTCGGCTTCTGGGCTGCACTGCCGGCGGCAGCCGTTGCGAGCGCAATATTCGCCATGATCGTCGGCATTCCCTCGTTGCGCGTCGGCGGCCATCACTTCGTCATCATGACCTTCGCCTTCGGGCAGCTGCTTGCCATCGTGCTCACCAATGGCGGCGACTATACCGGTGCCGCGACCGGGCTTGACTTAACCGGCCACGTCACTCTGTTCGGCGCCGACATGACCGACCTCACCCGCTACTATCTGATGGTGGTTGCCTTCGTGACCGCAGCGGCGGTGGCGAGCTGGGCGATCATCCACTCCTCCTATGGCCGCACCCTGCGCGCCGTCCGGGAGAACGAAAAGCTGGCAGCGTCGCTCGGCATCAATGTCGGCCGGCACAAGATCGGCGCCTTCGTCGTCAGCGGCGTCTTTGCCGGCATTTCCGGCGTGCTGCTCGCCTATTTCCTCGGCCACATCTCGCCCTCGCAATTTTCCTCCTTCCCCAGCATCTATCTGGCGCTGATGGTGATGATCGGCGGCGCCAGGCGGATCGAGGGACCGCTCGCCGGCGGCATTCTCGTCGCCTTCCTGCCGGAGGTGCTCAACCTCGACCCGGTCCAGTCGCGCATTGTCTATGGCGTCTGCCTGATCGCGGTGATCATGCTGTTGCCCGACGGGTTGATCGGCGGCATCGTCCGAGCGCTCCGCGCGGCATTTTCGGGCAAGCCGAAACAGGAGACGGAAGAGCGCGACGCAGCGGAGGCGCGGCAATGAGCCCGATCCTGGCGATCAGCGGCCTCAGCAAACAGTTCGGTGGCGTCACTGCACTGGCACGCGTCGACCTCGCCATCGAAGAGGGCGAAATTCTCGGTGTCGTCGGTCCGAACGGCTCGGGCAAGACGACCCTGTTCAACGTCGTCACTGGCGTCCACAGACCGAGCGGCGGCAGCGTGGCGTTTCGCGGACAAGACATCACCGGTCTCAAACCGCATGCCATATCGCGGGCCGGCATCGGCTACACCTTCCAGCAGGCCATGGCCTTTGCCGGACTTGGTGTGCTGGAGAATGTCCAGATCGCCGGCGAGCATGCACGGGCAGGGGATACTGCCAATCCATGGCCGACACCGCAGGCGCTGCTCGACTTCGTGGGCTTGGGCGCGCTCGGCGGCGAAAAAGCTGCCGTGCTGCCCTTCGGCAGCCTGCGCCTGCTCGGCCTCGCGCTGGCGCTCGCCACGCGTCCGTCGCTGCTCTTGCTCGACGAGCCCGCCGCCGGCCTCAACGACCGCGAAACTACGGCCCTGGTCGGGCTTGTCCGCCAGCTTCCCGGGCAGGGGATCACTGTTTGCGTCATCGATCACGACATGAAGCTGATGCAGATGTTGTGCCGGCGCCTTGCCGTGCTCGATTTCGGTTCCAAGATCGCCGACGGGCCGACCGAAGCCGTGCTTGCCGACCCCAAGGTGCTGGACGTCTATCTCGGAGGCGAACTGTGAGCCTGCTTGCCGTCTCCGAAGTGGTCACCGGCTATGGCCCGACCATCGTCAATCGCGGCGTGTCGCTGACGCTGGAAAAAGGCGAGATCGTCACCATCCTCGGCCCCAACGGCGCCGGCAAGTCGACGCTGCTGAAAGCCATCGCCGGCTTGATCCGGCCACGCGCCGGCGGCATCACTTTCGACGACATCGATGTCACCGGGCTTGCCGCCGATGTCATGGCCAGGCGCGGCGTGGTGCTGGTGCCGGAGGGCCGCAAGATCTTCGTCGACATGACCGTCGAGGAGAATTTGCGCCTTGGCGCCTATGCGCGCCGCGACGAGGCCGCCGTCGAAGCCGATTTCGAGACCATGCTGGCCTTCTTTCCGATCCTGGCCACCAAGCGGCGCGACCGGGGCGGCTCGCTGAGCGGCGGCCAGCAGCAGATGCTGGCCATCGCGCGCGGGCTGATGACGCGGCCCAGGGTGCTGTTGCTGGATGAACCGTCGCTCGGCCTGTCGCCGCTCCTGGTCAAAGAGATCAAGGCGATCATCCTCGATATCGGCGCGCGCTTCGGCGCTTCCGTGCTGCTGGTCGAGCAGAATGCGGGCCTTGCACTCGCCGTCGCCTCGCGCGGCTATCTCATGCAGAACGGCCGCATTGTCGTCTCCGGGCCGATCGCTGAATTGCGCGACATGTCGCTGATGCGCGAACTCTATCTCGGCGGGGTCGCCGGATGAATCCTTCAGTCGTGTCCGGCCCCTCAGTCGTGGCCTGCTTTGTCGCGCAAATCCTCGAAGCGAGCATAGCTCTTGGTCAGATGGCTGCGCATGGCGCGCCGCGCCGCATTGACGTCTCTGGCTTCGACCGCGGTGAGAATGGCGCGATGCTCGCGCTGCATGCGGTCGAGATATTTCTCCCGCTCGGCCTCGGTCATCCGGTCGAGCCGCGTCCACTGGCGCGGAATCATGGCGCTGCCGAACGTGTCGAACAGCCGGGTGAAATTGCCGTTCTGTGTCGCCGCGAGAATGGCGCGGTGGAAACCAAAGTCCTCTTCCGAGCCGGAGCCGCCGGCACGCACCGCCGTCTCCAGCGCGTCAAGCTTCGCGCTCATCTGCGCCAGTGCTGTCTCGCTGCGTCGCTTGGCGGCAAGGCCGGTCGCTTCCACCTCGATGCCCATGCGCAGTTCCAGCACGCGCAGCACCTCATCGATCGATTCGAGATCGTCGGGCAGGACGGAAAACGTCTTCGGCAGCGGGTCCTTGGCGACGAAGGCGCCGAGGCCCTGACGCGTGGTGATCAGGCCGCGCGCGCGCAATGCCGCCAGCGCCTCACGCACCACGGTGCGGCTGACGCCCGTGGCCGCGACGATCTCCTGCTCGGTCGGCAGCCGCTGGCCGGGTGCCAGGCCACCGGATTCGATCTGCGCAATCAGCGTGTTGACGAGCCCGGTCCTGAGATTGGGCGCCTGCGGTATGGCATCGAAAGTCATGGGCTCCGCCATCGGCGCGACTCCGGTTCGATTCTTGTTCAAAGGATTGCATCGACTGGTGCCCGCCGCAAGGTGACGAAAGGTGAGCCCGCCAGCGCGGGACATAGGAGGATTGCATGAAGGAACGAATCGGCTTCATCGGCCTGGGCAGCATGGGCGCCGGCATGGCCGACAATCTGCTGCGCAAGGGCTGGCCGCTGACGGTGTACGTGCACCGCAGCCGCACCGCAGCCGACCGCTTGATCACAGCCGGCGCCACCGAAGCCGCAAGCCCGCGCGAGCTCGCCGGGGCCTGCGACATCGTCATCCTCTGCGTCACCGGCTCGCGTGAGGTCGAGATGCTGGTCAAGGGCCTGGACGGATTGGCGGCGGCAGCCAAGCCGCTGCTGATCATCGACTGCTCGACTTCCAACCCCTCATCGACGACAGCACTTGCCGCCGACCTCGCCACGCAAAGCATGACGCTGATCGACGCGCCGCTGGCGCGCACGCCCAAGGAAGCCGCCGAGGGCAAGCTCGACGTCATGGTCGGCGGTCCGGCCGAGACCGTCGCCCGTGCGCGGCCGGTGCTCGAAGCCTTCGCCTCGCGCGTTGTCCACACCGGCCCGACCGGCAGCGGACACACCATGAAGCTGCTCAACAATTTTGTCT
This sequence comes from Mesorhizobium sp. M1066, assembly GCF_040318635.1. Classification (NCBI taxonomy): domain Bacteria; kingdom Pseudomonadati; phylum Pseudomonadota; class Alphaproteobacteria; order Hyphomicrobiales; family Phyllobacteriaceae; genus Mesorhizobium; species Mesorhizobium sp. M1066. Next base: position 27,373 of record NZ_JAMYMR010000012.1, read on the forward strand.
CGATGGGCTATTCCGCCATCTATTCGGAAGCGCTGACACTGGGCGCCAAGGCCGGGTTGACGCCGCAGGTCTTCAACAGCGTCATCTCAGGCAGCCGCATGGATTGCGGCTTCTACCAGGCCTTCTTCGATTTCGTGCTCAACCGCAACGAAAACGCCCAGCGCTTCGCCATCGCCAACGCGCTGAAGGACATGACCTACCTTGCGTCGTTCGCCCAAACTGCAGGTGTCGCCAACCCGATCGGTGCGGCGGTGCGCAACGGCTTTGCCACTGCGGTCACGACAGGCCATGGCGAGAAGTTCGTGCCGGCGCTGTCGGATATTGTCGCGGGGTTGAATGGGGTGTCGTTGGTGGAGCCACCGGGGGCATGAAATCGCGTGAGGCTCCGGAGTGGGGGGGCTGCCCTAGACGCGCAATCGGCGTGGTTCAGGCGAGGCCGACTGGCCAGGACTTTATCCCCCAGCCCGCCCACGCACCGCCTTTCGCAATCTCGAATGCCGCACCGGAGATGCCATCTCCGGCACCAGCGCTGCCTTCGCAGCGATCTCCCCATCATGCAGCCCAACCCGCAGCGCCGCGCCGGCCAGATGGTCGCGCATCGCCGCTTGCGCGCCCTCCACATCGCCGGCGCGGATGGCGGACAGGATGCGCTCGTGCTCGCCGAGCGTGATGCGGGCCATGTCGTCCGATTTCTGCTGGTTGCCGGCGGCGAGGATGCTCTCTCGAACACGCTCGGAAACGAAGCCGAGGAACTGGCCCATGTAGCCGTTGCGCGTCGCCTGGGCGACGGTGCGGTGGAACTCAAGGTCGCTGCGCAGCCAGGCGACGCTGCCATAGGGTGCCGCACGCATGCCGGCCAGCGCTTCGCCCATCGCGGTGAGATCGGCCTCGGTGCGCCGCTTTGCGGCAAAGGCCGCCGCCTGCACCTCGAGGATGCCGCGCAGTTCGAACAGATTTCGGAACGAGTCGGCGCGCTGCAGCGCCTCATAGTCGATGGTCAGCACCGTTGGGTTGCTGCTCTCCACCACGAAGGCGCCGCGCCCCTGCTGCGACCAGATGCGGCCTTCCGAGCGCAGCCTTGCGATCGCCTCGCGCACCACGTTTCGGCTGACGCCGAAGGTCGTCGCCAGCGCCTGCTCGGTCGGCAGCTGGTCGCCGGGCTTGAGGCGCCCTTGCGCGATCTCGCGCGAGATGGAACTCGCTACCAGGGTGGAGAGATGCGGACCGCGGTTGACCTTGTCGAGTTTCAGCGTCATCGCTCACCTATAGTTGACGGCTGATGTGGACGCCAGAATGCGGCCGTTGCTCAAGATGTGGCGCGGATCGAGCGCCTCCTTGATGCCTGCGGCAAGCTCGAGCGTCACCGGATCGATGCGTTCGAGGAACGCCTTCTGCTTGACCCGACCAATGCCATGCTCGGCGCTGATGGAGCCGCCATAGCGGTCAACGACGGCAAAGATCTCCGCCTCCGCCTCCTCGAACAGATGCTCGATCGCTTCAGCGGTCATGCCCTCCGGCGGCACGACATTGAGGTGGATGTTGCCGTCGCCGACATGACCATAGGTGACGGCCAGCGCGTCAGGTCGTGTCTGTTCCAGCGCAACCAGCGCGTCGGTGACGAAATCCGCAAGTTTCGAGATCGGCACCGAAACGTCGGTGCGTAGATAGCGGCCGCCGCGCCCCTGGCGCTCGACCATGATCTCGCGATAGAGCCACAACCGTTCGGCCTGCGCCCGCGTCGAGGCGACGATGCCGTCCTCGATGATATCGGCAACGCCGCCGAGAAACCCCAGAAGCATGGCGGACAGGTCGATCAGCCCGCCGGAGGAAACCTCGATCAGCACATAGGCCGGATAGGGCTTGGTCAGCGGGTCTGGAAAATCCGCACCCTCGCGCATGGTGATTTCTATGCCGCCGCGCAGGATCAGTTCGAATGCGGTGAGCAGGTCGCTGCAGTCGCGCCGGGCGCGCGCATAAAGCGCCATCGCATCCTCGACCGAGCGTAAACCCACGAGTGCTGTTTCAATCTGCGTCGGCTTGGGAAACAGTTTCAGCGCTGCGGCAGTGACGATGCCGAGCGTGCCTTCCGAGCCGATGAAGATCTGCTTGAGGTCGTAGCCGCGATTGTCCTTGCGCAGCACCTTCAGCCCGTTCCAGATCCGGCCGTCGGCCAGCACCACTTCCAGGCCCAGCACGAGGTCGCGCGTCATGCCGTAGCGCAGCACGTTGAAGCCGCCGGCATTGGTGGCGACGTTGCCGCCGATGCGGCAGCTGCCTTGCGCGCCGAAAGTGATCGGCAGCAGGCAGTCGCTCTGCTCGGCGGCGCGCTTGGCATCCTCGAGGATGCAGCCGGCCTCGACCACCATGGCGAAGTCGATCGGGCTGATCGAGCGGATCCGGTTCATGCGCTCCAGCGAGATGACGATCTCGCCGCCATCCGCCGCCACGGCTGCACCGACGAGGCCGGTCAGGCCGCCTTGCGGCACGACGGGAATACGCTGCGCATGGCAATACCGCATCAGCGCCGACATCTCCTCGACCGAGGCCGGCCGCGCCACCGCCAGCGGGCGACCGAAATGGTCGCCGGACCAGTCGCGGCTGTAGCGCGCCAAATCCTCGTCCGCGGTCAGCAACCCGCCATTCGGCAGCACGCCGGCAAGGGCTGCGATCAGGGATGCGGAAGGGGGCGGCGCGGCATTCATGAATGGACTCTGGACCCCAGGGGAAAACGACTGGACAGCCACCGTTCTTGTCGTGTTATCATACAACCCTGATTTAGAACATCAAGCGAAGGCATGTTCCCGCCAGCCGTTTGATGTGGATGGTCAGACCAGCAAATCACCTGACACGGAGGACTTACCCAATGAGCGACGCCCCAGGCTTCCGCTATATGCACACCATGATCAGGGTGCTCGACCTCGACAAGTCGATCGCCTTCTACACCGAGGTTCTTGGCATGACCTTGCTGCGCCGGGAGGACTACCCCGGCGGCAAGTTCACCAACGCCTTTGTCGGCTACGGCCCCGAGGACAAGGAGGCTGTCGTCGAGCTGACTTTGAACTGGGGCAGGGAAGAGCCCTACGAGATCGGCACCGGCTTTGGCCATCTGGCACTCGGCGTCAACGACATCTACGCCGTCTGCGCCGAGTTGGAGAGGCGCGGCGCCAAGATCCCGCGCAAGCCCGGGCCGATGCAGCACGGCACCACCCACATCGCTTTCGTGGAAGATCCGGACGGCTACAAGATCGAACTGATCGGCCTCGACACGATGTGATCTCATCAGGCGGGGTCGCATCGAGCCTGTGATGCGGCCCCGTTCTGTCCGCGCTTGCTTGGGAGGCGTTGCGGATCGATCTGTCACTTGATGACCGCGATCTTGCTGCGGTCGATGGTGATGGCGACGGCGGCGATGAGCACCGCGCCGAACACCATATTTTCCAGGAAAATGTTGACGCCGACGAAGGTCATGCCGATGCGCACAATCGAGATGATCAGCGCGCCGACGGCCGTGCGCGCCACGCCGCCCAGCCCGCCGGTGATGGCGGTGCCGCCGACGATGACGGCGGCAATGGCCGGCAGCAGCAACTGGTTGGCGAGAACCGGCGAGCCGCTCGACAGCCGCGCCGCCAATACCACGCCAGCGACAGCGGCCAGCATGCCGGAGGCCGCGAAGGCGATGATCTTGGTGCGGTCGACATTGATGCCCGCCGCCCAGGCGGCCGGCTCGCCGGCGCCGACAGCAATCGCCTGGCGGCCAAAGCGCGTGTAGCGCAGCGCCAGGAAGGCCGCGATGCCGATAACCGCCGAAATCAGCACCACCACCGGCACGCCGCCGAGCGTGGCGTTGATCCAGGCGGTGTTTTCGCGGCCGCCTTCCTCGATGGTGATGGCGCGGCCGTCGGAGACCCACAGCGCGATTCCGGTGACCACGCCGCCGGTGGCGAGCGTCGCCACGAAGGACGGCACGCGCAGCTTGACATGGACGATGCCGCTCAAGGCGCCGAAGGCGAGACCCGACAGGATCGCCACCGGGAAGGCGGCGAGGCCGAGCGAGGGCAGCAATTGCGCCAGGATGACGCTGGCCAGTGAGGCGACCGCCTGGATCGACAGGTCGATGCCGCCGAGCAGGATGGCGAAGGTGACGCCGGTTGCCAGGATGAACAGCACGGCGGTGTTGGCGAACAGCAGGGCGACGGTTTCGCCCGTCAAAAAACCGGGCGCGGCGATCTCGATGATCAGCAGCAGCACAACAAGCAGGACCAGCGGAATGGCGCCCTGCGTCCACTTGCCTTCGAAGATACGTCTGAGGGAGAAAGCTTCATTCATCGGCTCACACCATCGCTCGCAACAGGTCGACCTGGTTCGGCTTACTGCCGGGACTGGCGTTGAAGCGCGCGGTGATCTCGCCGTCGCGCATCACCAGCACCTGGTGCGACAGGCCGATGGTTTCCTCCAGCGTGTCGGAAATCAAAAGGATCGCCACGCCTTGCGCGGAGAGATCGCGGACCAGTTCGTAGACCTCCTCCTTGGCCCCGACATCCAAGCCACGCGTCGGATGGTCGAGCACGAGGATGCGCGAGCCTGCCGTCATCCAGCGCGCCAGCACCACCTTTTGCTGGTTGCCGCCGCTGAGCTTGCGGCAGGCGGCATCGGGGCCGGGCGCCTTGATGCGCAGCCGTTTGATCCAGTCGGCGGCGAGCCGGCGCTCCTTGCCATAGTCGATGGCGCCATGGCGCATGACGCTGGAGAGATCGGCGAGCGAAATGTTCTCGGCAATCGACAGGAACATCACCAGCCCTTCAAGCCGCCGCTCGCGCGGCACATAGCCGATCCCCTTGCGCACCGCCGGCTCCGGCGAGGCGAAGCGCACGGCATCGCCGGCGATTTTCATCTCGCCGGCATCGTGCTGCAGGAAGCCGCCGATGGTGCGCGTGACCTCCTCGCGGCCGGAGCCGACGACGCCGGCAATGCCGACAATCTCGCCAGCCCTGATTTTCAGGTCGACGCCGTGATAGGCACCGTTCGCACCAAGCCCCCTGGCCTCGACCATGACCGTCTCACGCGGCGCCTGCTGGCGGGCCTCGCGATAATATTCCGCCTGCAGCCCGCGCCCGACCATGATCTCGTGCAATTCCGGCGCGGTGACCTCGGCCGCGCGGTGTTCGGCAACGACCGCCCCGTCCTTCATCGTGTAGACGCGGTCCGATATTGCCAACACCTCGTCGAGACGATGCGAGACGAAGACGAAGCTGGCCCGGGATTTGAGCGAGCGCACGCGGGCGAACAGCACCTCGATGTCGGCGGCGTTGAGCACCGAGGTCGGCTCGTCGAGCAGGATGAGCAATTGCCGTTCGACCACTTCCTCCAACGTCAGCGCCTTGGCCAGCTCCACCATCTGGCGGGCCGCGAAGGTGAGTTCGGAGGTGCGCGCCGTGACATCGATGTCGATGCCGATCTTGGCCAGTTGGCGACGTGCCGCGGCGTTCATGGCGCGCCAGTTGACGATGCCGAAACGGGTGAAACGGTCCTCCTCGCCGAGATAGATGTTTTCGGCGACGGTCAGATTGAGCACAAGCGACTGCTCCTGGAACACCATGCCGATGCCATGTCGGGCCGCATCGCGCGGAGAGCGCATGCGAAGCTGTTCGCCGTCCAGCGTCAGGCTGCCGCCATCCGGCCGATAGCTGCCGGCCAGCACGCGCATCAGCGTCGACTTGCCGGCGCCGTTCTCGCCGATCAGCCCGACCACCTCGCTGGGCCGGACCTCGATCGAAACATCGCGCAAGGCCTGGACGCCGGGAAAATTCTTGATGATGTGGGACGCCTGCAGCATGGCGCTCACTTGACGATCCTGAGGCGGACGCGGTCGAGCGACAACGCCACCGCGGCGATGATCATCAGGCCCTGTACCGTCTGCTGGATGTAGGGCGAGATGCCGAGCAGGATCATGCCGTTGGCAAGCACGGTGACGATCAGCACGCCGATCAGCGTGTTGACGACGCCGCCTTCGCCGCCGGTCAGCGCCGTGCCGCCGACCACGACGGCGGTGACGGCGGCAAACAGCCTGCCGTCGCCGATGACGGCATGCGACTGGCCAAGCTGGGCGGCGGCAAGCACGCCTGATATGCCGAAGAAGAAACCGGCCAAGGCAAAGGCGGTGATGCGCACGCGCACCACATTGACGCCGGAGAGCTTGGCGACGTCCTCGTCGCCACCGATCGCCAATATGTGGCGCCCGAGCTTGGTGTGGTACTGGATGACAGCGGCGAGCAGGAAAGCGCCAAACGCGACCCAGACCGCCACCGGCAAGCCAAGGAAACGGTGCAAGGCCAAGTCGCGGATCGAGGCGTTGTTGAGCCGGATCGCCGAGCCGCCCAGCATATAGACCGACAGGCCAAGGCCGATGAACCACATGCCGAGCGTGGCCATGAAGGAGGGGATGCGCAGCATGGTCTGGACGAGGCCGCTGACGAACCCCATCGCGGTGCCCGCGACGATCGCGGCGAGCACGGCCCACCAGCCATAATCATTGCCATTGCTGTCATTGGCAGCAAGCAGCACCACCACCATCGCCGACACCGACAGGGTTCCCTCGACGGAGAGGTCGATGCTGCCCATCAGGATGATGAAGGTCAGCCCCATCGCCAGCGTCAGCGGCACTGCGGCCGAATTGGCAAGCCGCACCAGATTGCGCAGTTCAATGAAGTTGGGATTGGCGATCGCGATGAGCACGCACAGCACGATCAGCACCGCCAGCGGCGCCAGGCTGCGCCAGCGCCTGCCACCGAACACAGTGGCGATGGGGCCGGGGAGAAATGTCATAAGCGTCGTCCGCTCGATGTCCGAAACGGACTTCAGGGGTTCTGTATGGATTGTCAAGAAACCGCTTCCCGTCTGCTGAAAAGGGGAGCGGGCCGCCAGGGAGCGGCGGCCCGCTCCGGCGGTCAGGTCCGGATGGCCCCGGTCACCCGACCCCACAGGTCGTTCCAGTCGATCTCCGGCTTCGCGTCGACATTGGTCTTGTAGTATTCCTCGACATTGTCGTGCGAGATCAGCACCGCCTTGCCGTAGAATTCGCGGTGTTCCGGCGGCTCCTTGACCGGGTCGAATTTGCCGATCTTGGCGTTGTAGCCGATGGCCAGTCCCATGCCGCCCTGCCAGAACGGATCCGAGGTGACGGTGCAGGCGAACTCGCCCGTGCGCACCGCGTCGACCGCAGTCTTGATGCCGTCGACACCCACGATCGGCACCTTGCCGGCAAGGTTTTCGGCGCGCAGCGCTTCGAGTGCGCCGGAGCCCATGTCGTCATTGGCGGCCCAGATGCCCTTGATGTCGTCGCCGAAGCGGGTGAGCAGATTGCCCATCAGGTCGAAGGCCTCGGTCGATTTCCAGTTGGCGACCTGGAAGTCGAGCAGCTTGATGTCGGGATTGGCGGCCAGCGCCGCGTCGAGACCCTTCTTGCGCTCGATCGCCGCCGTCGTCGAGATCAGACCGCCGAGCGCGACGATGCCGCCCTTGCCGCCGATGGTCTTGAACAGGATCTCGGCGATGGTCTTGCCGCTCTGGATGCCGTCGAACTCGATATGGGAAACGTAGTTCGGGTTGAAGTCCTTCGGGTGCAGATCCGGCGGCTTGTTCCACTGCGTCACGACATAGGCGCCGGCCTTGGCGCAGGCCTCAACGATCGGGCGCGCATCAGGCGTGTCGTTGGGGTCGGAATTGAGCACCATGTTGCCGCCGGTCTTGGCGAGCATTGCCTTGATGTCGGCGATGCCCTTCTCGCTGTTGCCTTCCGAAACCAGCGTGACATGTTCGAGCCCGGCCCATTTGGCATAGGCCTCGGCGCCGGTCTTCCACACCGCGTGGTAGGGGTTGGATAGCGAACGGATCGACGTCACCAGCGTCGGCTTTTCCTGCGCACGCAGCACCCTTGGCATGGCGAGCGCCGCCACGCCGGCGGTGGCGCCCATCATCAGCGTCCGGCGGCTGACCGAAAGCGTACAATCTGTCCTGACCTTCATTGTTCAAACCTCCCGATTGAAATCTGTTTCCCGCCCGGCGGCATGCGCGGGGAGCGCGGCCGGGCCTTCGATCGAAGTGTTGTCAAGTTCCTCCACTTGTACGACAACCCTTCAACACGATAACCATACCCTTTCTCTTGACGCGGCACAAGCGACTTGAGATCGTTATGCGCAGGAGGGCGAGGCAATGATTTTGCCTGCGCAAAGGAGTGAGAATGCCGGATTACATAATCGTCGGCGGCGGCTCGGCCGGCTGCATCCTGGCTGCCAGGCTGAGCGAGGATCCGGACCTGTCCGTCATCCTGCTCGAGGCCGGGCCGCCCGACACCGATCGCTACATCCATCTGCCGGTCGGCTTCTTCAAGATGACGGCGGGGCCGCTGATCTGGGGCTACGACACGGCGCCCGGCAAGGCGATCGACGGCCGCACCATGGTCTATCCGCAGGCGCGTGTGCTGGGCGGCGGCTCCTCGATCAACGCCCAGGTGTTCACCCGTGGTTGCCCGCAGGATTACGACGGATGGGCTGTTGACGATGGCTGCGCGGGCTGGAGCTACGCCGACGTGCTGCCCTATTTTCGGCGGTCCGAGGGCAACGACACCTTCGCCGGCCCGCAGCACGGCATCGACGGTCCGCTCGGCGTTTCCAGCGGCGCGCCGCATCCACTGACCCGCGTCTTCGTCAAGGCGGCGCAGCAGGCGGGTCTTCCGTTCCGGGCCGATTTCAATGCCGGAGAGCAGGAAGGCGCTGGCTTCTACCAGACGACGACGCGCCACGGTAAACGCAGCAGCACGGCGGTTGCCTATCTCAAGCCGGCGCTTGGTCGCAAAAATCTGACGCTCCGCACCGACGCCACTGTCAGCCGCATCGTGGTTGAGAATGGCCGCGCCATCGGCGTCGAGATCGTCGTCAACGGCCGCACCGAGCGGCTCGGCGCCGAGCGCGAGGTGATCGTCACCGCCGGCGCCATCGGCTCGCCGACGCTTTTGATGCTGTCCGGCATCGGCCCGGCCGCGCATCTCGGACAACATGGCATCAAGGTGGTCCACGACTCGAGTAACGTCGGCCAGAACCTGCACGATCACATGGATGTCGATGTCGTCGCCGAACTCAACGGGCCGCACGGCATCGACCGCTACAAGAAGAAGCGCTGGCAGGCGGTCGCCGGCCTCGAATACGCACTCTTCGGCAAGGGGCCGGTGGCCTCCAACATCGTCGAGGCCGGCGGCTTCTGGTGGGGCGATCGGACGGAGAAGACGCCCGACATTCAGTTCCACTTCCTGCCTGGCGCCGGCGTCGAGGAAGGCATCGGCTCAGTTCCCGGCGGCAATGGCTGTACGTTGAATTCCTACCATGTGCGGCCCCGCTCGCGCGGCAGTGTTACGCTGCGATCCGCCGATCTGCGCGATCCGCCAATCATCGATCCCAATCCCTTCGCCGAACGCTACGATCTGGAGCGCGCCGTCGACGGCATCGAGATCAGCCGCGAGATACTGTCGCAACCGGCCTTCGCCAAATACATCAGCCGCGAGCACCTTCCGGGCGCGGCAACGCAGGGACGTGCAGCACTCGAAGCCTTCGCCCGCGAGCATGGCCGCAGCGCCTATCACCCGGTCGGCTCGTGCCGGATGGGTGGCGATGCGCAGAGCGTCGTCGATCCGGAGCTTCGCCTGCGCGGGCTGCAGGGCCTGCGCGTCTGCGACAGTTCGGTCATGCCAAGCATCGTGTCGTCGAACACCAATGCCGCTGTCGTCATGATCGCCGAGAAGGCCGCCGATATGATCGTTGGGCGGAAGCTGCCGCCAGCGTAAATAGATCACTCGTCCGAGAACATCGAGCGCGGCGGAAAGTCGGCACGGCTATAGTCGACGACGATGAATTTGCCGCCCTGGTATCGCTCGACAACCGGGTTGTCCGTCACCTTGCCGCGGACGCGCTCGGCCTGGCCGTCGGAACTGTCGAGCGGCGTCCAGCCGATCTTGTGCCTGGCATCACGGCGCCAGAAACCGCGGCTGTTGTTGGACTGCCCCCAGATCACCGAGCAGTCGACGTGCTCGGCCTCGGCGCAACGTTCGATCAGGCGGACAAAGTCATCGTGAGATATCCAGGTCGACAGGATCCTTTCGTCCGGAACCTCAGGCAGTACCGAGCCGATACGGATCAGCACGCTTTCGACCGCATGCTTGTCGAAGTACAGGCGCGCCAGCATCTCGCCATAGGCCTTCGACAGGCCGTAATAGCCGTCCGGACGCAACAGGCAGTCCTGGTCGAGGATCTTCGTCCGCTCGTAGAGGCCGACGGCGTGCACGGAGGAGGGGAACACAACGCGTGCCCGCTGGCTGCGTGCAGCTTCGTAGATGTGGAAGCTGCCGCGCAGGTTGGGACCGAGCACCGTCTCGAAGGATTGCTCGGTCGATACGCCGCCGAAATGCAGGATCAGGCCGCAGCCTTGTGCCAAATCGTTCACCGCCTGCTGGTTCTCGAGATCGACAATGTCGAAACTTGCCTTGTCCGGCAGCGGGATGGGCAAGGGCACGACATCGGTGAGCCGCAAGGTCCAGCCCAGTGCCGCCAGCCTGACTGAGAGCAGGCGCCCGATCGTGCCGGAGGCGCCGGTCAACAGCACCGGTTTGTCGGAGAGAGCCAATCCATGTCCTTTCATGGTCGCGGCAGACATGGTCGCGCAGGCCTGCCAAGGCGAATGGAGATCGCGCGCGACCAGTGCGGCACAAATCTTATCATATCACCGTACAAATAATCGGTTGCCACCAACAGCGGTTCGTTTATTGCTGGATGGCGATGAAACGTTCCTTTGGCCTTCCCCCGCAGATCAGCCGCACGGCACAGGTAGCCGATTGGTTTGCGCGCGAAATACGCGCCGGCCATCTGACCAGTGGGGAGAAATTGCCGACCGAACAGGAGCTGATCGCGCAATTCGGGGTGAGCCGCACGGTGATCCGCGAAGCCATGGCCTCGCTGCGCTCGGAAGGGCTTGTGGTCAGCCGCCAGGGGTCGGGCGTGTTCGTCGCCGACCATGAGGCCAACACGACGTTTCGCATCGTGTCCGACGAGCTTCACTCGCTGACCGAAGTCCAGAACGTGTTGCAGCTTCGGCTCGCCGTGGAACTGGAAGCCGCCGGCATCGCCGCCGAGAAGCGCGGCGACGACGATCTTGCCCGCATGCGCGATTGCCTCGACGCCATCGATGCATCGATCGCCGCCGGCGAGAGCGCCATCGAGCCGGACTTTGCCTTCCACCGGGCGATCGCCTCGGCAACCGGCAATCCCTATTTCGAACGCTTCATGCATTTTCTCGGACCGGTCATCATTCCGCGCCAGTCGATCCGCCCAAGGGCCGAAACCCCTGAGCAGCGGCGGCTCTACCTCGAACAGGTCCAGATGGAGCACCGGCGGATTTATCAGGCCATCGAGCGGCAGAATGTCGAAGCCGCTCGCTTCACCTTGCGCGAACATCTCGAAGCCGGCCGCGAGCGTTATCGCCGCATGGTCGATGGTTCGGTCCGGTCGTAGCACCGGATCAGACCTGATTGTCGATGTGTCCCCGCGGCCCATCGGATTTCACACCAGCTCTCCGACCGGCATGTTGCAGGACTGCATGAGTGCCGCTAGCTGCCGCTCCTCATCCACTGTGAGGTCGAGAAGCGGTGACCTGATCGGGCCGCAATCGATCCCGGCAATGCGCGCGCCAGCCTTGACGATCGAGACGGCATAGCCGGCGCGCCGGTTGCGGATGGCGAGATAGGGCAGGAAGAACGACCGGATGATATCGCCGACCTCGGTCGTGCGCCCGGCGCGCAGAGCGTTGAAGAAACGCAGCGCCATTTCGGGCGCGAAATTGTAGATTGCCGAGGAATAGGTCGTCATGCCGATCGCTGCCGCCGCACTGGCATGAACTTCGGCCGTCGGCATGCCGCCGATGAAGATCAGGCGGTCGTCCATGCGGTAGCGCAGCGCGGTGAGCAGCTCGATGTCGCCGACGCCGTCCTTTAGGCCGATCAAGTTCGGGCAGTCCTGCGCCAGCCGGTCAAGGGTCTCGGGCGTCAGCACCGCATTGTCCCTGTTATAGGCGATCACGCCGATGCCGACGGAACGGCAGATGGCGGTCAGATGCCGGCGCAGGCCGTCCTGCTCGGATTTGACCAGATAGGGCGGCAGCACCAGCAGCCCGTCGGCGCCATTAGCCTCGGCGGCCTTGGCAAACTCTACCGCCATATGCGTGCCGTAGCCGACGCCGGCAAGCAGCGGCAGGTGATCAGGCACCTCGTCAGACGCTGCCCGCACGACGCGCTTGTATTCTTCCAGTGTCAGCGAAAAGAATTCGCCCGTGCCGCCGGCGGCAAAAAGCCCGCTTGCTCCGGCAGCGCCTTGGCTGGCGACATGGGCGCGATAGCCGTCCTCGTTGAAGCCGCCGTCATCCTCGAAGAAGGTCAGCGGAAAGGACAGCAGCCCGCGGCCAAGGGATCTGGTCAGTTCGGTGGGTGAGAACGTCAAAACAAGTACTCCGTGTATGGGCTTGGCGGACCGGCTCGGCCGGCAATGGTTTCGATCGTGGTGTGTGGTGGCGACAGGGTCATAGGATGCCCGGCCGTACTTCGGCCGCGGCGGCGTCGATCGCCTTGCGGCCGAGGCCCGACTTGACGATGCGGATCAGTTCTTCCTCGCTTGTGTCGGCCGTGGAGGCGTCAAGCGCGACCTCGCCCGAATGCAGGAAGTTGATGCGGTCGCAGACTTCGAAAATCTGGTTGTAGTTGTGAACGATCAGGATCACCGAGACCTGGCGCTGCTGGCGCAGGTTTTGGATCAGGCACAGCACATGCGCGCTCTCGCGCACGCCGAGCGCCGCCAGCGGTTCGTCGAGGACCAGGATCTTCGGCGACGAATAGATCGAGCGGGCGACCGCAATGCATTGCCGCTGCCCACCCGACAGGAGATCGACCGTGCTGTTGACGCTGGGGATCGTGATGCCCAGCGTATCGAGATAGAGCTGCGCCTGTTCGCGCATCTTCCTGTTGTCGAGCAGGTTCAGGCCCAGGAAGCGCTTGTGGTACTCGCGGCCCAGGAACATGTTGTGGAAGACGCTGAGATCGCCGATCAGCGCCAGGTCCTGATAGACGGTCTCGATGCCTTGGGCGCGGGCGTCGCGCGGCGAGGCGAAACGCACCTCCTTGCCTTGCGAGACGATGGTGCCGGTGTCGGGCTGGTGGAAGCCGGACAGGATCTTGATCAGCGTCGACTTGCCGGCGCCGTTGTCGCCGACCAGCGCCAGGACTTCGCCCTGGCGCAGCTTGATCGAGACGTCGACCAGCGCCGTGACGGCACCGAAACTCTTGGAGATGTTGGACATCTCCAGCACGACGGGTGCATCGGGGGCGAGCGGTGGAATGGCTGGCGAACTCATAGGCGCCTCCGTGTGCGCAGGCGGTCGACCTGGATTGAGAGGATCATCGCGGCGATGATGGCCGCGCCGAGATAAATGTCGGATACGGTGGCTTGGGCCCCGATCATCACCAGGCCGTTGTTCAGCGAAGCGACGACGAAGGCGCCGATCAGCGCGCCGATGACAGTGCCGGAGCCGCCGAGCAACGAGGTGCCGCCGATGACCGCGGCCGCGATCGCCTGCAATGTGAGAAACGGGCTGCCGGCCTGCGGGTCGGCCGAGGTGAACTGGGCGGTGTTGATGATGCCGGCAAAGGCGGCACAGCCGCCGGCGATCATGAAATTGTAGATCTTCATGCGGTCGGTGCGCACGCCGATCTCGCGGGCGCCGATGATGTTGGAACCGGTGGCGATGGTGTGCAGGCCGAAAGTGGTGCGGTTCAGCACCAGCGCCAGCACCAGCACGACCAGCACCGCCCAGAGGAAGGGCGTGAAGGCTGTCACGCCGTGCCACGACAACAGGCCATCGGCCGGCTGGTAGAGGCTCTGCCCGAAGATGGCATTGAAGGGCTGCTCGACCGGCGCCACGATCGGCTGGCTGTTGTAGATCGACACGACAATGCCTTGCAGGAAGAACAGCATGCCGACGGTGGTGATCAGCGATGGCACCTTGAAGCGCACGGTGATGATGCCGTTGATGGCGCCGACCAGTATACCGATCAGCACGCCGATCAGTGCGCCGACAGCGAGCGGCACACCGTATGTGACCGACAGCAGTGCCATGACATAGGGCGCGATCGAGAAGATGGCGCTGAGCGACAGATCGATTTCGCCGGTGATCATCAGCATGACTTCCGCCGCAGCGATCAGGCCGAGCCGGCCGGTGTCGCGCAGCACGACGCTCATGAATTGCGGTGACAGGAATCCGCCATCGCTGCCGAACTGGAAATAGACGACCAGGACGATGGCGACGACGGCGATGCTGGCCTCGCGATAACGGGAAAGCAGGATGAGCAGCCTTTCCGTCATCGTATGGGGGACCTTGACGCCGACGGTGGCCTTCCCGGCTTTTGCGGTTTCGCCCGTTTTTGAGGCTTGGACTGGCGGCACTCTTGTGTTCCTGGTTTCGAATTATGGGCGGAAAGGCGGATCGGCAAAAAGCGCGACGACTGCTGGCAGCCGGCGGGGCCCTCGCCACGTCATCGGAAGACGACGCGGCGAGGGCAGGGGTTTTGCCTGCTGGACAGCGTCAGGTCGGCTCGACGTCGCTGCGACCCTCGAAGCGGGACTTGCCGACATAGGCGTCGACATTGTCCTTGGTCACATAGGCCTGGCTGGTGTCGCTGTTGGCCGGGCCGACAAGACCGCCCGAAAGCTTGTAGAGATACATCTGCTGGACCGGCAGGAAGCCCTGCAGATAGGCCTGCTGGTCGGTGGTGAAGTTGACGTCGCCCGACTTGATGAAGTCCAGCGTCTGCGGGAACAGATCGAAACCGGCCACGGCGCCGCCGGCTTTCACCAGGCTGTATTTGTTGGAGATGAAACCGCAGGCATAGGTGTCGGCCCCACCGGTGCCGAACATGCCCTTCACGTCCTTGTGGCTGAGATAGTAGCTCTCGACGCGCGAGATTTCTGTTGCGGGATCGGGGCCGGTGTTGACGACATCGTAGGTGACGCCGCTCTTGCTGTCCTTGATCGCCTGGATGTAGCCGTCGAGGCGGGGCTGCGTGTTGAGCGAGCCGGGAACGCCGATCGACAGCATGACATGGCCGCCCTTGGGAATCAGCTTCAGCCACTTCAGCGCCGAATTGTAGCCGGACTGATAGAGCGGCTGGCCGACATAGGAGAGCCGCTTGTTGGGGCTACCGACCGGCACGTCGGCGTTGAAGGCGACGACCGGAATGCCGGCTTGCGCGGCCATGTCGGTGGCGGCGTCGAAGGCCGTCGGGTCGATCAGGCACACCGCAATGCCGTCCGACTTCTGCGCGATCGCGGTCTGCATGGCGCTGACCATTTCCGAGACGACGTTCTTTTGCGAACCCGTCCACTGGTAGCTGCAGCCGAAAGCAGCGCAGGCATCCTGCATGCCGTAAACCGTAGGCGTGAAGAACTGGTCCAGCGTCACATGGCAGACGAAGTGGAACTTGTAAGGCTTCTTCGGCAGCCCGGGCGATGAATCGGCGGCTCGTGCCGCGCTGATGCCGCCGGCAAGACCCGCTCCCAGTCCGCTGGCGAGCCCTGCGGCACCGAGGCCGAACTTCCCCGCCACTGCGAAAGCACTGCGCCTGGAAATGGCGGCATTCGCCATCTCCATCTGATTTTTCGTTTCGTCGTCCATGCGTTCCTCCCTATTCGTTTGCGAGCCTGCACCTTTGTCGTCTTGTTACATTGTTATATGACAAATTTTATGTCAATGCTTTTTGGACCCCGGTGCTGCGACGCCTTCCCGCCGCCTGAACACGGCGCGGGAGGGCCGCCGCTTCGCCGGCACGATGGAAGACCAAAGATCCCAGGAGAGAAAATGGCTGAAATCGAATTCAGGACTGTTAGCAAGGGGGGCCTAAAGGTGACGACGATCGGGCTCGGCGGCACCGGGCTGGGCAACATGTACCGCGCCGTCAATACCGATGCGGCGGTGAAGACCGTGCAGGCGGCCTATGACAACGGCATCCGCTATTTCGACACGGCACCTGTCTATGGCTTTGGCGTCAGCGAGACCCGGCTCGGGCTGGCCATCAAGTCGTTGCCGCGCGCGGACATCGTCATCTCGTCGAAGATCGGTTACGACCTTGTGCCGATCCCCCCCGAAGAGCTGAAGCTGGCGCTGTGGGATCAGCCCGGTTCCTTCCGCGCTGAGTTCGACTATTCGCGCGATGCGGTGATGCGTTCGCTCGAAGGCACGCTGAAGCGCCTCGACACCGACTATGTCGACATGGTCTCGATCCATGACCCGGACGAGGCCATTCATTTCGGTCCCGGCGAGGATCCCTATGCCCGGAGCCGCTTCCGGGAAGCGATGGACGGCGCCTATCCGGCGCTCGACGAATTGCGCTCGCAAGGCGTCATCAAGGCGGTCGGCGTCGGCATCAACCAGTGGCAGATGCTGTCTGACTTCGTCGTCGCCGGAGCCTTCGACTACTTCCTGCTCGCCGGCCGCTACACGTTGCTGGAGCAGGAGCCGCTGGCGACCTTGCTGCCGCTCTGCGAACAGCGCGGCACCAGAATCATCATCGGCGGCCCCTACAATTCCGGCATCCTGGCAACAGGTGCGGTGAAGGGCGCCACCTTCAACACCAGGCCCGCACCCGAGTCGGTTGTCGAACGCGTCCGTCGCATCGAGGCCATCTGTATCAGCCACAAGGTGTCGCTGCCGGCGGCCGCCATCCAGTTCCCGCTCGGCCACCACCTCGTGTCGAGTGTCATCCCGGGTGCAAGGTCTGCCGATGAGCTGAAGGAGAATATCGGCTATCTGCGAGAGGACATCCCCCCGGCCCTATGGGTGGATCTTAAGCGCGAACGGCTTATCGAAGCTGGTGCACCTGTTCCTTGATACAACGAGCGACTGAAATGGCGTTGTCCGACGCACAGTAGCGAGAGGAAACGTAACATTGAAATGCTAACCATTCTGGTTCGTGGCGCGCGTAAAAGCGGGTCTACCTTGCACCCGTATCTCCGAGAGTTGAGGTCTTGTGGGGATCACAAGCCCACCAGAGGGCCTGCAGCTCCTCTGTGGCGACCAAAACATGATCAAGTCACGCCCGCGCCGGCCGGCGAGAGGACCCGCGTTCCATCATCCTTGCGATACGGCTGTCCTGCGGGTCGGCTGAGATTTAGAAGCATGCGCCGATACGATGGGCCGCATCCTGCTTGAACTGGGAGGAACACGATGTCGGACAGTGCGGCGCGACGCCTGAGCGGGATGTTCTATCGCATCTCCATTGCGATCGAGGCGGGGAAGGATGACCTCTCGGACTTGGATGGCGCCATCGGCGACGCAGACCATGGCATCACCATGTCACTCGGCTTCCTGGCGGTGAACGCCGAGTTGGCCAAGCTCGACCTCGACCACATGCTTGCGTCGGAAATCTTCTCCGCTGCCGCATCGGCCTTTCTCGATGCCGTAGGCGCCTCCACGGGCCCGCTTTATGCGACGGCGTTTCGAAAAAGCGGCACAAGCCCTGAAACAGGATGAACGGCTTTCAGCCGCCGGCCAGGCCGCCATCATTGAAGCCATCACGACCGGCATCAAGAAGCGCGGCAAAGGGCAGCGAGGCGACAAGACGATGCTGGATACCTGGATCCCCGCAACGGAAGCAGCCGTCAATGCACGTGCCCGCGCTGTCGGAAGCCGGGAGATGTGGAATAGCATCCTGCAGGCTGCGGAAGCCGGTGCAAATTCGACACGGTCCATGGTCGCTACCCGCGGAAGGGCGGCCCGGCTTGGGGAGCGATCCTAGTCTAAACATGCAGCATCGTGCCGATCGCGCACCTGTCAAGCTAAACTGCAATCAGTCATTTTCCCGCCTAGAGTCTTCCCCATTTTACGGAACATATCCGTCGCTTGTGAAGTAGTTGTTGCATTCGGCGGGCTCGATCGTTGTGACGAGGTGGCCAATGTGGCGCCAAGTGTCCTCAACGGTACGTTTCTGAGCTTGGCGCATCCAGTGTTTGATCGTAAGCGGTGTTCTGACGTTGACTATCCTAGTGAGGACGTCGGTGAGGTAGCCGAGGAGCCCTCGACGCCGTTGGGTTTGCAGGTTTCGATCCGTGAGGTGACCACGGCCCAATGCTCGGCGCCGGTTCCGCCCCCGAAAGGTGCCCCGGAATACCGCTTACGTCCAAGCAGTCTTGACCTCTCAAACGGCGGTAAGGTGTGCAAAAAGGATGGTCGGACACCAAATCGCCGCCTCACACCCTCAGCACTAGCGCGCCGGTAGTTCGCCGAGACACCAAATCGCGATGGGCGGCCGCAGCCTGAGCAAGATCGTATCGCCTCGGCGAAGCGACCCTGACAATCCCCTGTCGTAACACGGCAAAGAAGCGGTTTACGTGCGATGCGAGTTTCTGCGGTGTGTCGGTATAGTGCGCATAGTTGGGCCGCGAAAGTGTGATTGACTTGGTGGCGAAGCGGCCGATGTCCCAATTGCCGACCGGCCCCGAAGCCTGGCCGAAACTGATGAGATGGCCACGCACGGCAAGGGCTGCGAGCGAGCCCGCGAAGGTGTCGTTGCCGACCGCGTCATAGGCGATATCGGCGCCTGCGCCATTGGTCAGCCGCATGACCGCCTCGGCGAAATTTTCGCGGGAGTAGACGATGAGATGGTGCGCGCCGAGACGCTCGACGATGCGCGCCTTGTCATCGCTCGACACCGTGGCGATCACCGTCGCGCCGAGATGACGCGCCCATTGCACCAGCAACTGGCCGATGCCACCGGCTGCCGCATGGATCAGAACGATGTCGCCGCGCTTCACGGCATGGACATCATGCAGCAGAAAACTGGCGGAAACACCCTTGAGTAGGCCGGCTGCCGCAATTTCGTCGCTAATGTCGTCGGACAGATGGATCAGCAATTCGGGCGCCATGTTGCGCCGCTCGCAATAGGCGCCGACCGGCGGACAGGCATAGGCGACACGGTCGCCAACCGCAAACCCCGACACCGCCGAGCCAATTACCTCGATGACGCCGGCGGCCTCCATGCCCGGCACGCCAGGCGGTTGCAGAAGATCGAAGAGACCGGTGCGGCAATAGACGTCGATGAAATTGACGCCGATCACCGTATGACGGATCTGCACCTCGTTCGGCGCGGGCGGCGGTAGTCCGATTTCCTTGAGCTGCAACTCCTCCGGGCCGCCATAGCGCTCGACGACGATCGCCCTGGTTGTCGCGGCCTGGCCAGATGATGCAAGGGTTGGGGCGAAACGCGGCACGCTTGCGGATGGCATCTGGGTGACTACTGCTGCCGGAGATGGTCTTGCATCGACCGGCGAGCCCACACTTCCACGTCGCAGGAGATTGCGCACGGCCGCGAAGCCGGCCTGATAGATGCCTTCGCTGACCAGCTTGACCAGTTCGTCGCGGCGATGCGCGGGCGGGTCGAACTCCGAGCGCCATTCCCAGAAGGTGGCGTTGCCGTCGGTCACCGGCTTCAGCCGCACCGAGGCGACATAGCCCATCAGCGGCAGCGGCGCCTCGAGCAGGCAATAGCTCAGCCGCCGGTCCTTGTCGGACAGCGCCAGCAATTGTTCACGCAGTTCGCCACCGTCGGCCAGCCGGAAATGCCGAACCGAGCCGACCGCATCGACCGGCTCACCGCCCTCGATCTCGCTGAAGGAGATTGCCGGGTGCCAGCGGTCATGGCTGTTGAAGTCGCGCAGGATCGCCCAGACTTCTTCGATCGGCGCATCGATAATCGTGCTCTGGCGAACCTGAACCATTGGCAGATATCAGCGCCCGAACCGATGTTTCAATGCGGTCAAGGCTGTCTGGAACACGCCATTACCGATCTGGTGCATCAATGCTGCTTCGCGATCGGGCGCGCAGTCGAACTCCGCTTGCCATTCGGCCAGCGTCAGATTGCCGTCGGTGATCGGCGTCAGCGACAGGGTGGCGACATAATTCTCCACTGCCATCGGGCTTTCCAGTATGGCGTAGCTGCAGGACAGATCGTAGTCCGACAGCGCCAGCAGTCTTTCGCGAATGCGCCCGCCATCCCTGAGCGTGAAACTTCTGATACAGCCGATCTGGTCGGCTTGCGCATTCTGCTCGATGCGGCTTTCGGCAGCGAACGGCGCCCAGCCCGGCAAGCCATTGAAGTTGCGGACGAGCTTCCAGACTTCCGCCGCTGGCGCGGGAATGACCGAGGATACATAGACCTTGGTCATTTCACGCCGCCGCCGGCATCATGGAGAACCTGGCGCGGGGGGCGACGCATCGCTGACTGCGCGGCAATCCCGTCAGCGGTCGCGATCGTCATCATCAACTTCCTTACCCGTCTTGCCCTTGCTCTTCTTGTCGCGCGTCAGGCTCGAAATGTCCTTGGCATCGCGCAGCACGTCGGTCATGCGGCCGAGCGAACCGCCCTCGATGCCGATCTCCTTCATCAGATTGTCGATCATCGGCGCCTGCACCCGGTAGCGCAGCGCCGAGTCGATCACTTCGTCGGTGACGTTGCGGTTGCCGCCCTGGCCGCTATTGATGCCGTCGACATGCAGGATCTTGATGCCCTCGATCTTTTCCATCGGCTTGACGCTTTCGCGGATGATGCCTTCCATGTGGTCGAGCAGCTTGCCGCGCAGGCGCCCGGCCCGCGCGCCCTCGGAAAGAATGTTTTCAGCCTCGTTGAGCTGGCGATGGCCGGCGGCGTCGACCTCGTAGCGCTGGGCCGCGGCAAGGGCGTGGATCTTCTCCGCTTCCGCCGAGGCGACGGCGGCGATCTTCTGCGCTTCGGCGAGGCTCTTTGCCGCCTTCATCTCGGCATCAGCGGCTGAGACGATGCGCAAGGCCTCGCGCTCGGCCTCGCGTTGCGCACCGATCAGGTCGGTCAGCTTGCGGCGCTCGGCGATCTCGCGTTCACGCGCGGTGAACGCCTGCTCCTCGGCCTGGACGGCCTTGGCACGCACGGCTTCGGAAGCCGCGATCGCCGAGGAGCGCTCCTGCGTCTTCTTGGCAATGTCGATGGCCTTCTGGATCTCAGCGATCTCGATCTTCTGGTCACGGTCGACACCAAGTTGCCTGATGTCGCGATCCTTGATCAGGCGCGCTTCCTCGATGCCGCGCTCGGTGGTGATGCGGGCGCGCTCGACCTCCTCGCCGGCCGAAATCTCGGCCTCCTCGAAAGCCTGGCGCTTGGCGATCTGCAGCGCTTCGAGATGGCGCTCCCGTTCAATCCGGACCTCGTCGACGACCCGTTCCTGGGCAATCCGCGCGGTCTCGGTCGCCTGGTTCTCGACGATCTCCGCACGACGCTTTTCCGCCTCGGCCCTGGTCACTTCAAGCGCCTTTTCGGCGAGCGCGATCTGGCGTTCCAGCTCGGCGACTTCGAGCTGCTTCCTGCGTTCAATCTCGAGCTGGCTCTGCGTGCCTTCGCGTTCGATCCGCGCCTTTTCCAGCGACAGCTCGAGCGCGATCTGCTCGCGCTCGGTCAGTTCGCGCATCTTCATCTCGGTCTCGTCGAGCGAACGGCGCCGCGCGATCTCCCGGCGCTGCGTGTCCTCCTCGCTCTTGATGCGTTCTTCGGTGATGTTGCGCTCCTGGTTGAGACGCGACTTTTCCACGGCTTCGCGCGACGACAGTTGCGCCTGCTCCGATTCCTGGTCGCGCAGCGCGCGCTCGATGGCAAGTTCCGAGCGCTGCGAGGCACGGCGGATCTCGACTTCGCGCTCCTGTTCGAGGCGGGCATATTCGGTGTCGCGGTCGATTTCCAGAACCTTGCGCTGGGTGTCGAGGTTCTGGTTGCGGATATCGACCAGCGTGCGCTGCTCGATCTCGTTGCGCATCCGGCGCCGCGTCTCGATCGACTCCGTCAACTGCGTCAGGCCTTCGGCATCGAAAGCGTTGGACGGGTCGAAATATTCGAGGCTGGTCTGGTCGAGGTCGACGATGGCGACGCTCTCCAGTTCCAGCCCGTTGGCGGCAAGCGATTCCGAAGCGAGCTTGCGCACTTTGGCGGCGTAGTCGCCGCGCAATTCATGCATCTCTTCAAGCGTCATCTGGGCGGCAACCGTGCGCATGGCGCCGGCGAACTTGCCTTCCAAAAGTTCGCGCAGACTGTCCGGCTGCAGCGTGCGCCGCCCGAGCGTCTGTGCGGCGGCGGCGACCAGCTCGCGGCTGGCGCCGACACGGACGAAGAACTCGGCGATCAGGTCGACCCGCATCCGGTTCTTGGTGATCAGCGCAAAGCCATCCTCGCGGCGCACCTCGATGCGCAGCACGTTCATGTTGACCGGCGTGATCTCGTGCAGCACCGGAATGACGAAGGCGCCGCCATTCACCACCACCTTCTCGCCCATGAAGCCGGTGCGCACGAACGCCGTCTCCTTGGTCGACCGGCGATAGAGCCATCGCAAGACGTAGACGGCGATCACCACGACGACCGCGACAATGATCAGCCACAACAGGAAAGCGCCAAAGGTTTGCGCGTCCATGATCTATCCTCCCCAAGACAATGCGGTCGGCGCGAGGCGACCGATTTCAAACATCCACCCGCAGGGTGGTGAAGTCCAATTTTTCATGCCCGCCTCTGCAGCTTCGGCGTGATCGCGTGGAATGCAGCGATCGCCGCGTCGACGAAGGGCGCGTCGTTGATGTTGGCCCGCACCCGTTCGACATGGCGCAAGGGCGTGCGGCGAACCGTCTTCTCGATCGCCTCGAACAGAGCGTTGTCGGCTTCCGGATCATGAAAGAGCTGGCCTGGCGCATCGAGCATCGAGACGCCGCCTTCGGGCAGCAGGAAGCGCACCGGGCCATTCATGGCGTTGAGCCGGGCGCCGATCCATTCGCCAAAGGCGCGGTTTTCGTCGCGCGTCGTGCGCATCAACGTCACGTTTGGATTGTGGATGACGAATTTGCGGCTGCGAAATTTCTCCGGAACGCTGTCGCGCGGGCCGAAATTGACCATGTCGAGCGCGCCGGTCGAGCCGACATAGGGCAGTCCGGTGCGGATCGCAGCACCAAAACGATCCGCCGTCGCCGGGAAGACACCGCCGACGATCATGTCGGCGACTTCCGTGGTGGTGAGATCGAGGAAGGCCGACAGCAGTCTGGAATCGCCAAGATTCTCCATGGCCCGTCCGCCGATGCCGGTGGCGTGGAAGACGAGGCAGTCATAGTCGGCCTCAAGGCGTTTGGTCACCGCTTGCACGGCGGGCGTGGTGACGCCGAACATGGTGATGCCGACAGCCAGCCGCGCCAGCTTGCGCTTTGCCTCCCACGCCTCGGCATTGGGCAGTTGCGCGACCATGCCGGCCATCGCATGCGCGGCGTTGGACAGCACCTGTTCGGTGATCGAGTTCAGCCCCTGCACATCGGCAACCGAATGAAACATCATGATGTCGGCGCCGCCGACATATTTGGCAACATCGCCGGCCGCCACCGTCGAGACCATCAGCTTGGGGATGCCGACGGGCAGCACACGCATGCCTGCCGTCGCCAGCGTGGTGCCGCCGGAGCCGCCGGCCGAGATGACGCCACCGATGCGCGGCTCGCGCTCGGTCCAGCGCGCGAAGGCGTCGGCCATGGCGCTGACCGAGCCGCCGCGATCATTGGTGAAGACGGCGGATGATCCGCGCGGGTGCATGCCGGCGACCTGCATGGCGGGCACATCGGCGCTGGTCGGTTTTCCCGATGTCGACAGGTCGACGGTGCGCACCGGGATGCCGAGCGACTTCAACCTGTCGGCGACGAAGCGCAATTCCTTCCCCTTGGTGTCGAAGGTGCCGACCACCAGCACGGTCCGGCCGATACGCTCGGCAAAGGGGATGGCGAAGACCTTCTTCAAATCGTCCTGCGGCGCCGTCTTGTCGACCGCCGCCTGCCGCAATTCGGTGACCGGCACATTCCAGCGGTTGGGCAATTCGGTGACCGGACGATAGACGCCACTCTGCGGCATCGGCTCGGCCGCGCCGGCGCCAGTGCGATCGACGCGGTAGACTTCTGCCAGTTGTTGCTCTGCCTGCGCGGCCTCCGTCGGCGTGACGGGCGCTTCCTCGGCATGGCGGCCGACACCGAGCAGCCGCTGCTGCAGCTCACGATCAGCGGCAAGTGCCTTTGCCTCCATCAGCCGGTTGATGCGGCCGTTGACCATGATGGCGACCTGGTTCGACACCGCGGTCGCCACGCCGATGTTCTGCTCGATGACCAGCACCGCCATCTCGCCTTCGGCGGCGAGGTCGACCAGCATCTGCTCGACCTGGTCGACGATGATCGGCGCCAGGCCTTCGGTCGGCTCGTCCATGACCAGCAGCTTCGGATCGCTGAGCAGCGCGCGTGAAATCGCCAGCATCTGCTGTTCGCCACCCGACAGCTGCGAGCCGCCATTGACACGGCGTTCTGCCAGGCGCGGAAAGGTCTGGTAGACGCGCTCGACGGTCCAGCGGGCATCGCGCCTGTTGCCGGCGGCAAGCCGCAGATGCTCGTCGACCGTCAGGCTCGGCCAGACGCGGCGGCCCTGCGGCACATAGCCGACGCCGAGGCGGTGGATCTCGTGCGGCTCGAGCGCCGATATCTCGCTGCCATCGACACGGATCGAACCGGAGCGCGCCCGCTTCAGCCCGACAATGGTGTTGCACAGCGTTGACTTGCCCATGCCGTTGCGGCCGACCACGGACAGCACGCCGCTTTCCAGCGCTAGCGAAACACCCTGCAGCGCATGGCTTTCGCCGTAGAAGACCTGCAGGTCTTCTATCCTGAGAATGGCCTTGGTCGGTTTGCCTGAAGGGCGATCAGCCATGCTGGCCCCCGAGATAGATCTCCTGGACCTCTGGATCGGCCTCGATCTCTTGCGGCGTGCCTTCCTTGAACAGCCGGCCATTGTGCATCATCGAGACATATTCCGAGACGCGCAGCGCGACGTCGAGATCGTGCTCGATGATGATGTAGCCGATGTGCTTCGGCAGCGCGTTGAGGATGGCGACGAGGTCGCGGCGTTCGGTTGGTGAAAGACCTGCCGCCGGCTCATCGAACAGGATGAAGCGCGGTGCGCCGGCCAGCGCCAGCGCGATCTCCAGCTGGCGTTGCTGGCCGTGGCTCAGCGTCGCCACCAGCGTGTCGCGATAGGCTTCCAGATGCACGGCGTTGAGGATCGATTCCGCCTGCACCATGTTGACGTCTGATATGGCCGGACGCAACAGCGAAAACCGGCGGCGCGAGACGCCGCGGCAAGCGAGAAAGACGGAATCGAGGACCGACAGGCCCTTGAACAATTGCGAAATCTGATACGTGCGCCGCAGGCCGCGCCGGATGCGCTCATGCGGCGGCAGGTCGGTGATGTCCTCGCCGAAGAAGCGGATGCGCCCTGATGTCGGCAGAAAATCGCCGGTCACGGCGTTGAACAAAGTGGTCTTGCCGGCGCCGTTGGAGCCGAGGACCGCGCGGCGTTCACCGGCCGCGATCCTCATATTGATGCCCGAGAGCGCCACCAGTGCCCCGAAATGCCGCGCCACGCCATCGAGCTCCAGCGCATAGGCGCCGGAGCTCTGGAGACGGTTTGCTGCGAAGCTTTCGGTCACTGGCGACTACACTCGAAGTCCGATGTTACGGGCAGCTCGGATTGTCGCGGTTGACCGCGCCGAGCTTCATGAACTCGTCTTCGGGAATCCCGAGCGTCTGGTTGACCTGCGGCACCACCTTGACCAGCTTGTTCATGAGATTGCCGTCGGCACCTTCGGTGACCTCGGTCAGGAAGATGTCGGCAATCGCATTGCGGTTCTTGTCGAGCGACACTTTGCCGGTTGGCGTGTCGAAGGACAGCTTCGACAGCGCATCGCGCAGCTTCTTGCCGCCGTCGGATACATCGCCACCGACCTGGTCGAGACCGAGCAGCGTCGCCTTCATGTCGACATAGTAGCCGTGCGCGAAGAGCGAGGGCGAGGGAAAGGCGCCCGGCTGCTTTTTGTAGGCCTCGACAAACGTCTTCCATGCCGGCGCGTCATTGGTGTCTGCGGTCGGCCCGGCCGACGGCGTGCCTTTCAGCACATCGCGCAGCTTGCCCTTCGAGGTCAGCACCGTCTGGTCGACGGTGATCGAGCCACCGATCAGCGGTGCGGAGCCGCCACCCTGCTGGTACTGGGTCAGGAAGTTGACGGCGTCGGCGCCGCCGAGCGCGACGTAGATCGCATCGACGTCTTCAGGAATGGCAGCGATGACTGACGAAAAGTCCTTGTTGCCGATCGGCACCCAGGACTTCGACGGCACATGGCCGCCGGCCTTGCAGAATTCGGCCATGAAGCCGAACACCTGCGTGTAAGGGAACGAATAATCCTCGGCGACGGTGGCCACTTTCTTGTAGCCCTTGTCGTTGAAGGCATAGGTGCCGAGGCCGGCCATCCACTGGGCGCCGTCGGTCGAGAAGCGGAAGAAGTTTTCCGCCGGATCGCGCAGCGTGGTGTCCTGCGCGGCCGATGTACCGTTGATGAAGGTCACGTTCGGCTGCGTCTTGGCATAGTCCTTGACGGCGATGCCTTCGTCGCCCGAAAGCGGGCCGACCAGCACCTTGACGCCGTCCTGCTCGACCAGCTTGCGCGCCGCGCGCACGGCGCTGTCGGGCGAAGCGTCGGACGAGCCCTTGACGATCTCGATCTTCTTGCCGGCGACGGTGCCGTTCATCTCGGCAACCGCTGTCATCGCGCCGCGCTCGCCGTCCTCGCCGAGCACCGTGAACGGCCCCTCGAAGGTGGCAAGCAGGCCGATCTTGATGGTGTCGTCGGCAGCCAGCGCCATCGACGGCGCGGTCAGCCCAGTGAACACCGCCAGGGCCAGCAATGTGCGTCTATGCATCTTCATGATTTCCTCCCGTTGATTTCGTTTTGCAGTGGTTCATTCCATCCCGGTTGCTATTGGCCGGGACGCAAGGACTCTTGGGCAAGATGTGGCTTGATCCTCCCCCACAGCCCAAGAATTCCATCCGGTGAGACGAAGACGATCACCAGGAACACCATGCCGATCAGCGTGTTGAAACGCTCGGCGCCGACGATGTCGATGGCGAAGGTCTGCATCAGGACGACGACAACCGCGCCGAGGAATGGCCCGATCGGATGGCGAAGGCCGCCGATGACGGCGATGATCAGCACGTCGATCGCGGCATCGACACCGATGGTGCCGGGCGAAACGCGGCCGTTGAACCAGACCAGCAGCACGCCCGCCAGTCCGGCGATAACGCCGGCCAGCAGCCAGGCGAAGACCTTGTGCGCGGTGACGTGATAGCCGAGCGCGCGCATGCGGCGCGGGTTGTCACGGATCGCCTGCAAGGTCATGCCGAAGGTCGAGCGCGAGCCGTAGAGCACGGCTGCGTAGGACAACACCGCCAGACCGAGGCAAAGGTAGTAGAAAGGCCGGGCGTCACGCCAGCCGATGCCCCAGAATGCCGGAGCGCGAATGCCGGCATAGCCCGAATGGCCGTTGAAGATTGCGTAGTTCTGCTGGGCAAAATAATAGGTCGCGGTGGCGATCGCCAGCGTGATCATGATGGTGTAGATGCCCTCGGTGCGCACCGAGATCCAGCCGATCAGCGCCGACGCCAGTGCCGCAGCAAGAACGGCGAACGGCACGGCGAGCCACCACGGCCAGCCGAAGCCCAGAATATTGGAATTATTGTTGCCGAGGATGGCGATGGCATAGGCTGATATGCCGGCCACCGTGATCTGGGCCAGGCTGACCACGCCGCCATAACCGGCGAGCAGCATCAGCGACAGACCCAGCATACCGAAGATCAGCGAATAGCCGCCGATCTGCGTCAGGAAGAAATCGGAAGCCACCAGGGGATAAAGGACCAGTGCCGCGCCAAGGATGACGTGGCCGGCGCCGAGCTGCTCCAGCCAGTTCTGTTGCGATGTCGTGCCGTCAGTGGCGATGGTCAGGCTCATCTCTCTTTCCCCATGATGCCTTGCGGCCGCACCGCCAGCGTCACCACCATGATGACGAAGGTCAGGACGATTCCGTAGGTCGGGAAATAGACGAGGCCGATCTGCTCGGCGAGGCCGATCAGCAATGCACCGATGGCGGCACCCGTGATCGAGCCCATGCCGCCGACGATGACCACGACCAGCGAGGCAAGGAGATAACGGACATCCTCGCCGGGTGCAACGGACAGGGCCGAGCCGCCGACGACACCGGCAAAGCCGGCGAGCCCGGCACCGACGGCAAAGACGATGGCAAACACCGCGTGCACATTGACGCCCGAGGCCTGCAGCATGGCTCGGTCGTCGACGCCGGCGCGGATCATCATGCCGACGCGGGTCTTGTGCAGCATCAGCCACAGGCCGACACCGATGACGATCGCCGCCGCCAGCACGACGACGCGGTAGAGCGGATAGGTGATGAAGACGGAGGCGCCGTTGGAGCGGACCGCGGTAATGATTGGGAAGGTCAGGGCACCGTCAAGCCATTCCGGCGTCGCGATCTGATAGGTGCCGCCGGCCCAGACCGCCAGCATCAGGTCGGCGGCGACGATCGAGATGCCGATCGAGACCAGGGTCTGGCGCAAATCGTCGCCCTCCAGCCGGCGGAAGACCAAGACCTGCATGATGACGCCGACGATGGCGAGCACGGCAAACCCGGCGGCGACGCCGAGCAGCCAGTAGCCGGTGCGGTTGGTGACCTCGTAGCCGATATAGGCGCCGAGCAGATAGAGCGAGCCATGCGCCAGATTGACATTGCGCATCAGGCCGAAGATCAGCGTGAAGCCACTGGCGACGAGGAAATAGAGGCCGGCCAGCGTGATGCCGTTGAGGATGGCACTGACGAAGGCCTTCTTGGAAATCAGGATCGCGTTCAGCCAATCCGGCCAGACGGCGAAGACCAGCCACGCGATGACGGCGGCGGCAAGCAGGCCGACGAGGCTCCAGGCCTGCCGGCGCGTCCTGCCGCCACCCGAGAGCGCCCGAGATGGCTGGTCGAGCAGGCTCATGCAGTCAGCCGCCGGCGCTGCTCGTTCATGCGCGGCGCCTTGTGGAACTTGCCGTCCTTCATGATGGCGAGGATGCGGTTCTTGTCCTGCAGGATGCGCACGTCGGAAATCGGATCGCCGTCGATCAGCAGGAGGTCGGCGAGGTAACCCTCCTTGATCATGCCGAGCTCGTCGCCCATGTTCATGATCTGGCCGCCATATTTGGTGCCGGCCTGGATGGCCTCCATCGGCGAGAAGCCGAGCATCTCGACGAAGGTCTGGATGTCCTTGGCGTTGGTGCCTTGCGGCGTCCACGCAAAGCCATAGTCGCCGCCGATGCAGACGCGGATGCCGCGCCTGTGCATCTTCTTCATCGTCTCGATGCACATTTCTAGCTCGCGCTCATATTCGAGCGACAGCGGCGAGCCGGGCTTGATGCCCCACTGCTCGGCATGGCGCGCGGTGTTGATCAGCCAGGCGATGCCGGGTGCGACGAAATGCTTGTCCTTGACCGCCTCGAGCATGTCGAGTGCTTCTTCGTCGGCGAAGGACGCGTGGTAGATGTTCTGGATACCATGGCGAACGCACTGCTTGACCGAGCCGGACGAGCGCGCATGCGCCGACAGCACCTTGTTGCGGCAGCGCGCCTCGGAGGCCGCCATGGCGACCTCCTCTTCCGACATCGGCGTTTCCTCGGCGCCCATGCCGGTGATGCTCTCGCCGGACAGGTTGAGCTTGATGGAATCGACGCCGTACTTGATCAGCTGGCGCACGGTGCGGCGGATTTCCTCGGGGCCGGAGACGACGATGCCGAGATTGAGGCCTTCATGGGGGATATGGGAGGGCGAGGAGTCGCCAAGCCCGCCGACCGTGGTGATTTCCGGCCCCGCCGCAAGATAGCGCGGCCCTGGGAAGCGGCCCTGGTTGATGAATTTTTTCGCGACGACGTCGAGACGCGGCTTGGCGGCGGCAGCACCGCGGCCGGCGGTGAAGCCGGCGTCGAGCACCAGCTTGGCCATCTCCATGGTGACCAACATATGTTCTTCGATTTCCATCATCTGGATGGGGTCGATGCCGGGTGCGTTGTTCCAGGACAGATGCAGATGCGCGTCGATCATGCCCGGCATCAGCGTCGCGCCCATGCCGTCGATGGTCGTGACACCCCCTGGGGCGCCAGCGCTGTAGGAGGACGACGAAGGCGAGCCGAAGCGCGACGAGCCCTTGGTGATCTGCTTGATGCGGTTGCCCTGCACCAGCACCTCACCGGTGTATGGATATTCACCTGTCGCGTCGAGCACGCGCACATTGGTGAACAGCGTGCTGCTCGAACCGTTGCCGTTCCAGCTGTCGTCTGCCATCACAAGCCTCCCAATCTGCCGAGCGCGTAGTTCTACGCCCGATCTGAAATCCTCACCTATCAACCCGTCTCAAAAAATCGGCGAGCTTCTGGCTGCTCTCGCGCGGGCTTTCCACCGTGGCCCAGTGCCCGCACCGATCCAGTGAGGAGAATACTGCGCCCTTGATCCTGTCGGCAAGCGCCTGGCCGACACCCGCCGGATTGACCGTGTCGGCATCGCCGGTGACGAGCAATGTCGGCGCCGAGATCCGCCGCGCATCGACCGAGGTTGCCTTGGCCAGCGCCTCGCAGGTGCGGGCATAGGATTCCGGGTCCTGGCGGGTGATCGATTCACGCACGAAGGCGACGGCGGCCGGCGAAGTCTCCCTGGTGTGCGCCGAGATCGCGTTGGCGACGATCTGGTCGGCGATATCGGCAATGCCGCCCGAGCGCGCCAGCCGCGCCCGGTTGGCGAGGCCTTGCCTGGTCGCCTCGGCCGGTTCCGCCAGCGCGCCAAACAGCGCCAGCGAGGCGACCAGCGCAGGCTGCGTTGCCGCAATCTGCTGGCAGATGATGGTGCCCATCGAATGGCCGACGAAATGTGCAGTGGTGACGCCCATGCCGGCCATGGCGCGGATGACGGCTTCACTCATTCCTTCGATGGTCAGCGGCTCGATCGGGCGCGGCGAACGGCCGGAGCCCGGCAGGTCGATCCGGATGACGCGATAGCCGGAAAGTGCTGCCATCTGCGGCTGGAACATGTTCGACGTGCCGCCGAGGCCATGGATCATCACCACGGCCGTGCCTTCGCCGACAACCTCCGCGACGACCTGGCCAACCGTCACCGTCGTCATCGCGCATGCTCCGCAAAGCGGTTTTCCAGTGTGCCGATGCCGTCGATCTCGATGCGCACGACGTCGCCGGCCTTGAGGTACTTTGGCGGGTCAAAGCCGATACCGACGCCGACCGGCGTGCCGGTGGCGATGATGTCGCCGGGCTTCAACGTGATGCCTTGCGACAGGGTCGCGATGATTGTCGGGATGTCGAAGATGAGCAGCGAGATTCTGGAGTCCTGGCGCAGATCCTCGTTGACGAAACACCTGATACCGGCGGTCACCAGATCCAACTCATCCTTGGTCACCGCCCACGGCCCCATTGGGCAGAACGTGTCCTGCGACTTGCCGATCAGCCACTGGCTGTATTTGCCCTGCAGGTCGCGGGCGGTGACGTCGTTGACGATGGTGTAGCCCCAGACGTGATCGAGCGCGTCCGTCTTCGATATGCCACGGCCGCCCTTGCCGATGATGACGGCAAGTTCCGCTTCGTAGTCGATGGCCGTCGAGACCGAGGAATCGATCAGCACGATGGCATGGTTGGCGACGACCGATTCCGGAACCTTGGAAAAGATGATCGGATGTTTCGGGATCGCCCCGGCGCCGGCGCTGGAATCGAAACCGCTGCGGGCGAACTCATGTGCGTGTTCGTGATAATTCTTGCCGACGCAGAAGATGTTACGGCGCGGTTGCGGGATCGGCGCTTCGATCTCGACCTGCGCCAGCGGGATCGGGGACAGGGTGCGCGGCACGCCGGCGCCATTGCGCTCGATCAAGGCCAGGATGCCGTTCCTCGCCTGATCGACGGCGAAATCGAAGGGTGCGACGGTCTGGGCATCAAGATCGACAAGACCTACGCGACGTTCGCCGGCGATCGAAAAAGTCGCGACCCGCATTCGATTCCTCCCTGAACCTTTTCTGAACCAATGCTAGCTCTTTCACTACACGCTATCGCCGATTGGTTCACGCTGCAAGAGGGCTTCGGTTCAAAATTCAACAAAACATGGGCGGATCATACTTGTCTTTCTGGTGGACACTGGACCGAATCTTTCTGGTGGACACTGGACCGAACGGCAATCGCTTGATAAGATTGGTTCAACATTGGATCAGATAAAAGACCCTCAGCGAATGCCAAAGCTCGTCGCCAACGATATCGCCACAATGCTGAAGAAGCGGATTTCCTCGGGCGAATGGCTCGAGGACGGCCGCATGCCGCCCGAGCGTGACCTCGCAACCGAATTCGGCGTCGCGCGCAACACCGTGCGCCGTGCCATTGGTTTCCTGGAGGATGATGGAACTGTCGTCCGGCATGTCGGCCGGGGCACTTTTCTGACCGCGACCAACCCGGCATCGATTGCATCGACGGTGACGCGGATGGAAGGCACTAGCCCAGCCGACATGATGGAGATCAGGCAACTGCTCGAACCGGCAGCGGCGGCTTTTGCCGCGACCAACGCCAGCGCAACCGAACTCAATGCCGTTCGCGAAGCGCACCAGACCGCTTGCGTCGCCAGGGACATGCCGGAGTTCGAACATTGGGATGCCGAGTTCCATCACCGCGTGTTCGCCTGCTGCCGAAATGACTTCCTGAAAGAGATACACAATCTCATGCGGGCCATTCGCAACCAGTCGCCTTGGTTTGAAATGAAGAAGCGGTCATTCTCTGAAGAGCGGCGTCAGGTGTATTGTCAGGAGCATCAAGCGATTTTGGAATCGCTGCTCCACCGCGATCCGGAAGGGGCTGAGACCGCGATGCTCACCCACCTTAGAACAGTTGAAAAGAACTTGCTGGGCAGGTGATCAACCGCCTGCGTGGCGGGACAAAGAGGATAAAAAAATTTAAAAAGAAGGTTCCTGATCGGCCGTTGCAGCATCGACGATGGTTTTGGTGAGCTTGATTCTAGGCATTCCTAACCTCCCGACGTCAAGCTCGTGGATCCGCTGGTCCTGGCACGAGCCGAGCAGGCCGTGGACCAGTTCGCCGGCGGCCCTGATCGCACGACGGAGGGCCGCGGAACGGAGTTCCATAAGATATCTTATGCGACTTTCACCAGTGTAAGTTAATATTTCTCCACTATTCAAGTTATGAATAGCTCGCGTTTATAGGATTCCAGCGAACACCTAGAGGAACTTGTTCAAGTGTTCTGGCAGTCACTCTTACTCTAAGTCTCGGTACGACGGATCGATATTACCAACCATCACCTCACCGCCCGATAAAACTGGACGGAAGACTCTGAACGCTTCTGAGCGGCGCGGGATTGCGGAGCAAATGGGCGTCCGGAGCGAGACGTCCGGACAGGGAGTCGACGCACGAGCAAACTCGGGCCGAGCGCCAGGCGCAGCGGCCGAGCATCGAGGCCGAAAAAATGGCCGAGGATCCACGCCAAGTTTCATCGTCAGACCATCGGGCACATACATTTCGCCTGTCTGCTCGCGATCTCGCGCGCTTCGGCTTGTTGTTCCTCAATGGTGGCCAGTGGCTCGAAAAGCAGGTTGTTCCAGTCTCATGGATCAAGATATGGCTATCTATGGTGGATTGCACCGTCTGGTGGTCCGTTCGGGGCGGATGCTTATTTCGCGTTGGGATCGGGGACAAGGGCTAGCAGTGATGCCCATCTATAATTTGGTCGTTGCCCAAATTATAGATGTGCACAAGGGGGGTGGACGTCTTGGTTCCAACCATTTCGCGCAGCTTCTTAGGCAGATCGTTGCTACCTCGCATAATTCCTAAAACCTGCGACAGATCGGCCGTCCCCTGAAAATCAGAGGTTTTTGTGCCGCATGTCTTTGTCGCAAGTGGTAATTGCCCTTGCGACATAGGCTCCTCGACCATTTGCGCCCCGGCGACGTGGTGACGGTCACCAGGCTAGACCGCCTCGCCCGATCGACGCGCGACCTTCTCGATATTGCCGAGCGGATCAGCGAGGCCGAGGCCGGCTTGCAATCTTTGGCCGAGCCATGGGCCGACACGACGACGCCGGCCGGCCGCATGGTGTTGACCGTGTTCGCCGGCGTTGGGGATTTCGAGCGATCCTTGATCGTGGAGCGCACCCGCGCTGGCAGGATCGCGGCCAGGGCACGTGGAGTGCGGTTCGGTCCTTCCCCTGCCCTATCGGCCGACCAGGTCACGCACGCCCGTCAGCTCATCGCCCAAGACAAGCCAGTGACTGAGGTTGCACGGCTCCTGAAGGTGCATCGAGCAACCCTTTATCGGGCGCTAAATAGTGTGGAGGGATGTCCAGCCGCCTTTGTCGAGTGAATGAAGTACGGCGGGACTTGAGCATTGGCTTTATGATGATAGGTTTCCGACCTGCCAGAAAGGAGAGAAAATGTTCCGTTATCTAGCGCGCCGTTATGATCGTAAGCACGTTCTGAGATCATTAGAACGCCAGAGGCGTATTCATGATAAGGCGATTCCATTTTCTCGCGATGGCTCTGACGCATTGGTCTTCAATGAAATTTCCAAGGGCGAGATGTTTTTCGCGCCGATATTTCCAGCTGTTCCATTAAGGGAAGAAGCGGATAGTGTTATCTTCCAATCTGATATTTCAACTGAATATCAGGCGAACAATACGTTCGAATGCGTTGTTACCAACAGTGGATTTAAACAACATGCGCTTGTTGTATTTCATCATTGGTATGCTCGGAACCGGTATCCGCGATTTTCCAAATACTTTGCTAGAAATGGCATAACGGTTATTGAAGCTACACTTCCGTATCATTTTGGGCGAGCTTCGAATGACTATTCGGAGGAAAAACTTTTCAACGCGAATTTAGGGCGCACCGTCCAGTCGATGAGACAGGCTGTCCTAGATGGTCGTAAGATTGTTCGTTGGCTTTATAGTCAGGGGTATCAGAAAATCTCGGTTGTAGGGATGTGTTTGGGTGGCACTGTTGCGGGTCTCGTTGCTGCCCAAGAGAAGAAGGTTGATAAGGCGGTTCTCATGGTATCGCCGGGAAGCCCTGCTGATCTCGTCTGGACTGCGGAGACCATGACGGCCTTACGTGGTCGTATTGAATCGTCCATGTCACTGGAAGGGCTAAGAACCGCTTGGGGTCTCATTGATTTGGAGAAGCATCTTTTCGGCCTTACACGTCCTCGTCTGGATTTGATGTTCTTGCTCGGTAAGGACGATACGGTTGTGCGCCCAGGAGGCTCTGAGCGTCTCATTGAGTTGCTGGCGAAGTGCAATCTTCCACCTGAGGTGGTGCGGCTGAATTGTGGGCACTCATCTATTGGAATGTTCCCCTTCAATTTGATCGCGGCTCGGAAGGTTCTTCGTTTTTTGAAAGAAACCCCGACCCTGTCAGGGCTTTGGGAGATTCGCGGGTTTCGCTACGACTTTAGCGAAGTTTGAGCTATTTGATGGCTCCGCGCCGGATCGCGGCCAGGGCGCGCGGGATGTGGTTCGGTCCCTCCCCAACCAGGTCGCGCATGCGCGACAGCTCGTCAACGACGATTTCAAGCCCGCCGAGGTCGCCCGGCTCCTGAAGGTGCATGGCGCGACCTCAGCCCTCTCGGCCGAGAGTACAAGAGCATCTTTGGCAACTCCCCGAATGCTGATCTGCAGCTCTGAACTGTACCGGGCCCATTTGTGACAATGAACGACCACCTTGCTTAAAGAGTAGTCATTCGCCGCGGCCTGCGACGCCGACGGGATAACGCAGCCGGCCCCACGGCGCTTCCCTACTGCTTCAGCCGTGTCGACTGAGATTCGCGCGCTGCAAGACGTTCAGTTTCGGCCTCTTGTCTGGACGCGACTTCACCCGATCGGGCTGCGGAATAGAGAGCCGCGGCCTCACCCAACCTGACCTGATCGGATTTCCGCACGGATGGATGTTCAAACGATTTGCCCGAGGCTGTCGCACGAGCGATTTCGCGTGCGCCGTCTTCACCGAAACGGACTTCAATCGATTTCTTGAAGGTGGCGATCTCCCGTCTGACCTCCTGATCGGCTGACACCGCCTTGAAGGCTTCGGCCCGCTCGCGATCATCCTTGGCCATTGCAATTTTTTCCAGGGCAGCTTTCGCCTGATCAGAAACATCTCTCACCTCAACCGCGTCAGCCTTGAGCTGCTTTTCGACCTGGGTGCGATAGGATCGTTCGGCTCGGTTCTCGAACTCGGCGGTCCGGACAATGTTCGGGCCAATCGCGGCGGCAGCCTGTTCAGCGGCGGTCCGCTCTTCCCGCGCCCTGGCACCGGCGAAGAACCCTTCCCTGCCCCGCAGCTCGCCGACCAAGCTGGTGTCCGCCGATATCCGTTGTGCAGCACTTGTCGGACCGTCTCGAGCAATGATCTCGTCGAGACGCTGCGCCGCCGATTTCGGATCACGGTAGGCGGCCTCCAGATAGATTGAGCGAGCCTCGCGCTCGCGCTGTACATCCGCATCGCGACTGACAGCAGCGGCAATGCTTTTTTCGTCGATCGATCGCCCAAGGCTGTCGCGGCGCACGCCACCAGCAGCCACATCCTGGAATGCAGCTATCAGTACCCTGGCGTCCGCTGGCCGGTCGGCTGCGGTGCTGCGCGACCGCTCTTCATTTCTGCCATCTGGAACAGCCTGCCGATCTTCGGTTCTGCTTGCCACGACCCGATCATCGGCTGGCCCGGGACGATCGCTGCCTCCTGCCTCTTTTGACTTCTGCGCCATGACGGGCTCAGGCGTCCCGCCTCGACGCTCGGGCCGACGCTGGCTCTCCGCGTCCTTGGCAATGGCGCCGGACTGCATCTCCGGTGTGCGCGGATCTGCCTGACGCATGCCCACGCGTGTCTCTTCGACAACTGAAGCCATCGGCTGCTCCTCTTGTTCCCTGCCATCCTGAGCTTGCCCAACATGCGACGCTGGCCGGGCATTCTCTGCCGCCCGTCCCTCGTCCAGCTTCGCCCGTTGTTCCGCGCTGAGCTCGTCGCGTGTTGCATAAGCCACTGACGCCGACTTGATCTCGTTGCGACCGATCTGCCGGGCGAGCTGCCGCAAATCCCGGGCGGTCTGCGTCGCTACGAAGATCGTCGCGCTCTCACGCTGCCTAGTCAGCGCGACATAGCTCGAGGCGGCGCGCCAGTGATGCGTGTGCATGAGATAGGTGTGGTCAAGCGTCTTGCCCTGGCCCTTGTAGATCGTGCCGGCATAACCGTGCCGGAAGCCATTGAACTCCGAAGCATACCATTCGACCTTCCTGCCCTCCCGGCCCGCAGCTGCATCGAGCGAGACACTGATGCGGCCAAAGTTCCGGTCAATGCTGGTGATCACGCCGGCATTGCCGTTGTAGATGCCGGCGCCCTTCAGCGTATCCGTGAACTGCACCCGGTCGCCCACAGCGAATGCAGCCTCGCCGTGCTTGGTCGTAAACACAGAATCCTCACCGAGCTCACCACGCTCGCGACGCACCGCGCGCAGATCCTTGTTCAGCGCATCGACATCCTTGTTGGTGTAGGCGAACACGAACCGCGATGCCGACGGATTCGAAGCAGCATCCCTGGCCCACCGCTCGACCAGTTTTTCTCGCAATTCATCCTGCTTCGACGTCCACACCACCGCCTTGTTTCGCGCGAAGGCTCGCAGCGCGTCTTCGAAGCGACCGTCCGAAAGATCGCGCGCCGCCTCTCTCTGCCAGTCGACCTTCTGACGCGTGACCTGGGTGATCTCGGACGATCCGTGCTCCTTCTTCAGCTCTGTGAACAGCCCGCCGCGCTCGATCGAGCCGAGCTGCCGGTCGTCGCCGGCCAGCACAACCTTGGCGCCCGAAAGCCGCGCTTCCCGCAACACCTCGCCGGTCACCTTGGCGTCCATCATCGCTGCCTCGTCGACAACAACCAGCGTACGATGGTCCCACTGCGCGCGGCCGTTCTTCAATCGGAACAGTTCGGCATGAACGGTCGATGATCGAGCAAACCCGTCCTCCTTCATCGTCTGCGCCACCGCGTTGGTCGGCGCGAGGCCGACCACGCGATAGCCGGCCGCTTCATGCGCATCGCGGATCGAACCAAGCGCAAAACTCTTTCCCGTCCCGGCACGCCCCTCAATTATTTTTAGCCCCCCGGACCCCGTCGCATGATCGAACGCAGACAACTGATCCGGCCGCAATTCCTGCACGGACACGAGCCGCTTGCGCGCCCTTGCCCCGACATCGCGATGGGACCCTCCGGCCACGCGCCGTGCATCGGCAAGCGCCAAAACCTCCTGGTCGCGCACCGCCCGCGTTGTCCAGCGTCCTGCACTCTCGCCTGTATCCCGGTCATGCAGCGCGAGCACATCGTCACGCCCGAGCACTTTGCCCTTAACCTCCGCCCGTTCGCCCTCATCGCGAATGTGCTTTTTCAGATGCCGGTCGAGATCGTACTCGGAAAAACTCGCCTGGTTGCGCGTGAGCACTGTGAGCACATGTTCAGGATCGCGCGCCGCTTCTTCGTTCGCCCGCCTGATATGCTCGGCCCGCACATTGACCTCCGCGCCCGGCGTGCGCATGCGGATTGGTCCGATGTGTTCCTGTGGCACCGCGCTGGTCGCATCCACCCGGATCGAAAGCCCCTGTTCGGCAAAATAGCGGTTCTGATGATCGCGCCACAGCGCGCCCCACGCTTCGCCCTCCGCCACGATCGCCCGTCCCCCGCCCCGCTTGATCACCGGATCGAGATCGCGCGCCTTCTTCGCCGCAAACCCGCCCTCGCCCAGCCGCCGCGTCGTGATCAACAAATGCGCATGATAATTGGCCCGCTCGCCCTCGCTCTCCGCCCCATGCGGCGCATGGACGTCAAGCTGCACCGCCAGCCCCTTCGAGACAAAATGTTCCTGCGCAAACGACCGCGCCAGCTCCACCCGGTCGTCGTGATCGAGCTCTTGATTGGCCGGCAACGCCAAGACGAGTTCCCGCGCCAGTTGCGCGTCCTTGCGCTTTTCCATGGCCTCGGCCGCGTTCCATAGCGCATCGCTCGACGCCAGCTCTGACGGCGCGCCTTCCGGCAACAGCACCTCATGATGCTCCGGCGCCTCGCGGTGCTTGAAGTAAAACACCTCGCCGGTGCGCTGCGCCTTGATTGCCTCGCGGCCGTTATAGGCGGCCGAGCGCACCGCGCTGCCGCCATCGGAGCGTGAGATGTATCGGGCACGTGCGAAAGCGATGGCCATTGCCGCAGAATGCCATCACCAGCGCGCCGCCGCAAGCAAGCATTCGAAGAATGCATATTGCGTCTGCAAGAATCCAACGACCGTGCATCGACGATCAATTGGCGATGTGGCAGAACCCATAGCGGCGGAACACGCCGAAGGTCCTGGTTGCATCCGCCGGCATATACAAAAGGGGGTTGAAGAGACGCGCCACGGCTGGCAAAGTCCCCTCGGGCTTGGCGGACGGAGAAAAGACGGAGATTCTCGTCATGGCCCGCACCTCGCTTGCCGAACGCATGAGCCGCTTGGAACAGCAGCGGGCGAAACTCGCCGAGCAGGAAGCAAAACTCAAGGCGGACGAACGCAAGCAGCGCACCCGCCGCCTCGTTGAAGCCGGAACCCTCGTCGAACGGGCCGGATTATTGGACCTAGAGGAAGCGGCCCTTTATGGTGGCTTGTTGTCGCTTGCCAATGACGAGGGCAACAGCGCAATAATTACCGAGTGGATCAAGGCTGGCAAAACCGCGCTCGCTGGAGAAACAATCGGCAATGGCGCAACAAACGAACCGTTGACCCTCACCTTCCCCGCTCCGCTGCCGACCCCATTCGCGACCCGCCTGCGCGGCGCCGGCCTGCGCTGGAACAAAGTCATGCAGCACTGGGAAGGACTGGCGGAACACGACGCCGTCGCAGCATTGGCCGCCGAGCAGAACGGCACCCTACACCGCGTTCATTCCACCGCGCCGTCCAATCGGGAGCCGGATCGCGGCAGGAAGTCTGAACGCTCATAGCGCCGACGCCGAGGAGCCAAAAAAATGTTCGGGCGGCTGTCCTATGATCTCGTCAAGACACTGTTCAAGGCAACCTTCGCCATCCTGCCGCTCGTCATCTGGTACCCGGCCTGGCGCTACGCGCATGCTCTGTGGGGTGGCGCCTTGCTCGACTGGCATCGCACGGGTCTGTCGCCGGCATCGGTGATTTACAGACTTGGTTACGCGGCATGGCCATCGATCGCGCTGCTCGGGCCGGCCATTACAATGGCGGCGGCTCTGCTGCTGCGTCGATCCGGCATGGTGCTGCCCCTCACTGCCATCGCCGGCGTGTTGGGCATGGCCGCGGCAACGGTTTTCACCGTCTGGCCGGAAGCGACACGACTGCTCGGCTACCGATCAGACTTTGCCTGGTCCGCCATTTTGAACGCAGCCGACATGGCCATCTTTTATGCCGGGGTTGTCGGCTTTCT
This sequence comes from Mesorhizobium sp. M1066, assembly GCF_040318635.1. Classification (NCBI taxonomy): domain Bacteria; kingdom Pseudomonadati; phylum Pseudomonadota; class Alphaproteobacteria; order Hyphomicrobiales; family Phyllobacteriaceae; genus Mesorhizobium; species Mesorhizobium sp. M1066. The sequence goes on from NZ_JAMYMR010000012.1 coordinate 67,909, forward strand.
CGCGACCACGGCCGGCGTCAGGATGCTGATGGGAAAATCGCTGCACGCCCAAAGCGTCAAGCCGGTTGAGCGTGCCTCCTCTGACATCTTTGGCCACGCGGACTGGATGGACATTCGCGAGTCACAAAACCTGTTCGGTGGTTCGGCCAAGTCGACAGCCAATCCGCGCGGCGGCGTCGTCATCGGCGAAGCCTACCGCGTCGATCAGGATGCGCCGGCCCGGCGCGGACAAAAGTTTGATCCGCGCGATCCAAAAACATGGGGCAAGGGTGGCAAGTCGCCTTTACTCACCTTTGACCTCTCCTGGGGCGGCACCCACGGCCTCGTCTTCGCCGGTTCGGGCGCCTACAAAACCGTCTCCGTCTGCGTGCCGACGCTGCTCACCTGGCGCGATTCAATTGTCACCCTCGATCCCTCCTCCGAGCTGGCGCCGATGCTGACGGGCGCACGCAGGGCGATGGGCCGACGTGTCATCTCAATTGATCCGATGACGGGCAGCGGAGCCTTCAACGCGCTCGAGTGGCTGACAAAAAGTTCGCCGCTCATCGATGGCGACATCCGCTCGGTCGTCGACTGGATCTGCGGCGAGAAACACACCGCCACCCGTGATGCGCCGCACGGCGCCTCGGGCAAGGCCTTCTTCGAGGGCCGTGGCAAGGCCATCGTCGAGACCCTGCTTTCCGACATCGTCTTCGACAAAAATCTGTCCGACGACAAACGCAATCTCGTCACTCTGGCGCAACGGCTCGCCTTGCCGGAGGCAAAAATGCGGAACGAGCTAGCACGCATTTTTGAACACTCCTCCTCGCATCGCGCCCGCCATCTCGCAGGCCAGTTGATGGGGCTGGTCGCCGAGACGTTCTCCGGCGTCTACGGCAACATGAGCGAGCAAACCGAATGGCTCGCCAATCCCGCCTACGCAAAACTGGTGTCGGGTAACAGTTTTCGCACTGCTGATCTGGTCGCCGGCAAGCTCGACCTCTTTATCAACATCCCGATGAAGGTGCTGGAATCGACGCCGGCGCTCGCCCGTGTCGTTGTCGGATCCCTGCTCAATGCCCTCTATGAGGCCGACGGCGTCTTGCCGGGCGGGCGTATCGTCTTCCTACTCGATGAGGTCGCCCGCCTCGGTTACATGACCTCACTGGCCCGCGCCCGCGATGCCGGCCGCAAATACGGCATTACGCTGGTCATGCTCTATCAGTCCGAAGGCCAGCTGCGCGAACAATGGGGCGATGGCGGCAAGAGCGCCTGGTTCGAAAGCGCTTCCTGGCGATCCTACGCCGCGATCGGCTCGCTCGAACAGGCCCGCGCTGTCTCCGAAGCGCTGGGCGAACATGGCGTCGTGCTGAACTCCGAGACAAAAAACCGGGGAAAAAGCGCAAAGCCGCTCGAGATCGGCACCGCCTCGACCGGCGCCTCGGAACAGCGCTCCGAGCGTGGCAGACGGTTGGCGACCGTCTCCGAAATTCTTGCCGATACCAGAGCCGACGAGCAGTTCGTCTTCGTCCAGGGCCGAAAGCCGTTGCGCTGCGGCAGAGCGATTTATTTCCGCAGGCCGGAAATGGTCGCCAAGGTCGAGCGGAACCGTTTCGCGCCCCAAGCCGCGTCGGGTTGAGGAGGCAAGAGATGCAGCGCATTCTGGCCCCGATTATCCCTGGCCTTGCCGTCCTGATCGTCGTGCTCGCCCTGCTGGAAACCTATTCCGGCGTCATTCTTATCGTCGCGGTTATCGTCATGGGCTGGCGGCTGGCGCATGCTGCAAAGCATGGCGTGCCGGTATCGCCGAAATTCTCGAAGGGTGAATGGGACGCGCAAGCAGGCGTTGAACGGAAACCGGCTCTGCCGATCCGTGCAGCAAGACATCGGCCGCTCGATGACGTGCTGGCCGAACTCGACGCCATGACCGGGTGGCGCTCCGTCAAGGATGAGGTCAAGAAGCTGGTCGCGGTGCTGCAGGCCGAGCAGGAACGTCGGCGCCACGGCATCAACGCCGTACCCCCAAGCCTGCACCTGACCTTCCTCGGCAATCCAGGGACCGGAAAAACAACGGCGGCGCGTCTTATGGGCGAGATTCTTTTCGCACTCGGCCTGCTCAGATCCGGCCATGTCGTCGAGGTCGACCGCAGCCAGCTTGTCGCCGGCTATATCGGACAGACCGCAATCAAGACACGGGAGGCGGTCGAGGCGTCGCTCGACGGCGTGCTGTTCGTTGACGAAGCATATGCATTGGCCCCCGAGGGCCAAAATAACGATTTTGGCCGCGAGGCGATCGACACGCTGCTGAAGCTGATGGAGGATCATCGGGATCGATTGTGTGTCATCGCCGCCGGCTATACCGGTGAAATGCGCCGCTTCCTCGAAGCAAATCCCGGCCTGCGCTCCCGCTTCACCAGGACAATAATGTTCGAGGACTATTCGGCTGAAGAGCTGGCGGGGATTTTTCGCAACCTCGCCAACCGTGAAGGCTTTGTGCTCGACGCCGCGGCCGAGAACTCGGCTAACCTTGCCTGCGTCCGCATCCAACCAGAGCGTGGAGACGATTTCGGCAATGCCCGCGCAATCCGCACGCTTTGGGAAAGCACGCGCGAGGCGCAAGCCATGCGTCTTGCTACCCACGGCATCGGCAGTGCTGGCCGCGACGCCATCATGACCATCGAGCCAGGTGACATTGCGGCGGCGATAGCATCACACGAGCGGCAGGGATCAACTACATGACGGCTCAAACCCTCCTCTCATCTGTGCGAGCCACGCTGGTGCGCTGGCTCCAACTTGTTCCCGCCCTGTTCCGGCGCGATCCGCTGTTCCGCTATGCCACGATCGCCGCCGTTCTGGCTTTGATCTTTCTGGCTATTAGTATTGTTCGGGATGTCGCCGGCAATCGCGACGGCCCCGTTGCCGGCGCTGGAAAGAACGCCGGCACGCCGACGTCGACTTCGGAAAAATTCGAACAGGGCAATGCATCTACAGCCGCAGGGTCGCGGACCCAACCGCCCGCGCCTGGATCAACCTCGGAGCCGGCTCAAGACCATACGCCTGCTGTCGCTCCAGGCCGGCCGCTGCAAGGAATAAAGGTGGCGCCCGCGCCGCACGACGATTTTGGAACCGTACCGTAGGAAGGATCATCCCCATGATGCAAAGGAAAAGCGTGGGCAGGCTGGCGCTCGGCATTGCAATCGCAGCGTTGAGTTTCGTTGAGGGCTCCGGCTTTGCGTTGGCGCAAGACCAGCAGGCAAACCAGCAGCAATTGGACCGCATCGAGCAAAAGCTCGATCGAATTATCGAGCATCTCGGCATCCCCGGACAGGACGGTGCGTCGGCAAAGAGCAACGGCAGCTTGCCCGCCACCGGAAACGATGGCGCGAAGAAGCAGGCTTCCTCCGAAGCAGGTGCCAGCCAAGGTTACCAGCGGGGCGCGCTCGCCATCGCCCGGGTTGCGCCGGCCAAAAAAGACGATCTTCCAGAGATCCCTGCCGACAGCGTCGGCAGCTTTGTCTATATCGGCGGCGCCATTCCCCTCAATGAACTGTCGCGCAAAGGTGTGCTCTACACCGGCCTCACCTCAGTCGAACTCCAGGGCTGGCTGAAGGTCGCAGAACCCGGCCGCACGCAACTCGCCGTCGAATACCGCGCCACCACGGGATCCAACGTTTTTGTCAATGCCGGCTGCATAGCCTCGCTGTGGCTCGAAGATCGCTCGATCGGCTCCCAGCATGGTGAAATTCCGATGCCGGCCAGAGAGCAAAAAAGCGTCTCCTTCATCTTTGGCGCCGATCTTCACCCCGGTCTTTACAAGCTTCGCGCCTGGCTGGCCTGCACCGAGCCGCGTGACCTGCATGTTCTCAATGCCCAACTGCTCATCAAGACCCCCGCCGACATGAACCTGCGCATGATCGACAGCGGCGAATTGCTGCACCAGGGGTAGCAAAAGGTCATGGCGAGAACCAAAAAGCACCACAGCCGCCGTCAATCAGGGTCCGTCGAAACGGATGAACGAGGTTTTGAAAAGCCGATGTTCCGCAGGCCTGGCTTCAACGGGTTGTGTCTTTCGGTGAAATGGAAAAGAAACTCAGCAAGCAACCGCCCAAAAGCCGCGAGATGCGCGGGCTCGCCGCGAACAGCTTGCCGCCATGCTGGGTCTGTCGACGGGCGTTCTCGCAATTCCGCGATCGCGGAAATCTCGGTTAAGCGCTCCCGCCCTTCTGCCTGTCGACCGTCCGCACCGGCCGATAGGCATTGGTCTTCAGCCACGCTTTGCATAAGAAAACGCCGGCGACGGAGCGATCCGTCGCCGGCCTTTTGGGCGCGTTCGCCTAGCCGGGCTCATTGAGGCGTTTCAGGAATTCAGCCAGATCTCCTTCGCGGGGCGCCCGGGCTAGCAACAGCCACCTTGTCTTTGATGAGTTTCGCCGCGACAACCGCCGGCAGTGGCATGAAGCAATAGCCGTGAGCGACGGCTGCGTCGTGAAGATCTTGCAGCGTCTCGAACGCGTGATCGTGGGTGCCGAGCCAGAGCGCCGGGTCGTCGGTCACGTCGTGGGGGAACGCCTGCAGGAAATAGGTCCGAAGCGGCGGGTCGTAACCGATGACAGCGTCTGGATCCGAGCGGCCCTGTCTGGTGGCGGTGCCAGTGACGGTGATGGTGTAGCGGCTCATTGCAACCTCCTTGTGCCGGTGGCGAGCCGACCCCTTGCGGGGCCGGCCACCGATGCCTCACTGGGGGTTGTTCCAGAGGATGACCTTCTTGTTCTCCTCGCCGCCCGGGGCGGGTGCAAGATTGCCGAAGATCACGCCGATCTCGGGGGCTTCCAGCTTGACCGAGAGGTACTCCTCGCCCGAACGCTGGGAGATGCGGTGCCAGCCGGCTCCGATCTCGAAGCCTGTGCGCTTGTTGACGATCCGGTAGTCGGGCGCGTCCTCGCGCGACTTGTTGGTGTTCGGGATGAGGGTGATCGGGGCGTTGACCCGGAGCGTGGCAAAGACGCCTTCCATCGAGCCGTCGGCCTTGGTGGTGAGGTTTGCGATCGTTGTGGCCATGGTAGTTCTCCTTCGGTTGCATCGGGACCATTCCCGATGGCGCCAAAGGAGAGGGCCGTCCTGCTGCGGTCATCTCGGCGAAAATTCTGGAAAATTCTATTTGCCGAAAAATAGCGGACAGGCCCTTCGCCTGTCCGCAGACAAAAAACAGAAATCGAATTTTCCTGAATATTCGCCGAGTGTACCCCCAACGGGGGTTGACCGCACAAAGCAGGCGGTCGTCTACAAAGGCGACATGAAACGGGAATGGCCCCGGATGCGACCGAAGGAAAAGAACTCAGGCCGCCATCGCTAGACCGCCGACGCAACGCTGCCGGATCGCAGGAACATGCAGCAGCCTCTCGGGTCATGTCGTCGGCATCGCCAACACATCGAACGGCAGCCCGGCGAGTGACCGCCTGGCGTGTTCGGTATGGCGGCACAGCGGTTTCGAGATCGGAGCCGACTGGCAGCGAAGTTCACGCCCCTCGGGGACGAGCCTCGCAGCCAGGTTGGATGACCCGGCACGCCAGGATGTCCGGCACGCTTGCCCCCGCCTCAGAGGCGAGAAGCGTCAAGATGATCATCCTGCACAACGCCCCGCGGCTCTGCGCGGGCCGGCTTCGAAAGGGGTCGGCTCCGGCCGTTCATAAAAGTGGAGTAGGCGGCGCGGGGCCGGACAAAGCGTATCGGATCGGACCGCCGGGCTGTCGGGGCAACGCGCGTACATCATCCCGGCAACGCTAGACGCTCGTCCGGCATCATGCGGGCTTCGGCCTGGCGGCGAATGTCCGGACCGGCATGGCGGAGCATGGCGCACCAGTCTTGCACATTGTACGTCGTCGCCACGCTGCCCCTTGCCAGATCGTAAATGACGCACGGCTTGTTCGCGATGGCGAGCCGAAGCACGTTGACGGCCGTGCCGGGTGATGCGCCATCCCAGACCATCATGCCAAAGTCGGCGCGCCGCGCCATCTCCCGGTCTTTGGCGGCGTGGAACCAGTATCCTTCGGCGCCCTCAGGAGAAGGAACATGGTAGGCGGCCCAGTCGCCCAGATTGTTGCGGGGTTCCTTGCCGGTATGGAAGACCCCGACATGCTCGTAGCCGTAGCCCGCGAGCAGGCCCTGCGCCTCGGCATCGGCTCCAGACTCGTCGCCAATCAGCACGCCGTGCTCGGCAGCGACGATTGCGCCGATCCGAGCGATGGCAGGTTCCGGCAGCTCGAATATCTCGCGCGATCCACCTATGAATATCATCGCCATCGTGACTTTCCTTTCTCTCCAGCGCCCCCGCCTCGCTCTGGCCGCCCTTTCCCTCCGGCCCTTCGCGAGGGATCGTCACCCGAAGGCCGAGACGGCGAAGCCGGCTCGGGGAGCGGCGGGAGGCCGCGACGAGAGCCCGGCCGGCCGTAGGCCGGCGCGCCGGCCCCTGCCGCTGCCGGAGGCGCTACGCGCGTGGAGCTAGTGGCCTTTGTCGGCCAGCCAGAGGCTCACGTCCTGGATCGAGCGCATGAGCACCGACGGATTGTCCCGCGCGGGAACGAAGCCCGAGTTCTACCAGTAGCGCTCGGCCTCGGCGTCGATAGCCCGCACCACCACCGCGCGGCCGCCGACGATGTCGGTGCCGGCGACGCAGCGATGCAGCGCGTCCTTGACCAGACCGCTGCCGACGCCTTGCCCGGCATGGCGGTGGTCGACGGCGAGTTGTCCGATTAACAGGGTCGGATCGGTCCGCCGGCCGGTGCGGAGGCGCGCGGTTTGGCTGGATCACGCCTGGCGCGAGGCCGTAATAGCCGACGACTGTGCCCTCGTCGTGAACGATCAGGACGCGGGTAAACCGCGGGCCTGGTTCGTTCGCGCGAAGCCAGCCAGCCAGGCGTTGAGTACCGGCTTGCCGCAATCGAAGCTGTCGAGGCGGTGCGTGTCATCGAGGAGTTCGATGCCTGAAAGCGCCACCTAACGGTCCCAAGGCGGGGACCGGCGCAGCCGCTCGGCCGCCTTCGGCGGAGGCGCAGCGGCGGGGGCTGAGATCGCCTGCATGAAAGCGTCATAGGCTTCCGGGGACACGATGGCGGTTGTGTTGACGATGGCCGCCTGCGCCTCGTGCAGTGCTGCGCGCCGCATGAACTCGGTGCGCGACAGGCCGAGCAGCTCCGCGCCGCGGTCGATGATCGTGAGATCGTCGTCGCGAAACCGCATCGAGACGGATATCTTCTTATTTGCGGCGGCGGCCATGGTACGTTCCTGTGTCGAATGGACATACGTCCGTGCAATGCAGCATGACACCGGATTTGCGTGACGCAACATTCCTGTTCCTGCGACCGGCGTACAGGCATGCGGAAACGGCGGACTGATCCGATCCGTGGTATGCTCCCTGCCTCGAAAGAGAACGTCAATCCAGACGGCTGACGCGGCGGCCCTCGCTGCGCGCTTCGATAAAGGCGCCTGCGATCTTCATCATGAATGCCTTGCTGAAACGACCGAGGGGCTTACCGTCGGATTCTATGTACCAGGAGCGTTCGGCAATAGACCGGCGCGCCGGCACTCGATAGCGGAGACTTCCAAACCGACCCGATCGCTGGGCGGTGGCTGGGTGGTTATCGCCAGGAGCGCGAGATGGGTCAGGCCATCTCTTGCGCCGCGGACAGCGATGACCACGCAGGTCGGCCGGCTCTTGCGGCTTCCGTTTCGCCGCGCTCATGTTGCCATGCCCAAAGATACGGGTAGGAGATCACCTGACCAGGCAGAAATCTACCGCTCATCATCGTATCCTTCCCCGCGCGCCAATCGGTCGATCTCGGCGGCGAAGAGTTCCGTGTGTTCCTCCGGCATCTCGGCGACATGGTATGCGCGGCGGGGATCGCCGCCGATGCGCATCCGTTCGTAGTGCTCGTAACTCATCAGCACGAACCGGGGTTTCCGGTGCTTGGTAAGAATAACGGGTTCGCGGCTGGCAACGTCGGTGACGTCGCCAACCTGCTTGTTGAGATCCCCCGTCGTGAACTGGCGCATGGCTAGACTCCTTGATCGATCTCCATATTATCTGGATTCGCCAGATTTGCGAGAAAACGGCGCTCACGCGCCGCCCTCCGCGAACCGCCAGACGGGGATGCCGAGCCGACGGGCCTTGTCGGCGAGGTTGTCGGTTATCCCGGAGCCGGGAAAGACGATGAGGCCGTAGGGCACCACGGAGAGAAGCTGGTCGTTGCGGCGGAACGGAGCCGCCTTGGCGTGCCGGTTCCAGTCCGGCTTGAAGGCGATCTGGGTGACCTTCCGGTTCTCGGCCCAGCAGGCGGCGATGCGCTCGGCGCCGCGCGGGCTGCCGCCGTGGAGCAGGACCATGTCGGGATGCTTCTCGCGGGCCTTGTCGAGCGCGTCCCAGATCCGGTCGTGATCGTTGCAGTCGAGGCCGCCGGCGAAGGCAATCTTGGTGCCGGCCGGAACAAGCACCTCGTTTTCGGCGTGGCGGCGGGCGGCGAGGAAGTCGCGGCTGTCGATCACCGCTGCGGTCATCGCCTGGTGGCTGACCTTGGAGCCGGTGCGCGGCCGCCATGCCGATCCGGTTTGTGCCTCGTAGAGCTCGGCGGCCTCATCGCGCATGATTTCGAGCACGTTGCGGCGCTCGATATAGCTGATGCCTTCCGCGGTCAGCCGCTCCAGCTCGACCGACTTCACCTCCGAGCCGTCCTGCTCCTGCTGACTCGAGCGCTGCGCCTCCTCGTTGCGGTCGAGGCTGCGGGCGACACGCTCGGCGGCACGGTGGAAGACGTTTGCGAACGACCAGAGCAGGTCGTCGAGATCGGGTTCGAGCCTGGTGTCCCCGAGCATGCCGGCGAAGGTTTCTACGATCCCGGCGAGGCCGGCCCGGATCACCTCGTCGTCGGGAAGCGGCCGAGGGTCAGGTTCGTCCTGATGCGGGCGATGGCCGTACATCTGCAGTTCGAGGATGACGCGGTCGGTCGGCGAGGAGGCGTGGGAGGGCTCGTAGGCGTCGTCGAGAGGAATGTCGTAGGTCATGGCGGTGTCTCCGTCGGTTGTGGCCGCGCCTATCGCGGCCTGACAGCGCATCCCAGCCGCGCGCCGGGCGCGGCCGCACCGAAGGCCGAAGCGCGAGCGGAGGACGGCGAAGCCGTTGCGGCCGTGACTGGGGGTGGCAGGGGTCGCCTCTCAGGCAGGCCGCGGGCGCGGCCTCTCCGGTGGACCCCCGCCATATCTGCAGGCTGTCCGACGCCGCGCCGAGCCGCGTGCCGGCCCGACCCATTCATCCGGGCGGCAGGAAGAGACGGGCATCCTCCGGGACGAGTTGATCGCGGAGCCATGCCGCGAGGTGGGCTTGGCCGAGATGACGCAGATCGTCGTTGAAGTCGCCGAGCTGCGGCCGCAGCACCAGCGCGAGAATCCCTGCCTCGCCTGCGCGCTGGCTGAGACGCTCTATGCCGTGCCGGCCGGCGGCGTCGGCATCGGCCGCGATGTAGAGGCGGCGGCAGCCGGGGGGCAAGATCAGGCCGGCGAGGTGATTGGCCGAGGTGGCCGCAGCCACCGGCAGCGCCGGCATCACCGTGCGGAGCGAGGCCATCGTCTCGAAACCCTCGCCGGCGGCCATGACCGGAACGGGCGTGCCGGGATCGAGGCCGAGCCAGATGCCATTTCCCAGGAGATGACCGAGCGAGCGTCGAGGATCGGCGATCTGCGCCTTGCCGTTCCCGTCCGGAGCGAGCCAGGTGCGCTGGAGGCCGGTGATGCGCCCGTCGATGCCGGTGACCGCAGCGATCAGCGCGGGCAGGGTCCGCGTCTCGCCGGTCACGAGATCGCGATAGTAGCAGCCGGGGTGGAAGCGCAGGGCGCGTTCGCGGGCGGCAAGCAGAATGCCGCGGCCGGTGAGGTAGCGTTCGGCCAGCGTGCCGGCGATCGGCTGCGACATGGCGAACAGGCGGCGGGCGGCGTCAGGGGAGCCGCGTGCCGCGGCAGGCTGGCGCTGGATATCGGATGGGCGGGACTGGGGTTCTGGCCGTGGGATGGCGAGGAAGCGACGCGCTTCATCGGCGACCTCGCGGAATCCGACCAGGCCGCAGCTCGCCTCGATGACGTCGAGCAGGTCGCCATATTCGGCCGTCGCCTCGTCGACCCACTTGCCGGCAGGGCCTTTGGCATTGGCTTTCAGCCGCACATGCATGGAGCGGCCGCGCGCGTTGCGGACATCACCGACGATCCAGTGATTGCCGGAGCGATGGCCGTTGGAGAGATATTCGCGGCACACCGCCTCGGCATGTTCGCCAAGGCGGCGTGCCAGCTCGGTGGCCGAGGCGGTCATGATCGCCTCCCCTTAAGCCGCTGCGGTGCGGTCGGTGACCCCGACCAGCGTATGGCGATCGAGGAGTGTCGCGAGGATGGCGGAGCCTTCGTCGCCTGTCGGGACGAACAGCCTCAGCTTCCAGGAGATGATTTCGGAGATCAAACCCAGCGCTTTCAGCCGCGGGACCATCGCTTCGGTGAAGCCGACCAGCTCGACGCGGTAGTCGTTCATGACGCGGCTGCGGCGCAGGACCAGGCCTTCAGCAAGCTGCAAGCCGATCTTGCCTTCGATCAGGCCTGTCCATGCCGCCTCCGGCGCAAGCGTCGGCACATGGTCGATACCAAGATTGCGTAGCATGGTGGCCACCAGCGTCGGCGCGATGTGACGGCCGATGATGCGTTCGCCGGCATCGGTCTGGATCCGGTAGACCTGGCAATCATGATCGGGCAGCCGCCGCCAGATCGGCAGCAACAGGCCGGCGACGATGTAGAAGGTGCTCGTGGTGAACTCGGGGACCGTGGTGACTTCTGCCTGCCACAATTCGCAGAACAGCTTCCGGTCGGCAGGCTGCCAGTGGGTTTCGGCGAGGGCGTCAAGACCAAAGCGCAGCTCGTCAATCGGCCGAAGCAGACTGACGCGATGTTCGAGCGTTCCGTCGTCGAGCATCAGACTGGCGGTCGGCAGCTGGATCGCCGCTCGATTGGAACGCGTGTTGACCAGCAGGACTGACTGCGGCTCGGCGCGTACGATCGCCAGAGCGTCTACCAGGCCGAGTGGCCGGATGCGGTCTTTGCGCGCAACAGTCAGGACATGGGACTGCGCGCCGGAGACCGGATGCGTGTAGACCGTCCGGCGATCGGTAACGACGGTGCTCTCCGCCGTGATCGTCTCCAGCCCCTTGTCGTAATTGCCGGCGGCAATGGCGCCTTCGACCTTCGCCGCCATCAACTGCTCGAACACCTCGAACAGCAGGTTCTGGGTTTCGATGCGCAGCGCCAACAGTCGGTTGAGCCAGGTCGTGATCGGCGGCAGTTCGTCGCGAAGGCCGCCCTCATCGGTGGTCAACGACAGGCCGGTGACGGCCTCGAACGTCGTTAGCGAGCAGCCCTCGATCTTCCCCTGGTGGAGCAGATAGTAGAATTGGCGCAGTGCTGCTCGGGCGTAGGGGCTTTCGAGATTGTCCTCGGAGCGGAACAGCCCTGCCCCGCCGGTCTGGCGCTGGCCGCGCGTGATCGCGCCCAGCGTGTCGAGCCGTCGTGCGATCGTCGACAGGAAGCGCTTGCCCGCCTTCACATTGGCGGCCATCGGCCGGAACAAGGGCGGTTGCTTCTGATTTGTGCGGTGCGTCCGTCCGAGACCCTGGATGGCATTGTCGGCGCGCCAGCCGGCCTCGAGCAGATAGTGCTTGCGCAGCCTCTGGTTCCTGACCCCGAGATCGGCGTGGTAGGAGCGGCCGGTGCCGCCGGCGTCGGAAAAGATCAGCACGCGCTTGTGGTCATCCATAAAACTCTGGGTCTCGGCGAGATTGGCCGAGCCCGGGCGGTTCTCGACGGCAAGCCGGTCGATACCGTCGCGGCCGGTCTTCTTGACGATGCGCCGCGAGCGGCCGGTCACCTCGGCGACGGTGTCGGTGCCAAAGTGATGGATGATCTGGTCAAGGGCACCGCCGACCGGCGGCAACGACGCAAGCCGCTCGACCATCTCGTCGCGCCGGCGAACGGCCTCCCGGCACTGAACCGGATTGCCATCTTCGTCGTGAACGGGCCGCGAATAGACATTGCCATCGGCGTCCGAGTATTCCTCGAACAACTGCGTCGGGAAGGAATGCATCAGGTACCCGCCGACATATTCCCGCGGCGTGACGTCGACATGCAGGTCCGACCATTCCTCGGTCGGGATTTCGGCAAGGCGTCGTTCCATCAACGCTTCGCCGGTCGAGACGATCTGCACGACTGCCGCATGCCCGTCGGCGAGGTCCTGTTCGATCGCACCGATGAGCGTCGGCGTCATCATCGACGTGATGAGATGGCTGAAGAAGCGTTGCTTGGTGCTCTCGAAGCCTGAACGCGCCGCCGATTTTGCGTCGCGGTTCAGCGTGCCGGCCTCGCTGGTGATGTTGGTCGCCTCGAGTGCCGCGGTCAGGTTGTTGTGAATGACCTGGAATGCATCTGCATAGGCGTTGTAGATGCGGATCTGTTCGTCGCTCAGCGCATGCTCGAGCAGGTCGTATTCGACCCCGTCATAAGAGAGCGAACGCGCTGCATAGAGACCGAGCGATTTGAGATCGCGGGCGAGCACTTCCATCGCAGCCACTCCACCGTCCTCGATCGCGGCGACGAACTCGGCGCGGTTGGCGAATGGAAAATCCTCGCTGCCCCAAATACCGAGACGCTGCGCATAGGCGAGGTTCTCGACTGCGGTCGCACCGGTCGCGGAGACATAGACGATGCGGGCGTCAGGCAGTGCATGCTGCAGCCGCAGACCCGCCTTGCCTTGTTGCGAGGGCGCGACGTCGCCACGCTCGCTTTTGCCGCCAGCGGCATTGGCCATGGCGTGGGCCTCGTCGAAGACGATGACGCCATCGAAAGATTTTTTGGCCCCCGACAGGTTTTCTCCGGCCCCCGTCTGGCTTTCTTTAATCCCCGTCGGGCTTTCGGCCCTTCCCGTGTCTTGCCCAACCCAGTCGAGGATCTGGGCGATCCGGGATTTCTTGCCCTCCCGTTCCTGCGAGCGGAGCGTCGCGTAGGTCGTGAACAGGATGCCCTCGGCAAGGCGGATCGGTGTGCCCTGCCGATAACGTGACAGCGGCTGCACGAGAAGTTTTTCCTGGCCAAGTGCTGCCCAATCGCGCTGGGCGTCTTCCAGCAATTTGTCGGACTTGGAAATCCAGATCGCACGGCGGCGGCCCTGCAGCCAGTTGTCGAGGATGATGCCGGCGACTTGCCGTCCCTTGCCGCAGCCGGTTCCGTCACCCAAAAACCAGCCACGGCGGAAGCGGACAGCGTCCGCAGCCCCTTCTGGCGCGGCCGAGACGACATCGCAGGTCTCGTCAACCGTCCAGGCGCCGGTGAGATGGCCGCAATGGGCTTCACCCGCATAGACGACGCTTTCGAGCTGGGCGTCCGACAGCAGGCCTTCGTCGACGATCGCATCAGGTAAAAGCGGCCGATAGGAAGGTTTTGGTGGCGCGACGGCGGCCATTGCGGCCGACTGCACGAGCGGCGTCGGATGCGGCTTGGCGCGGGGAATGTCGATCGACTGGAGCGCGTACGGTTCGTAGATCGTGTCGGTGAGCCGGCCGCCCTCCTCCGGCATCCAGTCGCGCAGCTCATAGGCGAGCGGGACGGCAGGCGCGCTGCTTGCCATGACCCGGCCAGCGGGCTTCGCCCGCACAATCGGACGGACCGATCGGATGGCCTTCGGAGCAGCCGTTGAGACACGGAGGGGTGCGGCTCTCGCCCCCGATCGGGCGCCCATGTGCATGGCGGCATTGCGCAGGATGCCGCTTAACAACGCACCGATCGAGTCCGGAAAGCCGCCCGGTGCCCGGGGCGGCAGGGCGGAGATCCAGGAGAGCAACGTCTCGACATCCATGGCCTTGCCCGGCGAGCCGGAGAAGCTGGTTGGGTCGGTAGCAGGAACTTTGTCGATGATGGTCAAGCGGGTCTCAGTGGTGGTGCCATGGCGGGCGTAGACACGGCCGTCGATCGCCGCGGTGAAGAGAATGGTGCCCCGCTGCTGCAGGCGTTCGAAGGCGGGCCGCCATTTGGGGTTTTCGGAAGACAGGCCGGTGCCGGTGATGGCGACCAGGCGTCCACCCGGACGCAGGCGTGCGAATGCGGAGGAGAGATGCCGCCATGCCGCGTCAGTGACGTGGCCATCGACATAGGCGCCGACGCTGAAGGGTGGATTCATCAGCACGACGGACGGCTCCATGGCCGCGTCGAGATGATCGTCGATAGGGGCGGCGTCGTGCCGCGAGACGGAAACCTGTGGAAACAGCAGGCCGAGGAGATCGGCCCGCGTCGCGGCAAACTCGTTGAGGGCGATCGAGGCGCGCGCCATTTCGGCATGGACGGCGAGCAGACCGGTGCCGGCCGAGGGTTCGAGAACGAGGTCGCAAGATGCGATCGCCGCGGCGTGCCCCGTGACGAAGGCCAGCGGCAAGGGTGTGGAGAGCTGCTGCATGGCCTGGCTCTCGTCGGAGCGCCGTGTGTGGGTCGGAACGAGTTCCGCGATGCGCTTCATCATCGCCAGCGTTGCCTGGGGCGTGGTGGACCGGGACAGGATCGCAGGGCCGAACCGGCGCAAGAACAGCACCTGGGCGACTTCGAGCGCCTCATAGGCCTCCTTCCAGACCCAGAACCCTTGCGCATCGCTGCCGCCAAAACCTGTCGTCATGGCGGTGCGCAGTGCGGCGGTGGTGACAGGCTTGCCCTGCTCGAGGAAAGGCAGAAGCAGCGTTGCCGCTTGATAGATTGCCTGGGCGTTGTTGATGGAGGCCGGCGTCGGCGCGTCGAGGGGAGCGGCGGTCCGGGTAACGGCAGCTGTGGCGGAAACGATGTTCATGGAAATGTCCTTCGCGAGGGGGGGAATGATGCCCGCGCCGGCACTCTCTCCGCGCCAGCGGGGCCACACTCCTCCCGGCTCCCCTCTGCCTCTGGCGCCGATGCACCAAAGGGGTTGCGCTCTGTGCAAACCCATGACTTGAATGCGCGCACAGGGATGCGGCGGCGACCTGGAGCTGTGGAGGTGATGCGACGGTTCAGAATTGGCAGTGCGGTCTACGAGGAGGCAGCGCCTGACCTGCAGGCGGCGCTGGCGAGCGCTTATGCCCGCACCGAGCGTCCGCTATGCCTGTGCCGCGAGCCAGGTTGTCCGATGTACATCGCCCGCATCGGCGACCTTCACCTGATCAAGCGCATGCCGCTGAGCGGCGGCGGGCATGATCCATCCTGTGAATCGTATGAGGCGCCTTACGAACTGTCCGGCCTGGGCGCCTTGATGGGCAGCGCGATACAGCTCGATCCGCAAAATGGCTTGGCGGCCCTCAAGTTGGACTTCAGCCTGTCGAAGACGGGGAGCCGGGCCGCGTCCGTGCCTGCTGGCCAGAGCTCCGCCAGTGTAACCGGCGACCCCAGAAGGATGTCGCTGCGTGGCCTGCTTCATTATCTCTGGCACGAGGCCGAGCTGACGGTCTGGACATCGCGATGGGCCGGCAAGCGACATTGGTGGAATGTCCGCTGGCATCTGCTCGAGGCCGCCGGGCAAATGACCGTGAGAGGCGGACCGCTCGCGGATATCATGTTCGTGCCCGAGCCGTTTCGCGCCGAGAACAGGCAAGCGATCGAAAATCGTCGCAACGCGGTTCTCGGCACGGCGCTCCCGCCGAAATCAGGCCCCCGAAAGTTGCTCGTCCTGGTCGGCGAAGTGAAGGAGATCGTGCCCGCCCGCTCCGGTCAGAAACTCGTCATCAGGCACCTGCCCGGTTTTCCCTTCATCATCGACGATGCATTGCATCGCCGCTTGCAGGCGCGTTTTGAAAAAGAATTGTCGTTGTGGGCAGCGGATCCCAGCTCGCATCTCATGACGATCGCGACGTTCGGACTGAACCCGGCCGGCCTCGCCCTTGTCGAGGAGGTCGCGTTGATGGTGGTGTCCGAGAACTGGATTCCCTACGAGACTGTCCCGGAGAAAAGGCTCGTCGACGGGCTCGCCCGCCTTCGCGAGAAGAGCGTGAAGGGATTGCGCTTTGACCTGCAACCCGACCAGCCGATCGCCAATGCGTTGCTTCAGACCAGGGACGAGCCGATTGCACTCTTTGTCGTTCCGGCCGGAGCGGACCAGAACTTCGAAGTGTCGCTCGACGAAATGATCGCCGCACGACCGGAGATCGGCTCCTGGGTGTGGCGGGTCGGCGAAGGCGATATGCCGCCGCTACCGCCTTGAGCGTCGGCGGAATTTCCGTCGATGCTTCAGTATGCCTTAGGCCAGGCCCAGCTTCTTCTTGAGCTCGGCATTTTCCTTGCGCAGACGGTCGGCAAGTAGATTCTTAAGGCGCTTGTTTTCTTCTTCGAGTGCGACAAGATCGCGGAGATCGCCGCTGTCTAAAGAAGGTGCGGCAGACCTCTTCCACTGATAGTAGGTCTGCTCGGATATGCCGGCCTGGCCGACCGCAATCTTGCTGGTCGAGCCGCCAGCGATCGATTTCTCGATCTGCTCAAGCTTCTGGGTGCGTTCCTTCTCTGAATATGTCTTGCGGGTGGTCTTGACTGCCAACGGAGCTTTAGCTTCCTGGGGCGCTGGCTTCGCCCCGTTCTTGCCGGCCGGCTTTGCGAGCTCTGACTTCGCTTTCTTTGCTCGCGGGACTTTCTTCTTGGATTCAGGCACTTCCACTTTGGCTGGCGCCACCCTCGTCTGAACAGTTTGAGCGTCCTGAAAATCGGCCATGATATGCTCCGCTTGTGGTTTTTCCCCTTCAGCATCAAGGGGTCTTATACTGAAGTCAATCACCTGGGAATTTGGAAGCTGAGCAGCATGAGCCGGCTGCGTCATCTCCGTGGCAATTTTGGACAGGTCAAGATCGCCCCAGATCGAATGGCTAGGCTTCTGCTTACCGCGCCTCTGTTTCAGTTCCACGATGAATGGCCGGATCTGGCGCTTCATAGTCTGTTCCTTGATGTGAGCATGACTTGCTAGCCAAGTCGCAGTTTGGGTTAGCGAGTACCCGACGTATCGCTTTCGCCGTGCTTTATCGGAGAAGCCCCGCAACGAGCAAGCGGTGTGTCATGGGCCTAGGGCAATCGGCTCAATCAACGGGGCAAACATGCCTGCCGAGAGAGAGCTGCCTCATACACGCGATGCTCAGGCGTCTAGCCGGCGGAGTGCGATGACTGTGCACAATCCGGCTGGAGCGATTGCAATCCTTATATTCTTGGGAACTAATCTTCTCATGGCGGCGGATGAGCTGGACGCGCTTGTTTTCGGGATGGCGGTCGACAGCGTTCGTGCGCTTTCTGTTCCTTTCGCGGAAAAAGTCGCAGAAATCGCCCACAGAAGTCACGGCGTCCTGCTTTTCAATTTGCGCATCGATGGCGACATGGAATTTCAGCGCGTCGCCGCCATCCGGTATCCAAGCAATCAGACAGGCGTTCTGGTACTGGATAGGCAGGGCTTGTTGACCAGCCATTGCATGGTCAATGGCACTTTCTCCTGCTTCATCGCTCCCTTGAAGGACTGGAACACGCTGCCGCTCGCAACGCAGGCCAGGACGAGTATCGCCGGCCCGGCCAGCCTGTTCATCGGCGCTTTACGCAATGCCGGATACCTTACGCGTGGCAGGCACTGACCCCAAGTTATGCTGGGGGCCGGATGCTTATATCGTCGGGGCAGTTGGCCATACGGTCTCGCATGTCTCAACAGCTTGAGGATGGGCCGTACGCGGGTGCATCCATTGAGCGAAAGTCGGTCACCGTGATGGAGAGGTTTCGCCGCCGAGGCGCAGTTCGTATAGATTGCCCATCGTCGTCTTCCTTCATCAGCTCCGACGCAATCGGACTTTGGACAGGAACTCGTCGATCTCGAGCTCCGACAGATCATCGAGCAGCTTGAAGACAGCACCATGCCTTCCGGCGTTAACGAGAATCGTGCGTTTGCCGCGATGTTCGGCCCACCCGGTCTCGGGATCTGCATTGCGGGCGATCCCCCTGACTTCGACAGGGGTCATGTTCCAGATCGCCTCGAGCTTTTCCGCGCGGGTCATGCTGTCGCTCGCGCCGGTCTCGTGGGCGATGATGGCGGCGCGCATCTTGTCTGGCGCCTGCCGATCCGTGAGATCGCAGAACCCGTGAAACCAGCGCTCGCGCCCGCGGATCCGGATCGCGAAGAATACGCTGGTCACGTAGCCGGCCTTGAACTCCGACATGCCGAACATGCCGGTGCGCATGAAGAGCGGCGGCAGCAAATCGAGCATGAAGTGATATTCTGACGCGTTGATCTCGAACCACTCGGCTGAATAGGGAGTGCCGGAAAGCGGATCGATGCCGGGAGTGTCTTTGTGACGGCTGAACAGTTGGAACATCTGCTCGCGGGTGGCGACGCCGTCGAGCACCTTCCTGAACAGTGGATGCGCGGTCATGGGGTTCTCCTGAAGGCAAGTCGGCCACGCGCGGCATCGCCGCGCCATGGCAACTGCCTGTGTTGTGGCTGGCGACGGGCCAAGCCTGCGGCCGGCACGTGCACTGGCGATGATGGGGTTTGCAGGAGTTTAGGCGGCGCGTCGCTCGCAGGAACACGAAGCGTCTCGACCAACCCCGGTGATGGCACGGACGGCGGCGGCGAGCGCCGGGATATCGTCGAGCATGCCGAGTGCGACGAAGTGGTTGGCCCCGCCGATGTAGTCTTTACGGCCCTTGCAGGTGCGGATCAGGATACCGTGACCTGAGGACAAACCGAACTGCCGACCTGGATGTAGGCGTCGTCGTGGTGCAGGGTAATTTCACCGGAAACGGCTATGCCCGCCTTGTTCGAGCGCAGGTCAAAGCTTCCCTGCGGCAGGGCAAGTTCGGCGGCGAGTTTCTTCAGCCGTGAACGGGCTATCGTGTGGAAACGTCTCTTCTGCCGCTCGTCGTAGGAGCAGCTTCTGTTCCAGTCGAACATGTCGATCTCCATGAAACGAAAGCCCCCGGGGTCGCGATGGCGATCCCGGGCTCGAGAGTGAGTTGGAACTGAAAAGGGCCCGGCGGGAGTGCCGGGCCCTGTGCGAGTGTGAGGCCGGTTATTCGGCGGCCTGGAGGTGGTCCGCCTCGTCGCTGTCTATCGTCACCGGCTCATCGGAGGACGGATCCGCATCGTCGGCGAGGAAGGCCGGCAGCTCCGCGGCATCGCCGTCGAGAGCCGCTTCCTCCGCCATGTCGCCGGCGGCCGCGTCGCCAGCATCGGCAGACCCTTCATCGACCTCAACGCGCAGCGGCTCTGGCAGCCAGTTCGATCCTTCGAGAAGACGGGCGGCTTCACGGGCCATGATGTCCTTCTTCATGTGGTCGATCAGCTGCGCGGAGTCTGCGCCACGCGCTTCACGGACAGCCTGTAGAATCCGCGCCTTGGTGAGCCTCCCGAGGAACTCGACCGTGGGCGTCCAGCCCGCGTCGACCATGTCGAACTGGAGCGAGCGGCCAAGCACGTCTGCATGCTCGAGCGCCTTCGCTCGCCTGTTCCAGGGTTCGACCACCGCATTGAGGGTCAGCGAGACGCAGTGCGCGAACAGCGCCTTGCGGCTTGCTTCATCGAGGCCGAGAAGGAAGTCCCACAGGCTTTCCGCCTCATCGGGCAAATCGCGGTCCCAGGCTTCGTGCCGCTCGGCGATCTCCTTGGCCCAGGATGTCTCGGCAAGACCATCGACCTGGCTGAAGCTGCCGCTCTTCAGACTGATCTCCAGGCACGTGTCCGGCGCGAAGCGATAAAAGACCTGCAGGACGAAGGCATGGAGCGCGGCGACGATGGCGATGTCGACGTCACCGGCGAGCGCGTTGCGCAGCGCCAAGGTCCGCTGCGCGGTCAGGTCGAAAACGAGCCGATCGGGCAGCGGCTTGATGCCATCATCCTCGCCATCGTCATTAGCGCTGTCATTCACCGGCCTGCCGTTGACGACAACACCGTCGCCACCGTCGTCGCCATTGGATCGGGTTTCGCCGGCGGCGCCCCCTTCCTCGCCCTCATCGACGTCGCCGGCTTCGGTCCGCGGCTCGTCCTCGGACCGCACGAAACCGCCCTCGATCTGGAGCTTGCCGTCCGCGGCAAGCGTAACGAATACACCGGCATTGGCCTTCTGGGCGGGATCGTAGCTTTGAGGACGATCATCGATCGCATCGAGCTCGGCGCCCAGTTGGTCGAGCTTCGCCTCGATTGCTTCGTCAGCATCCTCGGCCTGGGCATAGTCCGCATCCAGCTTGTCGTATTCGGCCTTCAGTGCGTAGTAGCGTTCGATCTCCTCGGCATTCAGTTCCTGCGCCTCGGAGTAGATGCGCCGCATGCCGGAGGTGTGGCCGTAGGGAAAGCTGATCGCCGCTTCGACCCACTTCCAGCCATCGGCGCGGATTGCCTCGGCATCCACCTTCAGCCTGTCGAAGACAAGCTGCTCGAGGAGCGCCGCATCTTGGAACCAGCCGCCGGAATCCTGCTCGAACAGGTCGCGAAGGATGACCCCGCCGGCAGCCTCATAGGCTTCGGCACCGACATAGACGGCCCGGCGATCGTCGGCGCGAACGGTGGTCTCCGTCAGCAGACGCCTGATGTAATAGGGTTCCTGCGTGTGGGAGCTCGCAATCCGCTCCCAGACCTGCTCCTGGCGGCCGTGATCGTCCGAGATAGAGAAGGCCATGATTTGCTCAAGCCGGATCTCGTCATTCTCGTAGAGGTCGAGCAGCTTCGGCGATACCGATGCCAGCCGCAGGCGCTGCCTCACCGTCGCAGGCGATACGAAGAAGCGGGCACCAATCTCCTCCGGATCCAGGCCCTGATCGCTGAGCGTCTTGAAGGCCCGGAACTGGTCGAGCGGGTGCAGGTCGGCGCGCCGCAGGTTTTCGGCAAGCGAATCCTCCTCGGCCGAGGTCTCCTGCCCGCGGTTGACGATGCAGGGGATTGGCTCGTTCTTCGCCAGGCGCTTTTGCTTGATGAGGATGCCGAGCGCGAGATAACGCCGGCCGCCGGCGGGCACCTCGAACGTGCCGGTCTCCTCGCCCTCGCCGTCGAGCACGGGACGGATGTTCAGGCTCTGGATCAGCTTTCGCCGTCCGATGTCTTCGGCCAGTTGCTCGATCGACACGCCGTCCTTGATGCGCCGAACATTCTTCTGCGACAACATTAGCTTGTCATAGGGAATATTCTCCGCGGCGTTCATCGCGATCTTCTGAATGGCGTTCTTTGCCATGGTCAGGTTCTCCATAACGGGCGGCCCGGGGCCTCTCCCCGAACCTCCAAGCCCGTCAGCAACCCTCCCCTCCCCCCTCTGCCTCCAGGCCTCACGCCAGCGCCGCCTCCCGACTTGCAGGCTCGACATGAAGCGCTGCTGGTTTCGGCTCGCGGATCTAGACGCGGCCGAGCCGCGCCCGAGGCGCCTTCAGCATGTTGGCGTCACCGCGTCCTCCCACGAGAAAAGGGCCGTCCACTTGTTCGAAGGACCGCGCTGGGATTGATGGAGACGGCCCGGAGGCAGGCCGGCGACGAGAGTTTTCGTTGCCGGCCTGCGCAGGATCAGGCGGCGAAGTCGAGAAGCTTCTTGGCTTTGCCCTCCATGTCCAGGCGGACATCCTGATGCGGCTTGTCGCGCGCGACCCGCGTGATGCCCTGCACGAAATCAAAAATCGATTCCGGTGGTCTGCCTTCCTCCATGAGAACAGTATCGATGATCTTCGTGATCTCGGACTTGGAGAAGCCGCGCTTGCGCAGGAAACCCTGGCGATCTTCGTCGTCTCTGGCAACGATCCGTTGCCGCGCCGTCTTGATGCCGTTGACGAATGGCATGGGCGAGGAATCGGCAAACTGGATCAGCGCCGGCTCGGCTTCCAGGGCGAAACGGGAGGCCGCGTATTTTGAGTGGCGGATGGTGATTTCCTCGAAATCTTCCACGCCCCACAGATTTCGATTCTGACACACTGCGCGCAGATAGAAGCTGGCGATCCCGAGGGTGCGGGCGCCGACTTCGGAATTCCAGCAGTAGAAGCCGCGGAAATAGAGATCCGGTTCCCCATTTGGCAGCCGCCCGGCCTCGATCGGGTTCAGATCGTCGACGAGGAACACAAAGACATCGCGATCTGACGCGTAGAGCGTCGTGGTGTCGCGGGAGATGTCGACGTGCGGATTGTAGATACCTGTCGACCAGTCGAGCACGCCGGGTACCTTCCAACGCGTGTCGCCGGTACCATTGCCGGCGATCTTCTGCACGGCGTCCACCAGTTCTGAGTCAAATATTCTGCCATAATCAGGGCCTGTTACCGCCCGCAGCTCGAGGCGTCCGTTCTCGATTTCCAGCGTCTTCACCTGCTCGGCGCGGTGGTTGAGGAGACCATGCTGAAGGTTGATCGCCGCGAGCGGGGCCGGGAGCTGGCGCAGATAGGTGGCCGGTGCGCCGACCAAACTGGCGAGTTGGCCAAAACTCCAATGCGTGGGGGCAACAGGGGCAGGCGCATCGGGCAGCATTAGCCTTAGGCGCTCCGGATCGTCGCGGCTGGCCTCGACGCGGATCAGCTCACTTTCGACGATGCGGGTCTTGCTGCGCTCCGACCGGCTCTTCACCGCCTTTCCAAGGTCGTTGAGCGACAGGTATCGCTCGTCCGCCGGCCGGTTGAACCATTCTGACGACACGCGGCCAATACGCTGGCCGCGGCTGGGGTCGACCTTGTAACCGGCACGCTCGTTGCGCTTGGGCGCAAGAATTTCCATCTGGGTCATGGGTGTTGCTCCTTGGCGGGCGCCGGGAGACTCTCTCCCGGACCTTTACCCGCCACCGCAACCCGCCCGCCCCCTTCCTCTCGGGCACCGGCGCGCCACTATCAGCGACGCCATAGCGGCAGCGGCCGCGTCACGGCTGGCACCCAGGAAGGAAGGCTCGGCCTTCAGGAAAGCTCGCGCCTGGGAGCAAGCGCCGCTCACCTTCCGGTCGCGACAGAATTCTGCGGTGCTTTCTTGCGCAACAAGACCAGAACCCCATACGAATTCAGGTAGCGGCCTGCTGAAATTGGACAGGCAACTTGGCTTGAGATTGGCAACTGGCAGTTCTGTTCTGGCCCTAGCTAGAAATGTATAAATTGACCCCACGTCATGATACGGGAAGACCGTGTCATGGTCGGAATTGAGAGTGTAATTGCATGTCGAGCAGGTTCGTCCGGCCCGTGGTGGTGCAAGTTGGCCGGCATGACCGTGAGCGCATCATATTCGATGTGAACGACGCAGCGACGATCCTGCTGCGGAGTTTCCCTCATCAGACGAACAAGCGAAAACTGGCTATGGATGCATGTCTTCAGGTTCTGCGTGGTGAAGCCCGGACGCCGGTAGCGAGACGGGCCTTTGTTACAGCGGCGTTAGAAGCGAAAATCCTACGCAGCGACTGATAGCCAAATGGATAGTAGGCTCAATGGCTCCCAGAGTGACTGGGGAAGCAGAGCTTCACGCTGTCGCACAGCGATGACCTGGATTTGTGCAGTCGAAGCAGAACATCGAGTCCTGCCATCATGGGAAACAACCCGACGTTCATCTGCTTGACTCGACAACGATCAGGAAGAGGGCAATATTTTCGTTGATCGGAGATGGCATATGCGAGATTTGCCGAGCGACATCATGCTGACGTTGTGATCGAAGTCAGTCGGCTTCTCGATGACGCCGAGGATCTCTCGCCTTTGCCGGTGCATGAACTGGTCAAACGAATCCGTACGACCCTGCAGACCCGCCTTTCCGATCGAGCAATCGAGGAACTGGTCGTCGAGATGGCGTCGAACCGTGGTTTGCCTATGGTCTTCGACAAGCCTGCAGCATAGTCAATTCTTCCACATCGCTTTGAAATATCGGCGACAGCTGGCGGCGAATTGCCATTGCCCTTCGAATGACCGGCAAGAATGGCAGGTCGAGAAAACGGCCTTAGATCAGTTTTTCGCCTGCCGGGCTGGCGACGTTAAACCGTCGGCTCGACAGCTCTCATCATGGTTCTCATTTCACCCGGTGAAGTGGCAACGCGATACTGCACAATTCTGGCAGCGAGATCGCCCAAGCGGCGCCGGGCGTCGTCGCCTCGGTTTTCCCGTTTCTCGCGCGCAAAAAAAGGCCGGACCAATGGTCCGGCCAGGGATGAAGGTTAAAACCTCCAGAGGGGAACGCGCCGGACGAATGGGAGGAAACATCCGACGCACAGCGCATGCAGGTCAGCAAAGGTGACACTTCAACCACATGCCAGTAGGCCACCAGACTTGATCATCTTGGTGCACTGAAGCTTGCGTGCCTGATGCGCCTGCCGAAATCACATGGCTGGTTCAGCCAGCCTTGCTCAGGTTGCCGGCCGACGATTTGCCGGTCCGCCGGTCCTGTTCTATCTCATAGTTGACCTTCTGGCCGTCAACGAGCGTCGACAGGCCAGCGCGCTCGACAGCAGAAATATGGACAAAAACGTCCTGTCCACCACCGTCAGGCTGAATGAAGCCAAAGCCCTTAGTCGCGTTGAACCACTTTACCGTTCCAGTCGCCATATAGGTGTTTCCTTGCCGCAGGTGTCTACATGTCCGTTTGGCTGGCCGTACCGGCCGCTGCCATCAGAAAGGATGCAGCAAATGGCGGTAATGGCAAGCCTTTGCCCTGTCTTAAGCCATTGGCGCCAAGCGGCGATCCGCTGAACGCCGACGCCACCTCGGTAATTGACCAGGCAACACCAAGTCGCTGTTCTCACCGCTAAAGCAGCACATTCACGCCATGCCGACCACAGCGGCCGGCCCATGCTGCCACAGCGTGTGCAGACCTACCCAAACTCCCTCGCTCGAGTCACGGCCCGGGCGCGGACAACGCGACGCGACGCGATGGAAAATATCATGCTGGCGTAGAGGAAGACGTCATGTGACTGGATAGCGACATAGCCCACCCCGATCTGCGAGCCGATCAGCGCGACGCGGTTGAGGAATCTGCCAGCCGTGGCGCGCTGATCAGCCTAGCCAATGCGGGAGGGCGCCTCGACCAATGCCGCAAGCTCAACCACACCGCGGGACACGATTGTTTCCGGCGTAGGTCGAATGGCTGTTTGGCTTTGTGGGAGCATCTAAATTAGCTGACGCGAGAACTGAGCCCGAGCTCTACGCCCAACCCAAGTGATCCGATTTTGCGAGCTTTACAAACAGGGTCAAACCAAAACCGATGCTCGGGTCCGCCTCGATCGCCAAACGTCTCGAACGCACAGTACGCGACCGACGTCGTCGGGTCTTTGCCGTATTTGTCGATCGCAGCGTCAATCGCCTCGCCCTCGGCTAAGAACTCCCATCCTGGAACTACGCTATCGTGAGTTCTCACGTTGACCTCCTCAACCCACCCAGGAAAAATTAATACTTGGAGGCCCCTACGTCACCCCTGCATTTCGAGAAATCACATCAATCGTAATGGAGACTCGATCAGTTCAGCGCAGTACCACGCACCGCAATCCGCACCACTGATTAGGCGGGACCGCCTCGAAACCAAATTTGTGCTGTGGCGCCCGACGGTCTGGCGTGGATTGTTTACGATTATCCCTTCCTCATCGAGGCGGCGAGCAGCGGCAGCTTTATGAGGACCGGGTCTGCTCCCACCGGATCAATGCCCGCAAAAGGCGGGATGCATCGCATTAACCGCAGCATCGCAATAGTCCTGCCGGGGCTTTATTGCTTTCACCGACAACCGCCACTATGAAGCAAGACTTCGCGGACTGTCTTCAAGCCATCCCGGAGAGTTTTCATGACAGAAGAAGCCGACAACAACACCGACGTCCTCATCGAACTCACCGCTGATGTCGTCTCAGCCTATGTCTCCAACAATCCGGTCCCTGTGGGAGAGCTCCCTGCCCTGATCGGCCAAGTGCATGCAGCACTGAAAGGCACGGTCGGCAACATTTCCGCAGAAATGCCGGAAGCGCTAAGGCCTGCGGTACCGATCAGGAAGTCGGTAACACCGGACTACATCATCTCCCTTGAGGACGGGAAGAAATTCAAGTCGCTGAAGCGCCATCTGTCGACCCACCACGGGCTTACGCCGGATGAATATCGCGCCAAATGGGGTCTGCCGGCTGATTATCCCATGGTCGCGCCGAATTACGCCGCCGCGCGCTCGGCATTAGCCAAGACGATGGGGCTCGGCCGCAAACCGAAAGCGCCGGAGCCGGCGGCACCGACGAACCGGACCCGCAAGAAGGTCGCAGCTTGATTTCGGCAACGAGCTTCGTTTCTAAACCGCTGCAGCCATCCGCTTAATTTGCGGGGAACATAAAAGGCGGGGCCATCCCGCCTTCCCTTTTCAAAAAAATGATTTCATGGCTGGTATCCGCGGACCCGGTGACTCATCGCCGCCGCGCCATCTGGTTAGAACGTTTTCGATACTCGATGAATTTGACGAGTTGGACGTCAAGTACACCTGCAGTCGAATATCATCTTTCGGCTGCTTTGGCCCGCAAGGTAGGAAGCGGTGCTCAGCTAGATACGGGTGAAGTGACCTGAGTTCCGAAGCTTGGCTAGCAGGATGATGGCCGCTCCGCAGTGGTCACCCTTCGCTTGCTCACTCAGCGGAGACGCATACCAGGCAGCCAATTCGCCATCACGATTATTGCTGTACCGGTGACGCCATACCCAATCGCGGCCATCCGCTGAACGCAGCTATCGCCGTCGACACGAACATCGAAAAGAACTGATCCTGCGGTTTTCTCCGCAGCGTCAGCCACACGATCACAGAACGGCCGATGCAGGCCTTCGATGTTGCCGAGTGACTGCTCAAACAACACCAATTCCACATGCTCTGCCACCAGGGCTGCGAAAATGCGCGCCGGCTGGCACAATCGGCAATAGGCCAGGTCTGACTATCCACACACCAACCGCCCGCTCGATCGTTCCACGTTGCCATTTTATGCGACTTTTCGAGCACAGACCGGGAACATCTGACCGTCTCCACTCATCGCCCAAGGCCAGTTGCGCTGGTACCGGAGTTCAGAAATGGCCGCAACGGGGCCGAAGCAAGCGGACCGCTTCTTGCTTACGCGGAGCGAATTCCTGACAATCAAACGGATTGAGGTCCGATCTCGGATTAGCTCAAAGCGGATCTTTCACACCACACTTCTATTGCCTCCAATCTTGTACATTGTCTTTGGCCAGCTCCTCAAGCAACTCGCCGCGATCAATCGAGCACGTTGGACCCAGCCGTCATAGGTGTGAAGGCCAAAGTGCAGCTGGTCACGTCCTGCGATCTCGGCCGTCGGCGCCACTCATTCATTCTTAGAACAACCATTGCACACCTGGCGTGATCAGACTATAAACTAGATGGATCAAATAACTGGTTGCGAGTCGTGGGAAAAGCGATCGTTGATAAACCTGGAGCGAGATGGGGTGCTGAGCGCCGCATAGAGTTCATTGACTTCAAGCTCAGATGGGAGGGAACGGTTAACCGCGCTCAGTTGGTCGAGTTTTTTGGGATTTCAGTTCAGCAAGCTTCGGTCGATCTGGCAGCATACGCGGAGAGGTGGCCTGCGAACCTCGTCTATGACCGTAGTGCCAAAACCTATCGAGCCGCTCCCAATTTTGTTTCTGGCCACGCTCGCCTCGGGGCGGAGTACTACTTGGATCAGCTTGTCGCAAAGAAAGCGGGAGGAGACACTGTTCCTAGTTTCATTGGATGGGAGCCCCCCTCTGAAGTCCTCAGCTATCCATCACGACCGGTCAAAACCGACGTCCTCAGGGAGGTTTTGGCAGCAATTCGGCAGGGCAGAGAGGTTCAGGTGACCTACCAGTCGATGCGAAGGCCCGACAGCTCGATCCGTTGGATAGCACCACACGCATTGGCGAACGATGGGGCGCGATGGCATGCGCGCGCTTGGTGTTTTGAGGGCGCAGAGTTCAGAGACTTCGTGCTTGCTCGGATAGACAGCGTGCGGGCATCGCGCCCACTCACGATCGACTCGCTTCTAGATCAAGAGTGGCACACATCAATAGACATCGTTCTGCGGCCGAGGGCGGGATTGTCAAAGAGCCAGAGAGGCACTGTCGAGGCGGAATACGGCATGAAAAGCGGCCGGCTCCTGCTCAAATCACGCCGAGCACTGGCGTACTACGTGTTGCGTCAGTTGCATCTCGAACCGCCAGCTGAGGCGAACGTGGCTGAGCAGCCAATTGAAGCCGCGATTACCGAAGACCTGGCCGGCCTTATCGAGGCTGGGAGAAAACGCCCTTACAGCGCCCACCGGAATCACCAAGGAGAACTATAGTGAGCGACAATGAGCACGACGACAAGAATCATGATAGGCACGATGACAAATTCGAATTCCACGTCGACGGTAAACTCTACACGACGGACCAACGACATCTGACTGGCCTTCAAATCAAAACGATCGGCCAAGTCCAAGGGAACTATCTCCTCTACGAGGAGGAGGAAGGCGACAAGCCCGATATCGCCGTCTCAGATGGCCAAACGGTCACATTCAACCGTGGACATGTGAAGCACTTCTTCTCGGTCCCGCCTGCTACATTCGGTCGGAATTGAGCATATGATTGAGCAACAATTTGCCGACTTGCAGCTGCGGGTCGCTGAGCTCAGTCCCGCCTCCAACGTCACAATGACCGCGCTACCGGGAGGCAGCGCGCTCATCAAGGTTACCGGCATCGCCATTGAAGGCTGGAACCGTCCGGCGGCCGACATATTGTTCGTCGCGCCAGTCGGCTACCCAGGAGCTGTTCCTGATTGTTTCTGGGTAGAACCCACCGGACTGCGGGTTGGCGAGGCCGAAACCCCTCAAGCTTCAAATGACTCCAACGGCATTCCGGGCGACATCATGCCAAATCGTAGTACCACGTGGTTTTCGTGGCATATGCAGGGATGGAATCCTAATAGGGATACGCTCTACAGTTTTTTCCTCGTCATCCTCGATCGATTGCGGCCGGCCCGATGAGCGATTTGTGCTTCGTCGATCAGGATCTCAAAGAGTTGCGCGAGCGCTTGTTGCCTTCGGACCAAGAGCATTGTGCAGTGCTCTATGCCGCCGAAAGCAAGTTGGATGACGGTCAGTTTCGGCTCCTCGTTCGGGAGATCGAGTACCCGGCGGAGGAAGACTACACAGTTCAATCCATTGATGGGGCTGAGTTGTCGCCCCACTTTGTGGCGCGCGTCTCAAAACGTGCCCGCACCCGGAATCTGACCTTGGTTTTTGCTCACACCCACCCGGGTGCGGCGCCTCCAGTGTTCTCACCCATTGATAACGGTGGCGAACGGCTATTGGCTGACTTTTTGGTCTCTCGAGGTCAGAACCGAAACCATGCGGCGTTGGTGCTAAGCGAGGGCGGTTTGCGCGCAAGGCGGTTGGGAACGCAGGAGGAACTGCGGGTACTCGCGCTTGGCGCAAAGCGAAAAGTCGAGTTCGAGCCACGTGTGGGCGCGCTCAACTATTCTCACTTGTTCGATCGGCAAGTGCGTGCCTTTGGTGCCGCGGGGCAACGACGGCTGGGCGACCTGCGCGTCGGCATTGTTGGACTTGGCGGCACGGGCTCCGTCGTCTCCCAACAGCTCGTCCATCTGGGCATACGTCGCTTTCTGCTCGTTGATCCAGATATCCTCGAAGAGACCAATCTCAATCGCGTGGTTGGTGCGACACCAGGTGATGTTGGGACGGAAAAAGTCGCTGTCGCCGCGCGCTACATTAAAGACTTTGATGCTGCTGCCAGCGTCGAAGTCGTTACGGGTGACGTGGTCTACGATGCAGTTGCTCAGAAGCTTGCACAGGTTGATCTCATTCTCTGCTGTACCGATTCCCATGGCAGCCGTTCCGTCGTGCAACAGGTGGCGTACCAACACTTGATTCCGTGCATCGATGTCGGTTCAACCATCATTCAGCGAGACGGCGAAGTCACCGGCATCTATGGCCGGGTCCAACTCCTCTCTCCGACCCTCCCGTGCCTCTGGTGCAGTGAGCTTCTAGATGCCGGCGAGGTCCGGCGTGACATGATGAACGAATCGGAACGTCGGCTCGACCCGTATATTGTCGGGTCGCGGGAGCCTGCTCCATCCGTGATCTCCTTGAATGGCACCGTCGTTTCACTCGCGGTGTCAATGATCCTGGGCATCGTTGCCGAAGCACCGCTCGACTCCACTCACCTAATTTACAGCGGCATGGCACCATCACTACGATCGGTAAAGGGCTCGCCAAACCCCGACTGCTTCATCTGTTCTAAGAATGGCGCTTTGGCATGGGGCCATGATCGGCCTCTCTTCACGAGGCGTGACTAGCGATGCCCATCTTAGAATTCCCAACGAGACAACTCCGCAAACGGATCGCCTTTGTACGAAGCGGACCACCTGACGATGTAAAAGCGGCACTAGAGTCGTGG
This sequence comes from Mesorhizobium sp. M1066, assembly GCF_040318635.1. Taxonomy (NCBI): domain Bacteria; kingdom Pseudomonadati; phylum Pseudomonadota; class Alphaproteobacteria; order Hyphomicrobiales; family Phyllobacteriaceae; genus Mesorhizobium; species Mesorhizobium sp. M1066. The sequence goes on from NZ_JAMYMR010000012.1 coordinate 98,296, forward strand.
GGCTATGAGTGTTTCATGCTTAGCGAAGCGTCTTTGCAGACGCGTGGAGAGATGGAAGGGACCGAGGCTGTTGTCATTCAGCAAAAACCTGGCAAGCCCAGCACGCTCCGTCGAGATCTAGAGACCTTCGCTCCCGTCCTTGACTACGACTGTCGTCTATACCTCTTCGCTGCCGGCGACGGGCAATCTCAGGACAGTTTGTTCGGTGTCATCAATCAGCTGGAATTGCCCACATTTGGTCTCCCCCCTAAAGCGATGGCTCAATTGTTTGGCGAATGGTACGACCCATCACTTATGGTATTCGGACCCGCTGTACACATTTTATATGAGCAAGATCGTGGTCGTCTACCCGAACTGATTGCGCGCAATCCCGCAGGGCGAGCCCCCAACGCGGATCTTATACCTGAGGGCGCCAAGCTCGACGCGGAGAGAACCAAGCTGCTGCAGCGCGCATTCGCTGACTGCTCCTCAATTCTACTTTTCAGAAAGACTGACGGGCTATCAGGAGTTGATGCGTATGAGGCCTTCGCGCGGTTTGCGGAAAATACGGTGGGAGGACCCGCCTTGTATCACTGCTTCGTTAAGGTGGGCCCGCGCACAAAGGTAGCTCGAGAATTTCAAAGTTATCAAAATACCGCACTTGAAAACATCCCGTTCCACCTCGGACCCAGGCTCCGTGTCGAACGGTGCGTTTTAGGACACTCGGCGGGTCTGATAACGAGCGACTTCGTTGTGGGGGCCGAAACGCTGCGGGATTGCGTCCGGGACGGGAGAGGCGTTCATGCTATTGGACATCTTTTCAACCAGACTCTCATAGCGTGGAGGCGGGCCGCTAAAATCGAGGATAACTGGCCGCTTGCCGAGTTTCTGGTCGACCGCCTCGCACAACGGAACCACATTCCAGCGCATCGCGAACCGCTGATTGAAAGCTGTGGCGCCACGCGCTCCATTGAGGAACTGAAGCAAGGGCTCGTCCGAGGACTTGCAAAAGAACCTGTGCTAATTGGTGTCATTCATGGAGACTTGCACGCCACGAACGTCCTCGTTCGGATGAACGACGCGATCATCATCGACTTGGAACGTGTTGAGGTCGGAAAGCCCCTCCTGTTTGACGCTGCGTCTTTAGAAGCCGGCCTGTTCATCGATGGGTTTGTCACCGACAAACGAGCGGAGGGGGAAATACTGAAATCTGTGTCCTCCCTGTATACAATCGAGGCGTTTCGCCACGACGATCTTCATTGCTCCGCGTCGGACAAATCCGCTTGGTTTTTCGATAGCGTGCGTCAAGTGAGGATGCAGGCTCGGCAGATGGAGACTAGGCCGCTTCAGTACGCGCGTATCTTAGCCGCAGTCTATCTAAGCAAGGCATGTAACCCGGACAATCTTGACCTTGCCGGAATTCCGGACGGAACTGTAGGGCGAGAGAGGATTCGCGCGGCGGCTTTCGCTATTGCCGAAACGATTATTGCGGCTTTGCCGTAGAACGGGGACCTCTATGAGCCGCCAGCTTATTTCACTTAAAGCCGAGGTCGCCTCACGAATAGGAGCTGCTGAGCTACTCAAAGAACCTGGCGACGCCGTGCTCGTGGCGCGCGGGAGACCACGGTGGCTGCTGCTGCGCTGTCCATGTGGTTGCGGCGAAGAAATCCCCCTCAATTTGGACAACAGGGCAGGGAAGGCTTGGAGGCTTTACGACGCGCAGTCGGAAGGGCTCACTGTCTTTCCGTCAGTCTGGCGCGACACCGGATGTAAGAGCCACTTTGTCATCTGGCGCGGCCACATATTGATGTTCGGCCTCGGCAGAAAAAGATATTCGCCCCGCCAAGAACTCGATCTTGCGACTTTGGGGAGGCGGGTGTTATCCGCTTGGCCAGCTTCGGGCTTCACCTCCTATGTTGAGGTGGCAGACAGACTTCGAGAGATACCCTGGGATGTCTTGGAGGCGTGCAGAGATCTTGTTGCCGCTGGCGAGCTCACAGAGGGCATAGACGACCAACGCGACACTTTTAGGCGTCGATAAGCCTTCGGCGATCTATGCGTTAGGTTAGGTCATCTTGATAAGGTTGCCTGCTGTTTGCCGTGACCGGCTGTTAATGGTTCGGACGGACTATTCTATTCACGAGATATTTCAGTGACAATCATCCTTGCTTCTGGATTGGGAAAGGTGACGAGGGTCGGGTGCTGTCGCGCCGGGTTGCCGGTCGTTGATTGATAGCGCGGAGGGAATGGGGGCCAGACGTCCACTTGCAGACGATGGCGAAGCTAATCCTAACGGCAGTTTTGGGCGCAAAGCCGCCGTTCACCTCTCCTTCGAGTCAGCGCTCCGGCCGGCAAAAATCGTCGAGGCCTCCAACCAGGTGAAATGGGTATTTCACACTGACACGCAACCAGGGTGATGAAGGTATGCCACAACTCACCGAGCCCGATTGGCGATCCAGCGTTAGCCGTCTCAAACTGAAATCGCGGCAACGTTTGCCGACGACTGATCCAATGCCAACCGCAATCGCTCCATTTCCGGGCGACTATGTTCACGGGCGGCAAGAATCTGGGCTCTTGTCTGCTTGAGTTGCTCCAGACCGAGAATCAAGGCGCCCTGCAGCCGCTTGCGGTCGCCGAGAATATCCTGGTCAATCTGCGCGATGTCGCGTGGATCGATCGCGCGTGAGGTATCGAAGACAAAGCGGGCTTCGATGGACCTTCGCCAATTCAACAACTTCTGCGCGGTTTTGGGTCCGAATCCGGGCACGCTGTAGAGCTTGTTCCTCTCGACATCGAGCGCAGTTTCGACGCCATACGACTCCAGGACCTGTTTCTTGCCCGGTCCGATGCTCTCGATCTTTGCCGATGAGATTTCAAAGTTGTCCAGGAACCGGTGCAGTTGCGCCTGGCGGCGGTTGCGCTCGAGCTCCGAGATCCTGGCTACCCGTTTGGAAGGCAAGATGTCCCATTCGCGCCTGAGCCCGGCGAGGACCGCTTTTTGCCTGTCGAAAGCATCCGACCCGGCCCTCTGCGTCCATGTGGTTTGGGCGTTTTTCCATTGGGTGGCGGCTTCGGCGGCGACGCGCCGGTATTCCGCAGCCTCACTGTCCCTGTTTAGGAGACCTCTCAGCCCCAGAAAGACCCCCAAGGCGATGCCCAGCACCCAGATCTGCGCCATTATCAAGCCGACGACACCGACCACTGCGGCCGCTATTCCTGCTCTGAAGTTGGTGCGGCGCGCGTGCCCCTTGAGCTTCAAGGCGTTGGGATCTGGTATCACATTCTTCTCAGGGACGGCCGGCACCGGCCCGGGATGCGCGATGGCGTCCACCTGTCGCTGGAATCCGGCTATATCGAAAAGCGTCGCCCCGCCGGCGGATACAACGGTTGAGAACAGTGGGACGCCCGTGGCGCCTTCCATTTTGCACCAAGGGCACGGCGCTGAGCCAAGTGACCAATGGCTGGAATTGGCGGAGCACTGTTTGAGGTTCGCTTCAAGTTCCGCCAGGGCAGCCACCCAGTCCCGGGCCACGGGCCTGCCAGCCGACGTTCCCCTTTGCGAGAACGCATCCTCAACCATCTTTGCAAGTCGTGGGCCCACGATGGCGAGTTCGGGCGAACTCGGAGGCCTCGCCATTCCGACTGCGGCGGCGTTCGCCCCGTAGGGAAAACGGTACTCTTCGATCGCCTTCGAAATCGGCATGTCGCCGGTTCCCGCGTATCGGCCGGCAAAAGGGTGTTTTCCCATGAACAGCAACAGGAAGGCCATCACGGCCAAACCGAAATTGTCGTGATTGGGCGTCCTCACGATGCCCGAAAACGATCTGCCCTGCAGCTCCGGCGGTGTGAAGGTCTCGATGCCCACCTCGCAAAGATATTGCTGGCCCAGATAGGAGACCTGGAAACTGTCGCAGTCGATCAGGCGCACGGTAGCGTCCTGCGCCACGAGCACACCGCCGTGGTTCACATCGCCGATGACGCAGGCGTTGTCGTGAACGGCCGCAAATGCTCTCGCGGTGTTTGCCGCCACACGTGTCAGAAATCGCCAATCAACCCTCTGAAAGTCGGTTCTGCGGCTTTTGGGGCTGTAGAGCTGATGGATGCTCTTGCGACCGCTGATCTTCGGCATGATCAGCCCGATGGGCTTGCTGTCCTTGGAGCAGACCAGCCCCGTCGGCCAGGCCGTCAGCTTTTCGAGTGAATCGGTCTTGATCTTGCCCATCGCACGGATCTTGTCGATCCGCTGCTGCTCGAGCGGCCGGTGGTAGATTTTGGCGACATGGTTCTTGTGCGCAGCTAGGTCGTAGACGGCGCCCTCGCCTCCCTGGCCGACGATCTCGCCAAGTTTGAGGGCTTCCCCTCGCAGGGTGAACACCTCGCGGACCTTGGCATTCATTTTGCGGCCACCATCGCTTCAACTGGCGATCTCGTGGCCAGGATCAACGACTTGTCATCATCGGTCCTGTCGCAGATCTGTGGCGACAATAGATAAGCCCTCAGTCCATCCGAAAGCGTAGAGTCCTCGCCCGCCACTGCCGATCGTCTGACCGCCTGGAACATAGAATCGAAGAAAGGCTGATGGACGCTGCGCGAAGCCTGGTGCAAGACCAAGTTCTCGATACCGTCCGAGAACAACGCAACCTCGTCAATGCGCCGGGGCGCGAACTCGAATTCGAGGACATCCGCGACATTTGACGACGTGACGAAGTTCGTCGTGTTGGCAAACTCGCCGTGCTGTGGCCAGAACACGTAGGACCATCCGTCTTCACTGCCGTGTGAAACGACCATTGCGCCGTCGCCGACCTGGATGAACACGGTGCTTGTAGGACCGAGGATGGCAACCAGCAGCGTGCATGCATAATCGCGCACCTCATGCCCGAGTGCGCGCGCATGAGCGGCGATGCGCTCGGCAATTTCGGCCACCCAGCCCAACGCTTTTGGCCGGTCGATCTGATCGAGCGCACCGTTCTCTGTGAAGTGCACGAAAATGAGCTCCAGCAGGTTCTGCCCGGCCAGCCAAGACCCAACCTCGGAGTGCGCCGCACTGCCGGCGCCGTCGCAGACAGCGGCCGCGAGGATAGGACCTTCCCTGCCCTCGATCAGGGCATGGACCGAATTATCCTGACAGGGCTTGCCGGCCGTGACATGCGACGTGCCGATGGCGCTAGCCGACGCTACGCGCCAAGACATCACACCTCAGCCCAACCTGCGGGAGATTGGAGCGCCACGGTCTGTCCGACCTGCGACTGCGAGACGCCTGACAGCGATGCGGAGAGCCATGAGAACAGCTCGCGGAATTTGAGGCCACTTAGCTTCAGCGGCTGGCGTGTGGAGAGCTTGGCAAGGATGTCCATGTTGGCACCCTCGACGCCAACGGCGAAGAACGAAAACGCCTTTGCCGCCTCGCCGGATTTGATGGCGTGTTCGGCAGCAACGATGCTGTCCGTGGGTGCGCCGTCCGTCATCAGAAAGACCCAGGGGCGATAATAGGAGATGCCGTTCGCGCGGTACTCATCTTTGCGACGTCGCAACAACTCCAGGCCTTGCTCGATCGCCGCACCCATTGGGGTGTCGCCGCTGGTCACCAGCGTGCTGGGCGTAAACAGGTCAGCGGTCTGGAAAGGCGCGACGATGTTGACCGGTCCGAAGGTGACGATCGCGACCTCGACGCGTTTCATCGCCAGGCTGTCGGCCGCGAGCTCGTCCTTAAAGGCGACAAGGCCCTGGTTCAGCGCGTCGATCGGCGCTCCGTTCATCGAATAGGACGTGTCGAGCAGAAGGAGGCATGGACAGCGAGGTTCGGGGTTATCCGCGAACTCTGCAGCCCCAAACGGTATCTGATCAAACTGGTTGGACATTTTACTCGCCTTTTCGCCGAAATATCGCTTCCCGCAAGCCCGGGTCTCCCGGCATTCGGCAGGTAGCATTCAAAAATTATTGAAACCGGAATTGCAAAGCGCGTCGATGCGCTTGCCCGCCCCAATTTTCAATCCCCTTCCCTATCTACAGATGCTCGGTTTCTGCTGTCAATTGACTTGAGATTTAGCCACCCAAAAGTCGATTCGACTTTCGCGGACCGCTCTGTTTTGTATTGTGCAGGGAGGGTGAAATGGTCAGCCAACAACGGATCGGCTGGGGCATCGCGGTTTTCTGCGCTATCGGATGGGCCATGTCGAGCATAGACGCCCGATCGCCACCCCCCGCCCCGCCCGCGGTCCCCGCACCACCCCCCGCCGTCGCGCCTCAGGCACAGCCGAACAGTAGTTCGATTGCCTATGCAAAGCCCGACGCGGTGGCTACCCAGAAGCCCAACCCCGCCACGTTGGTTCGCTGGCTGTACACCACCAAAAAAGTCCGTGTCAGGGTCGCGCCGGACACCGGGGCGCGTATCATCACCACGCTTCCGCTGGGCGACCTCGTCCAGACCAATGGTCAACAAGGTGACTGGTACAATGTGACGGTCTCCGCACGAATCGGATGGATCCATGGCGACTACCTCAGCCAGGCGGAGCCGGTCGAGCTGACTTCGACCACACCGGTTGCGCCAGCGGCTGCATCAGATGACGGCACCGTTTCGGAGCATGCTGCGGGCGATCCTGTCAGAGCCCCCGTGGTCGGCAGATGCGACTGCCCATACGATCTGATGCGAAACGGGCGTTTGTGCGGGGGTCGGAGCGCCTACAGCAGGCCAGGCGGCAGGAGCCCGGTGTGCTACTGGTAGGCAGGCTGCGCTGCCAAGAGCGAGCGGTTGATCCACCCCAACGGCACTTCGTCCTTGCTGACCCGCGCCCAGCGACCGTTGATTTCGACCACTGCCAGAGTCGTGCCCGCCGGCACCTGACTCATTACGGCGGCGGCCATGGAAGGATCCGAACGGATATTCGCGGTCCTGGTCACGACTGCCGTTGGAAATTGCTCGCTTTGCGGCTGCTCGGCCGCTGCCGAGGAACCCAGATGGGTTCCCGATGACGTGCTTGGCGGTTTCTGATCACCAGCGGAGGTGGGCCAGCTATCGCCAACGGGAGCTTCCTGCTGAACCGGCGCTTTGACTGCTTCCACAAATGGCGGCGGATTCGAAGGGCTGATGTAGCGGCTTGCCGGCGGCAGCGGTTGGGTCTGTCCTGGTTCATGGCGGTCGGTTCGGGGTGCCAATGTCAGGCTTGGCGCAGCGCTGGATTTTGTGTCGGAATTCTGGGCCATTAAGGCCGCCCCCACACCGACGACACCGATGGCAAGCAAGGACACTTGCGCCGCCCGGCTTCCCCTGGCGGCGTGGTAGATCAGGGCCACGAGTGCTGCGATCAATAAACCCACAAAAAGAGCGGATTTGCCGCTGCGCTTGGAAGAATAGGACATGCCCGAACCGGGAAGACCAACAGTGCTCTGAATGCCGCCACGGCCCATGTTCAATGTCGAGCCGGGCTTGCCAAAGGAGGCACTGCTGAGCCCCTTCCCGGTGACGTTCAGGCGAACGCCGGGAATAAGCCTCAATGACTTTCTGTATCTAAACCCCACTGCGCCCCCGCGCGTATTTTGAAGCGAACACTAGCGTTGGGGCACTTGCGAAGCAACTTCCGTTTCATAGAACTCGAGGCCAAGTAGTCTATCGATTTGAAAGTTCCGTTCGCGCTTACCGGCTTCGCCGCAACGGCCTCCACTTTGGCCGAGCCTTGATCTTAAGGTGTCCCGACATCGATCTGCAGCACCGGAAGCGCTATCTCCTGTTGTGCAAGATATGATTTGAGGGTCTCCTGGAAACGCTCAATGTCTCGCAATACCTTGCGGCCCACACGGATGATTTCATCACCCTTTGGCTCTTCTCGAATACAACGTTGATCTGAAGATCGGCCAGCGACGGGTTCAACACGAGAAACCGATCGAGGCTGCTGTTCAGAGCGGTGCGCTCCTCGGACAGCAATTGATCCAGAAACTCATAGCCCTTCATCCGCGGTCAGCACTTTTGCTCCCCTCCCCGCCACGGTTCGGTCGAAGAGGTGACCAAGCAGGTACCCTCTCCGGGGGATAAGTGGCAAGTTCACTCTTTGTTCTATTCGGCAGCCCTGCAATCCTGTATGCTTTGAGGCGTTCTTTTGCACCACGTTCCCTTGCGAGGATCTGCCTGATGACTGTCCAGCCCAGGACTCTCAATGAGCCGACAATCAGCTGCCCGAGCTGCAAGACCGACATCAAGCTCAATGAGTCGCTCGCGGCGCCGCTGATTGCGGCCACGCGCGAGGAATATGAACGGCGACTGGCGCAGAGCAACGCCGCCATGACGGCCAGGGAGGAGGAGGTTCAACGCAAGCAGGCGGCTATCGACGCCGCCCGGGATGACATCGACAGCCAGGTCGCCGAAAAACTCAAGCTCGAACGTGCCGCCATCGCCGCTGAAGAGGCCCGCAAGGCAAAACTTCTCGTCTCGACCGACCTTGAGGACAAGGACAGGAGGCTGGGCGAGATGGAGACGACGCTGAGGGCGCGGGACGAAAAGCTCGCTGCGGCGCAGTTGCAGCAGGCCGAATTTATGAAGCAGCAGCGGGCGCTCGACGATGAAAAGCGCGAAATGGCGCTTACCATCGAAAAGAGGATCCAGGAAGGGTTGGACGCCGTCCGCGTCAAGGCCAGGACCGAAGCCGAAGACGGCCTCAAGATGAAGGTGGCCGAGAAAGAGGAACAGATTGCCGGCATGCAGCGCCAGATCGAGGAGCTGAAGCGCCGCGCCGAGCAAGGATCTCAGCAGCTTCAGGGCGAGGTCCTTGAGCTCGAGCTGGAGTCGCTGATCGCCAGCCGGTTCCCGATGGACATCATCGAACCGGTCGCCAAGGGTGAGTTTGGTGGTGACGTGCTGCAACGCGTGGTGGGGCCGGCCGGCCAGGCGTGCGGCGCTATCCTGTGGGAATCAAAACGCACCAAGAACTGGAGCCAGGGCTGGCTGGGCAAGCTGCGGACAGACCAGCGCGCCGCCAAGGCAGACATCGCTTTGATGATCTCCGAGGCGCTGCCTGCGGGAGTCGAAACGTTCGATCTGGTGGATGGCGTCTACATCGCCCATCCCAAATGCGCGATTCCGATCGCGATCATGCTCAGGCAGTCCCTCATCGAGCTCGCCAACTCCCGCCTCGCCCAGGACGGCCAGGCCACCAAGATGGAGCAGGTCTACGGCTATCTGACTGGCCCCAGGTTTCGCCACCGGGTCGAGGCGATCGTCGAGAAATTCTCCGATATGCAGGACGACCTTGCCAAGGAAAGGAAAGCCACAATCCGCCTGTGGGCAAAGCGGGAGGCTCAGATCCAGGGTGTCATCGAGTCGACCATCGGAATGTACGGCGATCTGCAGGGCATCGCCGGCAAGGTGATGCAGGAGATCGCGGGCTTGGAGGTCTTGGCCATAGAAGCATCCGCGTCCATCCCAGATTGAGAAGGCTAATCTAACTGGATATCGGATTTGAGAACGAGGGCAAGCTGCTCCTTGTGACGGATGATCCGTCAAAAGCGGAACGCAATGCCAAGAAGCCGCCGCGCTCAACCCCCTCGCCCGGCCGGGTCATCAGATTGCTATGCAGCCTGCGGTTTTTGCGCCAAGCTGTGCGGACAATGAAAGCCTGCCCGTGACGGACCGTGAAATCCACCTTTACCTCGATGATAGCGGCAGCCGCGAGCCAGACCGACAACCAAAGGAGAAGCGGCGGGACGAGATGGATTATTTCGCCCTCGGCGGCATCCTCATCAACGAAGAGGACGTCGACGAGCTCTATGCCCGCCACGAGGCCTTCTGCCAGAAGCACGGCATCACCTACCCGCTCCACTCCTGGGCGATCCGGGGCGGCCGTGGCGACTTCGGCTGGCTGAAGAAGCCGGAGTCAGCTTTTGAATTCCTGGGAGACTTGCAGGGAATGCTACTTGGGCTGCCCGTGATCGGCATCGCAGCAGTCATCGACCGACCGGGCTATGTTGCCCGCTATCGCGACCGGTACCGGGACCAGCTCTGGTTCATGTGCAAGACCGCCTACTGCATCCTGATCGAGCGCGCCGCCAAATATGCCCGCAGCCAGGACCGCAAGCTGCGCGTGTTCTTCGAGCGTGCCGGCAAAGCCGAGGACCGCGACTTGATAGCCTACACGCGGATCCTGAAGACGCAGGGGATGCCGTTCGACGGTGCCAACTCCGCCAGCTACGGGTCGTTAACCGCCGAGGAGTTCAGGGACATCGTGCGCGGGGAGCCTCGCGGCAGAACCAAAGCTACACCGATGTTGCAGATCGCCGATCTCTACCTCTATCCGATTGCCAAGGGCGGCTATGACCCGTCCTACCGGCCCTACAGGGCCCTGATGGACCACAAGCGTCTCATCGACGCGCACCTGCCGCCCGAGGACCTGGCATCCTGCGGCATCAAATACAGCTGCTTTGAACGGATAAAAAACAAAGACCCGGACTAGCCGGGCCTTCGTTTTGAAAAGTTCGGCTGGCGCCTAGCGCCAACCCCGGAGCGATGCTCACGTGCAAAGTATGGGTATTGACGCTCTCTTTGTCAACACCCCGGGTGAACCTCTGGTCGGGGGGCCTATCTTATCGCTTGCGTATAGCACGGTTCGTCTGATCGACACTTCCTATTATCAAGTCCTCTTTTTTGGGTGCAGCGCGGTTCCCCCGCCCCTGAATCGAGGGACATAGGCCGGGCGAACCTTGAAACACCCTCCCCCTGAATGCAGAACCGTCCCCAATGCCCTTGCGTCATCACGGGAAACCACCATATCTAGGCGCAGTTCATCACAGGGAGCCTCAGATGGCCCAGCCAGAAACCGCCAAGGCAGACGTCGACAAGCTACGCACCAACGAGAAGAAGTGGACCAAGGCACTCATGGCCACAGGCTGGAGCGCTTTCCCCAACATCATCATCGAGAAGCAGCAGGCTCTCGGCCTCGATGCGCTGGACATGAACATCATCATCCACCTGGTCCAGTACTGGTGGCTTCCCGACAACCTGCCCCACCCCTCGGTCGAAACCATCGCCAAGGCGATCGGGGTGACGCCCCGCACCATTCAAAAACGTATTGCCGCCCTTGAGGCCCTTAAACTTCTTGGCCGGGAAGAACGACGCAACACGCCCAATGGCAGCATGACGAACCGCTATCACTTCGACGGCTTGATCGAGGCCGCCAGGCCGTTTGCCTTGGAAAAGGCCGCCGAGATCAAGAAGGCGGCCGAGGAGAGATCGGACCGGCTGAAGCGCAAGAAGCCGGTCCTGGTCGTCGACAACGGGGTGTAGGCAGATCGTGACGTAGCTCAGAGGATAGAGCGCCTCGCTTTCGACCTGGGTGGTGCGTGACACCGCTATCTAGGGGCGAGGAGGTCGCAGGTTCAAGTCCTGCCGTCACGCCCATCGTTTCTCACGCCGCGCCTGGGCCTTGCCTACGCGACTGGAAAGGTCGCGAGATTGCCAGCGTAAGATCGCATTTCCAAACGCCGATCCTGGTATTTTCCGCGGTAGTTGAACAGCGCCAGGAGCTGCATTTCAAGAAGCCATTGTGAGGCGTCCCAGGCGTGGAAAATGTCCATGTCATAATTGAAGGGCGACGAATGCGTGACGCCGTTGCGGAATTCGGTCAGCAACGAGAACCCATCGCGAGCCGGCTGCCCCTTCTTAGCTTTCAAACGTTTGCGAAGCAGGTCGGATTGATCTGCCGGATCCCCTTCGATTTTGAGCAGGCGGGTACAGGCTCTGATTTGTTCGGCAAGACTGACGTTGCGCAACATCGAGACGCTCCACCCGCCCCGTGTCCCCAGAACATAGGCTGCGAGGGTTTCTAGGCCGGCTGCCGACATGATGACCGCCGTCTCCACCGAATTGTAGCGGGAGAGGTTCGCTATCCTATAATAGGCCAACGCGCGCCCGACGCCGCGCTTGGCCTCCGGGGTCTGAAGGACCGCCATGTAGCTGGCAAACAGCGCCGGCAACCCGTCGGCCAACGCCCAATGATACCAGTTTCGCGGCGCCTCCAGCCTGTCGGCCCGGGTGAATCCCAGAGATCGGAACCCGTTGTGAGCAGCATTGCGGACCTCACCGTATCCAACCTTCGTTCCTTTTATGAACCCAAGGAAGGAGCATATATGGCCGAGAAATTCATACAGCTTGGCGGCTTTCAGGGGTTTGCCATCCAAGGATCGAAGCAGCGCCCGATGTGAAATCGTGGATACCAGCGGAAGCCGAACACCCCCGCCGCCCAAGGCCAGGAAGTGATCGAATGGCTGTACGGTCACCGCCAGACTGCCGAACTTCAGTGTGATCCCGACCTTCTTTGGATGGATTGCCGGACCGCACGAAATGACGGCTTCCGCCAATCCCTTGGACTTCCCGGCGAGTTCCAAAGGCGAGAATCGCGACGTCGCCGAGAATTCTTCATGCCCGACAAAGTGATATTTATGGGAAAGCATCAGGAACTCGGCCGTCGTCCCACCCTCGAAGGTGACCTTGAGATCCTGATCAATCCTAACAACCCCCGGCCTGAGAGGCCCTGTCCAGCTCAGCTGGAGGTCAAGGTGGTCATCCAGCCGCAGCGAAACATCCCTGAACTCACAAGGCTTGCCTTGAAGATGGATAGCAACAACCGTGTCGGCGAGCTCAATGGGGCCATGCGCCTTGCCCTCAAAGGAAGAAACTACCGAATGCTCTGCGCTCAAACCAGCCCCCTGCCCCGTCCTCACCGGTCGGAAAACAGGCGGCGTTTGAGCCGATCTGCCGACGTCATTTCGGCTTCCTCGTCAACATCGTCCTCTTCGCTCGAGACTGCGTCCTGCGACAACATGATCAGCGCATAACCTTGCCGTTGCAGGAGGACCTGCTCATGGAGCGGCGCGGGTTTGCGACCCCTTTCGATAGGGAGCCACACGCCGGCGTCAGTCTCATCGATCTCACTCGGCACGCCGATCTCATGCTTCCGGCGCTGCAGAAGCGAGTGCGCGGGAACCATGGCCCCGGTCGGACGCCCCCAACTTTTTCATGCTCCCGTCCATTACTCGCGCGGCAAGTTCTGTTCGCGCAACTTTTGAGACATCAGCACCTCTGGTTTCATCTTCTTGATGCAAATCGCTCCGTCGAAATAGTGCGTTGTCCTACAAATCTCCGGCGTGGCACCCTGCATGGCACCGTCTTTGCAGGCAAAACACATCCTTTCGATGGCGGCTCTTATTTGAAGCGAATAGTCCACCGCGGCTACCGCCGGCGGGTTACTCGGCTGAAACAGCTCACCCGGCTGGATGTCCTGGAACCAGAGCTTGACGTGATCCTCGACCTCCTTTTGGTTCTTGAGATTGACAGGAAACTTGCCGGGACGCGCGATCCCGTCTTTCGCAAGCGGGAGACGGGCGGCAGCATGGCATGACAGACAGGAAGAGTTGAGGTTGTCCGCGGGGCCGTTGGCCCGTCCATTGAAGCCGAGGAACGGCCGCTCATCCCAGCCTGAGAATTCCGCCACTACTGCGGGATTGATCCAACTTTCCTTGATCTTGTCGTCGAACACATCCGCGTCGTTTGCCCACATCAACACGGCAGGCACGAGGTTGTCGTATAGACCATCGCCTTTCGATGGGCCCATCCAAACGAAAGTTCCGAATACCCAGCCCGTCTTAGTCGCGTTCGGATCGCGAACCGCGAGGTCGAGCTGAAGCATGTTCACATCGCGCTTGCCACGAGCCTTTGTCTCGGCGGGCCAATATGTCCCCTCGGGGTCGATATACGCCTCGTATTTTGGTGCGCCGTCCAGATACCCGACCTGGCCTGCGGACTTGCCGAGATTGGCGTCGGTGAACAGGAATTTGATCGCCACAGTTCCCTCGGCGAACAGCAACTCTTTCGGAATGGTCGGCGAACAGGGGTCCGCGAACACCTGATGCAATGCCACTGCGCCAGGTTCATTGTAGAAATTCACTGCCCAGACCTGCGAGCCTGATTCCGAGGTCCTGGAAAGCTGTCGCGTGCGAGGCGCCAGTTCCTTCGTCAGGCCCATTAGCGGTTCGCGCCCAAGCTTGTCGTAGTCCATCCAGAGCGACAGCCACCACGGCCCGTCGCCGGCACCGACAAGCGTCTTGTCCTTGCGCACGAAATATGGCCGGACCTCGTCGAGCACCGCCTTCATGTAGCGCTCGGGTTCGTCGGCAAAGGATATACCACTCCACGGTGCCGGAGTGGCTGATAGGCGGGAGGGATAATCGGTCCTCCATGTTGCGACTGGCGAGACGCCAGCGTGATGCATGGTGCTTTCCGTGAACGTGCTGCACAGGTCAACAGCCCCGGCGGGCGCGGCAGTCAGTAGCCAGGCGGCGAAGAAGGCGAGCGTGACGAACCGCATATCAGCAAGACTCCAGTGTAGCCGCGCGACGTACGCGCCCCTCGACGATGTCGATGAGCGGCATTCGCCGCATGGTGTTGACCGGGTAACTGCCCTCCAGCAGAAGATCCAACTCGAAGGAGGGCTCGAGTGCCTTCAGCCCCTGGATGGCGCGGCGGAACCCTCGCTGATCCTCGGCCGAGGCCTTCAGCGCCACCATGTAACGCTGCGGCGGGGCGAAACGGGGCGAAGACAAGCGCGATGCCCGCGCGTGCTGAGCGGCCACACCGTACGCGCCGAGCCCGGCCGCGGCCATGCATCCGTAGAACTCGAAGAAGTAAGAAGCCGGGGTTCCCGCACTGAGATCGATGGCGCGACGTGCCGACCGATAGCTGGCACGGTGGTCGGACGTCGCCGTCTGGAGATTTGACAGAGCTGCCCAAGCCAAAGGATCCAGCGCATTGGCGGTGATGGCGTGTCTCGCGAGGCGCAGCGCCGATGAGGTGCTGTTACCAAACAGATACTCGGCATGGGCACCCAGCGACAGAACGAGTGAATCGTCCGGGAACCGGTCGAGCGCATTGGTCGTCAGATGTCCGCTCGACTGACGATCGCTTAGGAAGTCGCAGGTTAGGTGGTGGAAGTGGCTGATCTGACGGATGAACGACCTCCACGCGAGCAGGCTCCCGCGCGGACACCGCTCGAACGCTGCCATGCATTGTTGGTCTGCAAGCTCCAAGTTTTCCTTGCCCAGGGTGAAGGTGAGCATGCGGGCGCTATTAAACAGCCTCAGCGCCATGACCCGGTCGTCTGCGGCCGGCTCGGTGCCGCGCATCAGTGCATCCAGCGCGGCCTTCGCAATGCGGTTTACCATCCTGACGAAATGCGGCAGGTAGGCCGGGTCCACCTCCCCTGAAGGGAGCGTAATCTCCTCTGTGTAGACGACGCATTTGCTGGCGAGATCACTGACGGCAACCGCGATTGAGACGAGTCCCGAGAAATCGCCGACCCTTGCTTTTATCACCACGGCTTGATCCGTTTCGGGATCGCGCGAGGTGACCTTAGAGTCGTATGAGTAGATAAATTCTGCGTCGATATTCGGACGGATGGCGTCGGCCGCAAGGCTGAATGCCAGGCGCGCCATGCGTTCGCCACTGCCGCCCCGACTGGAGCCTGTCGTGACAAAAAGGACCGCGCGGCGGCGGTTCGACAGACGTACGCCGGCCGGCTGCTGGCAGTTGCTGTTGCTCGCTGCCAGATGTGTCTCCACTGCCTGGCGTTGATATCGGATCCATGCTCGAAACTGCGGGTCGGCTATGTCTAAGTCCTCGAACAGATCTGCCTCCAGCTCCGCTGGATCGGGTCGTATAGGGGGCTGAAACGATACGTCCAGCAGCACTCCGTCCAGTGAAACCGACACCCGGTCGCTGCGCAGGATGCCGCGGTGAACTCCCAAGTGCCGACGGATGTCGCGCAACGCTTGGCGGAGGCTCGCCGCGGCCTGCTCGCCACCGCGGTCGCTCCACAGCTTCTCCTGCAACCATGACCTGCTCCGACGCAGCCCGGGTGACAGCGCCAGCAAGGCAAGGACACCACAAGCTTTCCGGGAACTGGGACTGTGATCCACGCAAGCGGCATCCAAAAGCTCGAATCGTCCGAGTGCGCGCAGTGTAAGCATTTCTTCTCCCCCGCCCGTTCTACTTTAAACCGAAACAATCGAAGAAGCTACTGATTGCACGAAACTTGGATGATCAAAGTCTGAGCACGACTGTTCTCACAAAGAACGCCGCGAATTTGGCACGTGTGCAAGCCAGTCTTCATATGGCAGAAAGTTCTTGAGCCTCACTTCTCCGGGGACAGTGACCGGTTTGATGGCGACGATCACCGCATGTCTTTGGTGTCTTTGTCGGCAATCCGCAGGCCGGCTTTTTTCACGGTTTATTCACGCGCGCCCATCCGTTGAAGTAGCTACGCTGCAAACCCATTACGGTGCGAGAAACGAAAATGGGTGTGCGCTGGGGATCGACGCGACTCGCAGGGCGGAAGAAGATGCCTGGCATCACCCGTCGCGATTTTCTCGGCGGCGCCGCAGCGGCGCCGATCATCGCCGCGACCGCCAATCTGGCGTTGGGGGCCGTTCTGCCGGACCCGGATACTGGGGCGGATCTAATCTTTATCCTGTCTGACGACGAAAAGAGCGTCGCCGTCCGCCGAGTCTCCACTGATACTTCCGTGACCTACCGCGACTGGACGCTGGAAGTGGCGTCATTCGGGCCCGACGCTTGGTTCGACATGCACCCGGAAGAGTACGCGAGCTGGGATTCCAAAGCTCAGGCGTTGCGGACAGTGGATGGAGCGCTCCGCCGCCAGTTGAACGTACGCGGCGCGTCTTGGGGACGGCATGTCAAGGACGTCCGTGACCAGCTGCTGGAGGTAACATTCGTCTTCGAACGTCGAGATGACAAGCCCTGGACTGTCGGCATCGAGACGAACGTCTGGTCGAGCGTAAGCGGGAACCCAGCCTTTCGTAAGGAGGCCAACAACCGCCTTGACCTGCACTCGTTCATCATCGACCGAACAAGGCTAGTCGAAACGTTGTCGCAGGGAAGCATCCAACAAACGCTCGGCTCCATGTTTGACGGGCAGGTTGCGGTCAGGGATCGCATGAAGGTCGGGTTCAATGCAGACCTTCAATGGGTTGTAGAGCCGAATAGCCAAGGCGACCGTCCGATTACGGCCCTAGATGGGGCCGTTGAAGCGCCCGCTCTTGAAGCAGACAACAAGCGCTCAGGCCTATTCGTCGTCCAGTGGGAACGTCGAGCGGGCGGCGATCTTGGAGGCGCTGGGCGTCGCCTGACCGCCCACAGTCTGGCCGAATGGGCGGCTTCGTTTCGATTTATCGGAAACAGGGAAACGCCGACGATCACCATCGCTCCGCCGCAGCAGGAGGCAGCGCTTGTTGGCGATCTGTTCATCGGCCAATTGGATCCGAATTCCAGACTCGTAAGCGAGGGGGGAGCCGATTCCGCCTCGGTCGTTGCGCTGTTCGCAGCCGTGGGTGGCGTTTTAGACTGCCAGTTGAGCGTGAACACCGAAACGTCGCTGCCTATCTGCACGGACCTTCCCCTCAACGACGTCATGATAACCCGCATAGCGACGGGTACCGAAAAGGGCGGATGGCGCGACGTCATGATCGCCGATGCTGGTGGCAGGCGTTCCGCGCCACCTTCGGAATCATCGCCGGACAAACCGACAGGCCCACAGCCACAGGCCGAAACGGTGCGGATCGCGACGCTAGTCGGGCGCATGGCGGTAGCCCCCTTGCCGATCGACACGGCCGCGATCGCCAACCAGGGAGACCAGGTCGAGGATGCCGCCCTCGCGGCCCAGCGCAAATTCGATGCTGTCTTGGCGACGGCTCTCGGAGACCGTGCCGGCGTGTCGGAACGGACGTTCTTTCTGCTTGCCGACCGTCGTCGTGGTGCCGACGGCCTGAGCAGCGCCGCCACGGAGGACTCCGACGTTCTGCGCAGGCTCTATGCAGATGTCGCTCTCCATGGCATCGACACGGCACTCCCCGATACCCGAGACAGCTCCCTTTCTGTCGCCGGAAGTCATTTCAGGTTCAACTACGTCGATGGAAGTCCATTGCCAGGCCTTGTCGTGCCAGAAGTGCATTGGAACACGCCCGATGGTTATCTTTGGCTTGGAGCCCCGACCCTGTCGGGTGAGTTTGCCTGGCTGGATCTTGGCAGCTCGACGCTCCAGGCACACCGGGACTACGACCTCGTAGACGTGCGGTTTCGCTTCACCGACCTCGTCCTTGGCTTCTCCGTAAGCACGAACGAAAGTGGGGAGCCTATCGGGATCGGGCGGTCGCTTCGACCTTCCAGCCCCGATGCCCGCCAGACCGTCGTACGAAAGCAACTTCCCGAGTACGGCAACGGCAGCAGCGGCAAGCTCGGCCTCGAGGATGAGGTCAGCGATCGCCGGCCTGTCCTCGCGGTTGAGTTTCCGCCGCAGCACGTGATGGAGGAAGCCTTCTATCGACAGGAACTCGGACCGCTTCCCGATACGGCGTGGCCAAAGGACTCAGGCGATCTCGAATCCTTCCTCACAATGTTGCGGGCCGAACCCGACGCAAAGAAACGGGCTGACGCCCGCAAGGCGGTCGGTGAGAAAAAGGAAGTGCTGGAGACAGAACAGTCTAAGGAAGCAACGGATTCCGAACCACCATTTGCTGCATTGCGAAAACTGTTGTTGGCTACGTCGAGCCTGCCGGAGGACCAGAAACAGTATTTCGGTCCATATTCGATGTCTCCCGAGGCGATTAAGGTCGCGCGCGCCTGGCAGTTGCAGAATAGCGACAAGATGCTGTCGCCGATTGTTGCTAAGATGCTTGTCGAGGCCGCCAAGGTCCAGCCGGCGAACGTCGCCACCTGGGAGCTCCGCGAGCTGCTGCAGGCCGAGGCGGATGCCGAAAAGGTCTTCCCTCTCTACAAACTGTGGCGCGATGCATTTCGCGCCTATGTCATTGAAACGCGTGGTGAGACTTCGGACGCCGCTACGGGCGATCCCGACAAGCTGTTCGCAGAGTTCATAAATCGGCAAAGGGTGCCGGTGCCGTCGGAATATCTTCCGTCGCCTGAGCTTGAAGCGCAATTCACCGCCGCGTTTCTCAAACAGATTTCGGGCCGAGAACCGTACGACCAACTTGCGATGGCCAGATTGTCGGGTCGCAGTCTCCTCGCGTTCCGCGTAAACTTCGAGGCAGCACCCGGCGATTCTGCCGAAGTGAACGATTTGCCGGGCTATCCAACTGATAATCCAGCAGCACTCGGACCCGGCGTGCAGCGCTTCGGCGCGATACCCTTCACCTTCGCCGCGCTCACCAACTGGTCGCGCCACGAGCCCCACGTGACCCAAAGGGCGCGAAAGCTTTACGAGCCGCTCGCGTCTGGAACCATACCTCCAGTTGCGGGGAGGGTGGCAAGCGTTGATGATCACGCAATCCTTGTCCAGCAGGGCTTCGAGCCCGGCGCCAAACCATCCGAGTCACATCTCGGTCAGGTTCGCGCCAATCTGACCAAGCGTCCCAAGGGATTGGAGACGCGCATCGAGATTCCGTCGCGCCTGATCCTTTCGACCGCGCAGAACGCGATATGGCAATCGCCCCGAAAAGTGAGCCGGGATGCGCCGGAAGGGGTCGAGCCGGACGTCTTCGACACCGATCCGCCTCCGGACGGCAACCGTTACGAGGCCTACGAACCGCTTTGGACCGCCAGGCTCATCACTGAGGACGCCGAGCCCAGCCTTCGAGCCGTCTGGTCACCTGATGTTCGGCCGGAGGCCATTGGCTTTATTCCGGTCGGCAGCGACGGCGTACCACGGATCGCCGGCCCGCCGCCGCGCGGCCCTTGGGCTCCTTGGATATTGCGGCGGGAACAGGTCGACGGTGTTCGGCTCCATCCAGCAAAGGTCAAGGAAGCTGACCAGGCTTCAAAGCCGACGGGTTCCGCCGCGGCCCCACCGCCCGAAGAGACGGATGAGATCGCATGTCGCGTGCCCACGTCCGGAGAGCTTATCAACCGCAATCCGACACCAACGATGTTCGAGCGCATCTGCGAGATCTTCAGGATCCGAGCGCGCTACTACAACCAGCCGGACCTACACACATTCCGGACGTCGCTGGACGCCTACGACCGGCATGAACTGGTGTTGTTGTCTTCCGCCTATGGCCTGCCGGTCACTGGCCGCCGCCGCCAGATTGGCGACAACGATACCGATGGTGGCGAGCTGATCGAAAAGTCCGGGCAGTTCGAGCCCGGCACGGATTTCCACCTCACGGATGCGACGCCTGATCTGGCCTATTATCGACCGAAGCCGCTGGACGTCAGCGAATTGTCGCTAAGCGCGATCGGAGGCTTTCTCAACCACGATACGAACTTCCTCCCGCCGGCACCCGCCGTCACCTACGACGGCCGATCGCTGTTCGATGGCCTGTCGATTGAGAGGTGGCAGCATCTGATCGTACTCGGGCGCGACGTGCTCGCCACCGTCGTCTATTCCGGGTACCTCTACCCGCTCGGGCACAAGGCTTCGCTGGTCAAGATCACAGAGCGTATCTTCGTCCGCATGAAGGGCGATCGGCCGAACGACGAGGACTTCGGCGTTAAGGCGGTGCTCCGGCAACGCATGTTCGTCAGGGTGTCGTCCCCAACCAAGAAATTCCCTGCCGTCGGACAGCCCAACAAGGGGCGGCAATGGTGCTCCGAGGACGTGACGATGCTCACGCGCGAGACGCCCGACATCGTCGATCCCACTCTCGAAATAGACACGCCGCCATCCGGCGCAAGCCTGAGCGGACGGATATTCCTCGACAATCAGCCAGGGCTGGCGTTCTGGCCGCAGACAGCAACCACAGAACAGGCGCGCTTCCGCTTCGAGTTCACGCTCGATGGGCGGCGCACCAAGATGCCACTGATTTTCGTCGACCGGATCGCGGCGAAGAACAAAACCGCCCTGGACGCGCTCTTGAAATACTACCGGAGCCTCGACGAAGCCGCCTGGCGGAAGGCTCGTCTCAACGGCCAGACGCTTCGCTTCGCCGAGCCGGTCAAGGAAGGCGATACGTCGTTCGCGGTCGACAGCATCGTGCTGGACGTCGACGGCAGGTCGGTGAGCGATGGAAAAAGCTGGGAGGGGCAGAACGACCTGATGACGAACACGGGTGTGCTGGAAGGCGCCGACCAGCCCGCATTTTATCCGGTTATGTCCTCGGCAAATATCCATATCGAGCAGGCCGAGTGCATGTCCGGCGCGGCTATGGGCCCGGCCCGGGTGCGCTTCGACGGGAGCTACGTTCTGCGCGGTTTGCCGAGGCGCAGCGAGGAGGAACCCGGCGCCCAGGCACAGGACAACGAGACCTTGGCCGGCAACGCAGCAGAGGTGTTCCTCTTTGTGGACATGCCGGCTCCGCCGAAGATGAGTATGGGACCGAACGGCAACCAGTCGGGCGGTGTGGGCCGGCCGAACATGGATATCATCGCGCTCAGCCGCTCAAAGGGTATTCTGGGAGCGCAACCGGGCCAAAAGATCTACCGACGCGGTCCGTCGGACACTGCGACGGCCTATGCGCCATGGCCGAAGCTGTTGTCCGTGGCAGCGCAGTTCTCGCTGCCGGCACCTCAACCGCCGCCGCCCGAAGGCGGCCCGCCCGCCGTCCCGCCCGCGAGCGAGGAGACGACGTCGGCGGTCTTTGAGAGCTTCTTCAGCGCCGACGCCAAGCTTCTCGGTGTCATCTCCTTCCAGTCGCTGATGAAGCTTTTGAAGCTGGCCGGCGGCGTTGACGCCATGCCGGCGCTCAAGGAGGTCATAGACTACGGCTCGCAGGCACTGGCGCAACTTCAGCAGGGCGCCGCAGGCGCCATCGACCTGCTCCACAGCGAGATTCTAGCACCGCTGCTGCAACTCGTCCGAACGGCACGCAAGGAATGGTCGAGGCTCGACCGCAGTCAGGTCGGGTTGCAGGAAAGCGCCATCGGCCAGTTTCAACAGATCCTGCCGAACTTCAAGGCGACCTCGCTGCGGACGCTCTACCCCGAAATCGACCGGGGCCTGAACAAGCTCGAAGCGGCGCTGCTGGATGCGATGGGGGAAACCGATCCGATTGTCATCGTGGGCCGTCTCGCGGCCGTGCATGAAGCGGGTCGGCAGTTCATGCGCGAGCTTGCAAGGCTTGCCGCAAACCCCGTCGAACGCATCGAACAGGCCGCTCGCGGCCAGTTCGACACTGTGGCGGGCGACATACAGGCCGAGATCAAGGCATACGAACACGCAACGAAAAAGTTCGTCGACGCCCTTCAGGCGACCAAGGAAGACATCGCGCGCGAACTGCTGATCTACCTCGCCGACCAATTGCCCTGGGACGAGATCGAAGCGTTGCGCGCCATCTCGAAGAGCGGTGAAGCGATATTCGACCTCTCGACGTCGGCTCTCGCCGAATTGCGCGCCGTCAATGTCGATCTGACAGGCATCGTTTCACGCCTCGCCAGCGGTGAACTCGAACCAAAGGCCGCGCTGAAGCAGACTACGGCGACCTTCCTGGACGTCGCCATCGCGTCGGCAAAGGAGACCGAAGCGGGCCTGCGCAACCCATCGATAGCTCAAAAGTTTTTGGACCTCTTCAATGGCTACACCCCGGCTGACAGGACCATCGTCGCCGAAGCCGTTCTTGCCTACCGCCGGCGGCTGGAAGGCGCCAAGGCGAAGATGGATGGTTGGATAGACGGCGTCCCATCGACACCCGAATGGGGGATTTGGGTCGCACGCGTCCGCGCGATCGTTCAACTCATCGAATTGCTGCGCGAGCTTGTGAGGGCGGTGAGTGCGGATCGGCCAGACCGTGTTTTCGCATTGCTGGTACAACTCGGCCGCGATTATCTGAATATCGACCTCCTTGCTTTCCAGACGGAGATCAAGGACAAAATCAAGGCGCGGGAAGCGCAATTGCGGGCATGGATCGAGAATATTCTGGGCCGTCTTGTGCAGGTCGCCACCGGCCCATTTGCGTCGAAAACCCAGATCGATCCGGAACTGCCTGCCGCTGTCACCGCAGCCTGCATCGCCAAGCTTCCGGCCGACGATGAGGTACAGGCCAAGGCTGTGGCAGACGCCATTGAGGGCCTGACTCCGGACCATTTCCTCGCGGGCTTCGCCAGGAGCGCGGCAGACACGTTCAAGCTGGCGGGCGACCTCGTAGCGGCGCAAGGCACGCTGCCGCCCGGCAGCGCCGCTGACAGCGTTCGCTCGGCAATAACTGACTTTAACAAAGCGCTTCCAACTTATCGCAGACTGTTCTGCGAGGTCGTCGCCGTCGCCGGGCATGCTCAATCGGTACATCATGAGCTGGCGGCGCTTTCGCAGGGCCAGGGCACACCGCCGGTCATGACTCCCGAGGCGATGCTGGCCGCGGCCGACCGTCTGCGCGTCCTCGCTGGAGAAGTCGAACAGGGGCTGCGGCGGATCCGTACGGAATCCGAAAGCCTCTTCGATTTGCTCGGCGACCACCTCGCCGTCATCGTTTCGGCGGCGGCCGCAGGCGCGTTGGCTTCGGCATTCGGAAACGACCTAAAGGACGCGCTGAACAGATGGGACAAAGCCGCCGCGTCTGCCTTGAGGGTCGCGCTAACCACGCTGTTCCGATGGACCAGCGTGGTGGCAACCCTTGCGAGCTCCGAAGTCGGCGATCTCCTTAAACTCGCGTCAGAGATCGTCCGCAAACGAGTTCCCGACGTGCTCAGGACAGAGCGCGAGGACCTCGCCGTTTCACTCGAGACACTTGACGGCGACTGCCGTGAATTGGCTGTGCTGATCGCAGGCCTTGGTTTGCCGACGCCGCTCGCCGACGAGACGGTGAAGCAACTGCTCGATGCGAAAGTGGACGGGGCAATCACTGTCAGTCAACTGTTCAAGGGAGAAAGCGGCCTCGCCCGGACCGACAAGATCGAACGCGCGTTGCAGCGTGTTTCGGTGAGCTATGCCGCCCTCCTCAGCCGCGCCAGAGGCCTGCCTGAGAGTCTCGCCGGGCAAGCACTCGACGCCCCGGTGGAACAGCTCTTCAAGGCGTTGCAAGGCGGCTACGCAAAGATCTTGGAGCTTCGGAACGCCCTTGTCGACAAGGCCAAGGAATATACCGTCGCCGGGCCAGCCATCCAGAAAGCCTTGACTGTCGAGCCGTTCCTCGGGGTGTGCAATCCGCTGAAGACGGATTGCGACAAGCTGGCACGGGAGAAGGCTGCGGTCGACAGGCTGTTGAAGCCGACACCACCTCTGACTGAGCCCAAGCTCATCTCCACGAAACGCAGCGAGTTGCAGACCTTCCTCGATTCGGTCTCAGGCGGACACTCGGCGGTCGAGAAGATTTTCGACAACATCCAGCGGATTTGGGACGACATCTCCCGTGGAGAGCTGTCCTCCCTGGTTGATATCGCGGCTCTGCGCGACCAGGTCGAGGAACTGATCTCCGAACTCGTGCCGGTGAAACGTACGCTCAGCTATTCGCTGGGGTTCGATTTCGACGGTGGCAAGATCGCTAAGATGACCGGCGGCGTCTTCACGCCCAAGCCTCCGAGCCGGTTCGAGCTCGCGATGACGGCCACGATCAATCTGATCAAGGTCGAGGCCGACATGAACGCGAAGGGTCGCATAGGGCCGTTCGACGTCAATCTGCTCGGCAACGTCTTCGATGCGGTCACGCTGATCTTCGATGGCGTCGAATTCGGCTTCGAATTGGGCGGATCCCCGCGCTTCGACGTCCATTACCGCGACTTCAAGATTGGCAAGAAACTGGAGTTCGTGAAGAAGCTGCAGTCCTATATGACGCCGTCCAAGGACGGCAGTGGCTTCTTCATCGAGCCCATGCGCGGCAGGCCGGGCATCCTGGCCGGATATGGCATCAATCTCGGCACCATCCAGCTCGGCGGCGTTGCATTCTCCAACGTCCTGCTCAACGCCGCGGCAGAGTTGCCGTTCGACGGTGAGGCGGCGCTGTTCCGTTTTGCTCTCGGGCGCCCGATGGCACCGTTCCTCATCTCCGTGCCTCCCTACGGCGGCGGCGGCTTCGTCGCGATCTACGCGGATGCTCAAGGGTTCCGCGGTTTCGAGGCATCCTTCGAATTCGGCGGGGTTGCCGATTTCTCCACTGGCCCACTCGTTGCTAGAGGCCGTCTGACAAGTGGCTTCTACATTCGGTCGATGCAGGTGGAGTCAGAAGGAAAGCGCCGCACACTGACCGACATCTACGGTACGTTCTTCGTCGGCGGCGAGGCCAGCATCTGGATCTTCAGTTTCTACGCCTCGCTCTATGTCCGGCTGGGCATGAAGGCAGGCGGCGACATGGAAGGGGAGGCGACCTTCACCTTCTCCTTCTCCATGGGCATCATCGACTATGACTTCCAGGTTTCGGTAAGCCACAAACGCAAGGCGTTCGGCGGTGGTGGCACCAACTCGATCGGCAGTGCCTCCTCCAGCGGCGGCCAGGGTGTCGACCGGTCGATCATCACGCGAACCATTCCGAAGGGAGGGCAGCCTACCAAAGCGACAGCGCCCAATATCGAAGCGAACACAACGCCATTCGGCGAAGCGACAATTGCCGACTACCTCGCCTATTTCGACCCGGCCCTGCTCAAACCGGAGACACGCCAATGACTGATGCACCGAAGGTCAAGCCTGTACTTCGGGTCATACCCAACGGGATCGTCGACGGCCATTTTCGCATGACACTAATCGCCACGCCCGTGATGACGGCCGACGGCATTCCGCTCGACAAGTGGCCGAGCATGGCCAGGCAGGAAGTCATCAGGTCCGCCTCGGGGAAACCAGACGAGACCAACAAGGCTATATTTGTCCACGTCGCGAGCGGCACCCCCCGGCAGGCGGGAGGTCTGAAGCCGGCCACCATAATGCAGGACGTTTATCCAGAGTATCAGACGAGGCTGGACGGGGCATGGGCGGCGATCGTTCCGCCCAACGGGGACGATCTTTGGGGTAAGCTGCTCGAGACCATACACCGCTCGCTGGCGTCGAGGACCTTCCTGAGCGGGCTGGACGAACCGAGCCCGTCTAATACCGTAAAGCCTCAGGCCGAGGGCTCGTATGAGCCGCAGAAGGCTCTCGAGCCCGGCCAGCAAATGAAAGTCAAGGCAGTCCTGCCGGTCAAGCACGGGGACCTTGCTTTGCTTCTGGAGTTCGAGCGGGCCAAACGTGTGAGCGATCTCATCGACGGCAGGATCCTTCCACGGCGGAACCTTTTGAACGCGGCGTTCAGCATGAGCGACGATGACACCTCGGTCGTTCTCGGTAGCGTGGATGCCAAGCCGAACGAGGACAAGAAAACTCAAGATGAGTACGAGAAGCAGGTTGTCGCGACCAAGCTGGAGGAACTGCAGGCGGCTTTCGATGCACTTCGCGCGGAGCGGGATAACTCGGCCACCGATGCCTGCAAGGAGCTACGCAAACCTGACCTGAGTGACCTTGCCGCCCAGGAGGAGACGCGCCAGACCGCGCTTGCGAGCCACACCGCGGCGACGTGGGAGCAGGCGCCGTCAGATCAGACCAACACGCTGCTCGACCGCGTCGTCCAATGCTATCAGGCGCTCGTGTCATCCCCGGCATGGTCGCGCTTTTTCAGCTTTGCCTTCGACGTCCAGCTCGACGAAAGGGACCTCGTTCCGGACTGGATCTCCGTGGGTGAGTTCCCCATCGAATTCTTGCTTGGCGAAGAGAAGCAGTCGTTGGGTCGGGCCTGGATGGCCGTGGACGCCGACGGCTGGCCGCGGCCGGACTCTAGCCGCCCTGGGCTGAAAAAAGGCCTCTTCCAGATGGGCGCCGATTGCGTGGCCGGCGACGCCCTGCCGCGCTACGACCTGGTGACCCTCGACGTGCGCCACGCCACCGAGGCGGTGGTGCGCCCTCTTGCCGGCCCTGGCGCGGATGGGCGCGGCTTCCAGACCGCCGGCATGACGCTGGTCGACCGCCGCCGCGCCGAGGACGTGCGTGCTCAGATCCGTCGGACGTCTAACGAAAGGGACAAGTCGGAAGTAGAGCTTTACGCGCAGGACGTGGTCGTCGGCCGCCGTCTGGACGCCGGCACGAAGACAGACAACGGCATCGTGTGGCGTGCTCTTGGCAGCAAGGTCGTGACCTACGGGCTGCGTAGGGACGACGCGGACGGGCCTGACGATTTTGTGGCGATCGACGGTTCGATGGCGGACCACGTCCTTCAACCGAAGGGCGCCTCCGGAACCCGGACGCTCGAGGAGGCTATCGTCAGCCCGTCCGCGCGTCTGACCCCGACACCCGGTGGCGAAGCTATCGACAAGGACGTATTTGTCGATGAGGCCTTCGCGACTTGGGCCGGCGCTCCCATGGGCGTCGATACGGCACCCAAAGAGGGTTCCGACGGTTTTGTGCTTCTTCCCTTCCTGCAAAGGCACTTCCTACCGGCGGCGGGGGCCAGGGCCGAGGCCTTGGCCCCACCCTTGCGTTATGGCCGCAGCTATCGCTTCGGCATGCGCGCAGTCTTCCTTGGCGGCGGGTCTCGAAGCATCGAGGATGCTGCTGTGCTCTACGAAGACAAGACGCAAGTTTACACGTATCCGCGCGACCCGAGCGAGGACGAGCAGATTCCTACGCGCCGGTTCTTGCGGCAAGAGGCGATCTGCGCACCTGATATTCTACTGCCGGGCTCAGTGCTGGGAGTCAAGATCGGCGAGATGGACTTCGGTACCGTGCAGTCCGCAGTCTTGCGCAGTTTGCCGGAGGGATATTTTGCACCGGAGACGCCGCCGACGGTGAACGGCAGGCCCTACGTAACGGCGAAAGACCGCGTTACGCCCAACGAAATCATCCGCATATTCACGCCACCGCAAGCGGCGCTGGACATGCTCCTGCGCGCCGGGGTTTTCGATGACGTGAAGGGACGTGGTGACGCGGCGCTAGGCGGGCTGCGCAACATTGCCTTCGGCGTCGCTCAACCGCTGGTGAAGTCGAAGGATGCGATTAGCGCCCAAGGCGGCTTCCCTATCGCAATGATCGATGAGCAGCGCGCTTTCGGCCAGAACCCGACAAGGAGGAAACTCGCTCCGGGTTGGAGTGTTCCGCCATTGGAAGACCGCCCCGCGGTTCGCGGCGCAACGATCTTTATCGGCCAAAACGCCTTCGAGAAATTTGGTGGCCCGCCTCTAACGCCCAGGCCCTATTATCCCGACCCCCACGCGCGTCAGCTGGTCCTACGGCTGCGCCGGCGCAGCGACGGCGCCTATTTCGGCTCGGCTTCGAAAGTGCCCGTATATGACGAGGTGTCGACATACCCCCACGCAATGCCGACGGTGGTTGTCATCAAGAAGGCAGCCGACGATTCGGACTCGCCCGGCATTGGCAAAGCCACTGTGATCCGGACAGACGGCGTCTCGTTCAACAGCAAAAGCGGACAGCGGGTGCAGCGGGTCGAAATAACCCTTGCTCGCGGCGATGATTTCGATCTGGAGGCGTTCTATCTCCCCGACGACACCGACATTCCCGCCACTCTCGCTACGAACTTCGCCATCACCGAGATGATCGGGGCCTACAAGCTTGCTCTTCAGCGGTCGGCCAGTACCGCAGTCCATCCAGTTGCCGCCCACATCACGACCGGCTTCTTCGACGTGCCCTCCGACGACGAGCTCACCGCGCTGGCCGTCCAGATCAGGGATTTCATGTGTGGCGAAGGAAAGCACCTGGGTGCCGGCGGCCCGGTCGAAGAGCTTTCGGGCATTTCCTCGATGCGCGTCGCGCATGCCGTGAACAGGCCGTTGGTCGCACCTGCTTTTTCCGGCTCCGTATACCGCGTCTATCGCAAAGCTTTTGACACCAGGCACAAATTCGCCATCGATCCGGATCTCGACGGTATACTCCCGCCTGCCAACCGAGATCCCGACACCAAACTTCGCCATCAGCCTTCCGGGCTCGGTCCGACCGAGATTACCCTTGCGGAGCTCGAGACGCTGAGATCGGGTGATCTAACGGATTCGATCGGCACGCACAGTTGCATCTTGTCGGGCCGGATCGCATTCGACCGGCGCACAACCTCGGCCATCGAGATACTCGCGAGCTGCATCTCGCCTCGCGAGGTGCTGATCGACGATCCGGCGAGACGTCGTCCGCCCAAGGCACGTGTCTCCGGCGCGTGGCCGAGGAGAACCGTGGTCGCCGACGACAGCGGCAACCCGATCCCACCGGTGAGACGGCCGGCCAAGGAGCTGGATGTCTATGGCTTCGAGGCGATCGAAGTGAAGACCGGCGCGGTCACCTTGCACCAATCGGAAGTGACTCTGCTGCGCATCGACAACATCGCGCCACCGGGTGCCGGAGTGTTGGAGCTTGGCCAGGAGGGCGCTACGGACACGATCGACCTATCACTTGCTCACATCGCAGCGCAAATCGGCAGGCGCGTAACAAATTCCGCAGGCGAAACACTGTTCACCGCATCGCAATTGCACGTCTTCCCGGACGGCAAGGCGCGCCGGCTGCGGTTGCGACTCAGGGCAGTGTCGCGCTTCGGCCCCGACTTCGAAACCGCCGCGCGCTGGACCGGCGCCGACGGAAATTCGCAACCGGTGGTGCGGCTGCGCCAAGCCCTGATACCGGGCGAACAATCATTGGAAAGCGCTCCGTTCGAACCAGCCGGCAATATTTCGACCGAACCAACAGACCCGAAGCCCGGACGGCCTGGCTACGCGGCGGCGGATGACGGGGAAGTCCAGATGGACGGCAGCTCCGCCATCGTCTGGTTGCCGTCCAGCGGGCGGCCATCAAAATGCGCGTCACTTTCGCCTGTCCCAGTATTTCGGTTCGTCCCCGGCAACGAAGGATCCGCCACGTTCACGAAGCGGGTCAGCGGCGTTCGTATCTATCTAGAGCGCGGCTGGTTTTCGTCGGGCGAAGACGAGCGCTTGGGCATAGTACTGCTCCCATCAGGCAAGGCTGCAAAACGCGGAGACGAGTTCCTGCCGGATGATCGGCATGGACCCCTCGGCCCCTATCTCACGCGCTGGGGCGGCGACCCTATTCGCCACGACGATGCACCGCTGACCACCAGCCTGGACGCAGCTGCCTTCACCTCTCCATTTGGCAAGGCGCCGAAGCGCCGATGCAACGTCGCCATTCCGTTACAGATTCCCAAGCCGCCGGGCGCTGCGGACAACGTCACCGTCCTGGAGCCTGCCGACCTCTTGCTGTTCCAGCCGCGCTTTGATATCGACCGCGAGCAATGGTTTGTCGATCTTGGCATTCAGGCTCCGGAGACACCGAATTTGTTCGTGCGCTTCGGGTTGGTCCGCTATCAAGAGCACACTATCCACCCGGACCTTCGGGCGTCCGAACCGGTTGTGGTGTGGAGCCAGTTGCTTCCCGAGCGGACGTTGACAACCCTGGTGGAGGTGAAGCCGCCACCCGCCGGATCGCTCTACGATCCAACCGCCTCTGCCAAACTCAAGATTTCCGCCACCGTGGCAGGCGCGAGTCACAAAGGGCGCCGCATACCCCAGCGGCCAAAGGAGATGATAAATCAGGGCAAACAAGAAGGGCCCATCGCAGAGCTCAGCCGGCTCCACCTTCCGACGGTGCGCTTCCGGCTCATGCACGAAAGCGGCGCGAGTGGCGATTTGCGGCGCGTGACGATGGATGTGGGCGAAGCGCCACTCTGTCTGGTCCAGAACAGCCATGCGAAAAGCACTTGGACATTCAATGTGAATCAGACCGACGTCGACGCCCTTGGGCCGGGTATCGTCTATGTCTACGCGGAAGAGATCGAGACGTTCATGCCTGCGACATACGTGCGCGAGCCTGCCCAGGTTGAAGACATGTTCAAGCCGGAGACGTTCGTGGACTCTGGACCGCGGTTTGCCGCACGGCTCAACCTTCGCGACATCACCGTCGCCGGCGGCAACTACCAATGAGCCGGCGCCGCGGAGACCTAACGGATTTCGGCTGCTGAGGAGGAATGAGACGTGGGCGTTATGAGCGTATGGCACTGGTTGATCGTCGTGGCGATCCTGCTCCTGCTCTTCGGCCGAGGGCGCCTGTCGGCTCTGATGGGCGATCTCGGCAAGGGCCTGGGCACTTTCCGTCGCGAAGTCTCCACCGATGAGCAGAAGCGGCGGGTCGACTAACCTACCGTGTCAAAATCCCTCGTTGGGTTTCGGCAGGTTGCAACACCGATCCGCGCCGGCACCTAAAAAAATCCATATCGAGCGACGTTCCTGAAGGAGAAAAGAATGAGAATCTCGTCGGAGTTCGCGGTACTCCTGGGCATTGCGTTGGTAGCCGCGGGGTCAGCCAAAGCCGGTATCGATGAACAGAAAAAGCCATGTTCTGCAGCGCAGACGGCGGCTTTGGACAGCGCTGTCTCGGGATCGAAAGCAGGTCTAGTCAAAGCCGTAGAATCGCTCAAGTCACCAAAGTTGCCGGATGAGCAAAGGATCGTGACGTGGTTCGGCGCGGGTACGCCAAATGAAATAGCCGCCATTCGGAGTGTCTACGAAACAGCGCTTACGTTCAGCGGCATCACAAATTACTGGTGTCCTAACAACAGTATCCCGGAATTGGTTTGGGACGTGGGAGATATGGCGGCAGTTACCCCGGCCGCGCCCGGTGCAATGTTCTTTACGCCGGATTTCTTTGCTCTTTCACCGACCGGACAGGACAGCCAGCAAGGAACGATCGTTCATGAATTGTCACACCTGTCAGGCGCGACGCTGCGACCCGAGGTTTATCAACCTGGACCCGCCAAAGCCTTAGCGGCGAGTAATCCGGCGGATGCCCAAAAGAACGGCGACAGTTTTCAGTATTATTATGAAAACCTCATTTTCGGTGCGCCCTGACGCGCGTGTGTCGCTGGGCCCTCATGCGAAAAAATCCCCCAAGACCTACCCATGGAGGTTGTCATGAAGAAACTCGCCGCGCCGGTAATAGTGATGCTTCTTGCAAGTTCAGCTTTGAGCGCAGGTCAGGATGCCGACGACGCAAGGCGCAAGGACATCTCGGCAAAAGGTGCAGCGCTTTTTAAGAATACCGGAAATCACTGCCACGCCTTTCGCGACTTGGCGGCGTTTGCCGCGGGAAAAGCAAATGGCGCTTTGCAACTCGTCGAAGACTTGAAATTTGTGCTCATCGGCAAAGGTATCCTCGATAGGGGATCTGGCCCATATTATATCGGCAACACACCGGGTGCGCGCGGAGATAGCGGGTTTCAAGAATCATTGCGGGATGGCTCTCCGCAGGTCGAGCATGCGATGGCCGCAATCTACCTCGGTCGTGGTGAGGTGCCGGCAGGGATGGCTTCCGCGCTCGCTGCTTTCAGTGAAGTCGTTGGGGGAACCCCCAACGCGGCCGATGCCCAACTGTATCTGATTGGAGGCGATATCGGCGCCCGGCTCTCCGCGAGCAATTATCGCCAACTGCCAAATGTGATCGAGCGCACTATGTGCAAATAGACAGCGCTACCGATTTCGTGTCAATGATCAGCGACTCTGATCGGTGTGCGTGGGGTTCCTCACCAATGAGTTTCTGCTCGTCCAATTCGATAAAGGCGCTGTTGTTGTTCTCGAAGTTTTGGTCGCGAGAATCCGGTCAAGGCGCGAGTCCCAGTCTGCCATTTTATGCGACTTTTCGAGCACAAATGGCGAACATACAGCAGGCTGAACGTCAACCTTTTGGCGCGTTCAATAGCGTTTCCAACTGTCCGACGCTTTCGAGTACCAAGTTGAAATTCGGCACAGGCCCAAAAATCATGGCGGTCATGGCACCATAGTCTCGCCGCAGGGCATCAACCATTTCGTCATGAGGCAGCAGGGCGAAGGTCGGCGGTTCAGCTGATGCAAGGTCGTAGTCCTTGCGGTTGAAAAACATGCGAGCATGAGCCACGCAGTCGGCGCCAAGGTTTATATTCGCGATCGCCCGGCGGCCGGTTTCGGACTCCATGAGCCGATGAATATCATAGTAGTGTCGCGAGATCCGTTGACCGTCACCACGCAGTTCGCCCCGACGCTCAAACCAGCGACGCAGACCATGAAGGATCACGACCTTATCCCAAAAAGTCCGCTCCGGATCGACCGTAGTGACGTTGGGCACGCTCAGATCGACACCTGGCGCATCTTCATCGACATAAGGTCGAATGGTCTGCGGCGTGTTTGGGTCGAGTGCCGACTTCGCGCCTGACTCAATCTTCACTGCCGGACGGACATACGTCTCAACAGGCGTTGCGGTCGGATACCAAAGCAGGAGAGTCTGCTTGTCATCGTCGTCAGCTCGTACCTGAAAGTCTTCGAGCGACAGTCCCGTGCGCTCTGCGGCGGCAGCTACCAATTCAGTCAAGGCCGCCGCCATCGGGCCTTGGATATAGGCCGTACAGGCGTCCTTGATGGCATCGAGTTTCGCCTCCCGCTTGGTGCGACTGAGATTCTGAAGTTCGCCGACCGATGCCCCTGCCCCTAAATCACCGCGAAACACAGTGACGTCGATGTCCTCGGAAAACCGGCTGATCAGGCCGAACCCCTTGGAAAGGGAGGTGCCGCCTTTGAATAGCAGCCGTGGACTGTCGTCGGGCATTCCGTTGAACAGCGCGTCCAAGGTCCAGCACACCCAGAAGTCCTTTTCGATATTCTGCGGCGTGGAGCTAAGACGCTGAGCTGTTGTCGTAAACAGGCCCGCCCTTGTCTCGGCGTCGGCGCTCAGAACTTGGTCATAAGCAGAATTCATTGGCTCGGCATTCTCGGTGGCGTAGTCCCGTTCGGCTGGAGCTGGCCTTGGGATATCTCGGCCGCGTCCTTCAGCAAAGGCTTCAACAGAACCTGCATCCAGGCGGGAAGGGTTGGCAGGCCTTCGGCCAGGTCGGCGCGGAGGCGCTCACCTTGGTCGGGATCGTTCAGCAGTCGGCGCAGACGCCGAGACAGTTTCTGGTTCCCGTCATCCTGGCCCAGCATATCGCGCATCCAATGCAGCGCCTGGACGACGCGCATTGCCGGGCGCCCTGCCCAATAGAGTTTGCTGGCCGACGTGGGCCGGAAGGTGATGTCGAGGTTGCCAAGGCGAATCGGCCGCAACCGCGCGTCGGCGTGAACGACGATGCGAGCCGGCACCGCGTCAGTCAGACCGAGGTCATTTGCTGCGGTCATGCCGTCGACGAGGACCCGGATCTGATCGCGCCGTGCCACGGCGTCGATGACGCCACGAGGGTCTGGTGGGCTTTTCTGCTGGGTCAGGGTGTTGAATGTCGGTCGATCGTACAGTCCGCGATCAATCCGCCGCAGCTCGGCGGCCTTGACCATCCGCTGCAGCACCTTGTCCACCGCATCGCGATTGCCAAGGTCAAGAAAATCCGCGGGCGTCCAGACCGTGCGTGGTGGACTTGCCACCATGCGATCTTGGATGAGAGCCTTCAGGTCGGATCGAGTCTCGCTCATGTCCGAAATATGTATACGTATTTCGGACGAATGCCAAGCGCTGGAAGGTCCGAAAAATGTCCCCATATTTCGGACCTGGCTAACTTGCTACTAACAATCCAAGTAGCTGCCGAGCTCGACGTCCTCATCAAATAGTTGGTAGCGCAAAACGCCCTCATCGACGTAGAGCGGTTACGACACAATCACCCATTACTATCCAAGTTCGTGAATCGCTACGCTCGGCACAACAGCCTTGGCGATCTCACATAGGTGCTGGTGATGCGTAAGATAGATCACCTGACCGGCACTTGCCATTTCGCCAAACAACCTGAAGACTTCCTCGGAACGGACATGGTCGAAGGTTTCCATGATGTCGTCTGCGATGAAGGGTACGGAGGGCCGAAACTGCGCAAACTCGTAGTACCCCGCAAGCCTCAGGGCCAGATAGAGCTGAAAGCGCGCGCCCTTTGACAACGCATCGGCGACCTTGGATTGCCCATCGCGCTGCAACGCGATGAGCACTTCCCCACCCTTCACAGGTTGAGTTGTCAGGCCAGAGTACTGGCCGCGCGTCATAAGAGCGAACGCGTCTGATGCGCGCTCCATCATCCCGGAGCGGTGACGCTCGCGATAGAGACGCAGAGCATTTCCAGCCGACATTATTCCCAATTTGAGCTCGATATAGCGGACGGCCTTTTCCTCGATTTCCAGAAGGACGGTACGCCGTTCGGCATCTATGCGGGCAACAGCGCTGTCGCCGCCAATGGCGTCCAGCCTGTCGGTCGCGCGCGTCTGCCGAATGAGCTGTTGCTGCAACACCTCGTCAAGGTCGCGAAGCCGTTGCTCCGCTTCGGCCTTCTCGATTGCGAGACTGTCGAGATTGACGGCATCCAATATCGAACGCGCCTGCTCGAACCCTTCTACCGCGAGCTCGGACGACACCTGCTCCTGGAGTTCGGCCACGGCGCAGGCGATCCCTGTCGCGCAGCAGTTCGTCGCGTTGCACGACTTCGGATAGCGTGGCCACGCCAAAGACGCTCAGGACCTCGTTCTTGCTGCGCTCATATGCCGAAATTTCACCATCGAGGATCTCACGCGCTTCCTGCAGGCGCTGCAGGTCATTGACGAGATTTGCCTTCGCCTCGCCCGTGCGTTCGGCGCGCTCCAAGCGCTCGGCAAGCCGGATCGCTAGCTGTTCCGGTTTTTCGTTGTCCGCCACCTCGCCCGCCTCGGCTGCAACGGCATTGACCTCGACCAGGAAATTGTCTCTGTCCGCCTCCATCTTCTCGATGCGGAGCTGCATGGCGTCCCGGTCTTGACGACTCTTGGACAGTTCAGCCAATTGATCGAGGACGCTGCCGACGCCGGCCGCCGATATGCCGCTCTCGAGCCAGGTGCCCTTGAGCGCTTCGGCAACGCCGGCCAGCCATTCGTCCTCACGTCGCTCTGCCACGTCGACGGCTCGCCGCCTGGCGGCCAGATCCTCTTGCCGTGTGCTAACCGTTTTGAGTGCCTCGGTACGCTCGGCGTCAACCTTGAATTGCCTGTCAAGGAACAACTCTGCCACGGCCATGCCCGTCTCAAGGCTGTCGGCGGGATCTGAACCGACGCCGACACTCGCCAGAGCCCCGCTCAGCTCCAGGCGTATTTGGTCTCTCTCATCAACCGCCCGCTCGGCTTTCTTGCGGGCAAGCTCGATCTCATCCCAGGCCGCGAGCGCTTCGATCCGGGCAGCAATGCGATTCTCGATCAGCTCAATCAGCCGTTCGGAGGAAATTTCCAGGCACTCTCCGAATAGCTCTCTTGCCGCTGCGCGAATTTCCGAGTGTACGGCCTCCCGGTCCGAGCTGTTGCGTGCAAGTTGGTCGCGCGCATGCGCGATGGCGGCAGCGGTTTCAACGAGGCTGCGGCTTGCCGTGCGAACCTCAACGAGCTCCCGCGCGTTGGCCAGACGGCCTGCTCCGACACTGTCATCTCGAGCCAGTGCTGCCGCGAAATCGTCCGCCGTGTCCCCAGTGAGGTCATCGCGATGCCGTGCCCAGGCCTCGTCCCGGGCGCGACGAATGACGGCGGCGGCTTCATCGTCGGTGACATCGACCGAGGCGCGAAGGGCATCCAGCCGCACCGAAAGCAAGTCGTGATTGCCTTGGTGCTCGGCAAGACGCTCGGAAACGACGCCCCTGCTCTTCCCGAGCTCTGCTGCAAGCGCTTTCCATACGCCAAGCTGTCCAGCATTCGGAATGGCGACCCTAGCCAATGCCTGAGCATCTCCCGACCAGGGATGCAAGCGCGCGATCGCGGCCTCCCATCGAATTGCGCCGGCATCCACGGCCTCGCGTGTAGCCTTTATTTCCCTTAGGTGGCCACTTGCCTTTGCCGCCGACAATGCCGAGATCAGCCTTGCCCTGGCGGGCTCGGGCACGGCCCGTTCTTCGCCGACCCGCTCGCGTGCCGCCTGAAGCGCATCAGCGGCAGCCGCGGCCTCGTCGCGCGCGACGCGCACGCTGGTAACGATCCCAGATCGCTGCTCGACCATGGTGCGAACGGCACCAATGATTGCAGCAGGCAAAAGCAGTTTGGCAGGGTCCGGCTCGGAGGGCCTTCCAAGGGCGGCAAGGCAACTTGCCACTGCATTGTCGAGGATTTGCAGCTCCATCCTGCGACTTGGCAAGTCCAGGCCGGCTGAGACGTGGCGCACCTTGCGGTCGGCCAGGCCACGAACCCGTTCGGAGATCGCAAGGATCACCGCATCCACATCGACCGAGCCGATTTTGGTCGTAATCCGCTCGAGCTCGTCCACGCTCGCGGACAGCCGCGTTCTCAGACTGGCATCGGTCTCGATCATGTCGGCGACACTGCCCGTCCAGGTCCGTGACGGTGATGCGATGTCAGGCAAGGCGGCCAGTTGGGCTTCCTTACGTCGGATATCGGCAAGGATCGGGATCGCGCGAAGATATTTCGCGATCGTATCGAGCCGAGCCGACAGCACCGACCGTTCGGCGATGCTGCGGTCGTATTTTTCCGTCGCGTCCAGACGCTCTGTCTCGAGAGTTTCGAACGTCGACGCCAAGGTGTCGATTGCCTCCTTCCCGGACTTCAGTTCCGCAAGCCGCTTCTTGAGCAGCGCAAGCTCGGTTCCGTGTGCCTGCTTGCGATAGAGCCTGTCCGCTTCGGCCTCCAGCACGCTCAATGTATCGCTTGCGTGCCCGAGGCCAGCGCTGGCCGTGAACAGCAGCTTGCCTAGGTCGCCGCGCGATTCCAGGATTGATTTTCCACCTGCTTCCAGCGTTTCGTCGTCCAACGAGAACATGGTCTCGTATGCGTCGCGAGACAGCCCGGCGAGATGTGCTGATATCGCCATTTCGCTGACCGGTTGGCCATTCGCGTTCAACAATGAGTTGGTGCGCTGTTTCGTGCGTGTGAACGTGTGCTCCGCGCCGCCGAGTTCGAGCACCCCGCCGATGCGCATAGCGCTGTATTCGTGCAGGAAATTGTAACGGCTGCGTTCCTCGATGCCGAACAGCAGATCGAGATAGCCGGAAAGCGCGGTCGACTTGCCGGCTTCGTTCAAGCCGAAGACGATATGCAGGTCGGGACCGGATTCCGGTTTCGGTCCGAAGTCGATCGTCCTGTCGGTGAACTTGCCATAGCGAATGAGATCAAGTCGCCGGAGCCTCATTGTGATCCACCGGCCTTGAGGCGGGCGGTGACCAGGTCGGCGCCGTTGGCAAGCACCCTGTCGAGGAACGACTCCAGCTCAGCCTCGTCTTTGCCGGCGAAATCGCGCCCGTCAGGCGGAAGATCCCCGATCATCTTCTGGACTAACGCCTTCGCCTCGGCACGGAAGGCTTCCGAGCTGGCATCGGCGCGCATGGATTGAGCGAGTTCGAAAATCGGATCGGCGACACCCTCGGATGTTTCGGCTGCGGATGGAGCAACGTTAAGCTCCAGCTTCTCCACCCAGGTGTCCCCCGTCTGTTCGGCGATCTGCTCGGCTTCTGCGAGCAGCAGGTCGCGGTCGCGTATCAGCGTCCAAGATAAAGGTGACGCTCCGCCCAGTCCGAGACGGACCACAACATGACGGGAGTTGACAGAGGCGCGCACACCTTCGAGCGCGGAGCGGACTCGCCCTACGACTTCGGACCATTCCACCGTTTCGGTCAGGTCGACGTTCACCCGCTCGAATTGCGCGATACTGGTCAGCCGTTCTTCGATCTGAATGGTGCGGTCGTCTCGTACCGTCACCAGAGTGACGGATTTCTCTCCGGCCTCGTTGATGTCCCTGCCCTGCGGGATTCCCGGCATCACCACGGTGCTTGCCCCAGGATGGACTTGGCGGACATGGATATGCCCAAGCGCCCAGTAGTCGAAGCCATGACTGTGCAGGTCAGCGACGCTGCAGGGAGCATAGACGTCATGACCAGGCGATCCAGCCAGGCTAGTGTGCATGATGCCTACATTGACCGCGCCTTCTCGGGCGGCCGGGTATTTGGATAGCAGACTGTCCGGCGCCTTGGGATTGGCGAAGCTCAAGCCATGGAACATGACGTCGAGCCCGCCGGCTGTCTGCAGCACTGACTGGGGACGGCCACCGAAGATCGTGACCGTGTGCGGGAACACCAGCTGCTTCGATATCCGCGATAGCGCGTCATGATTGCCACGGATCTTGAAAACCCTGATGCCGGCCTGGTGAAGTCGTGTCATCTGTGACGCCAGAAAACGCGCCGTTTTCATCGACGTCTGGTCGCCATCATAGAGATCGCCGGCAATGACCAGCGCATCGACACGCTCCGCCAGGCAGAGGTCAACTATGGCGACAAACGCCTGACGGCTGGCGTCTCCGACGAGTTCGGCAAGGTCGCAGTTTCGCATCGCCAGCGAACGCAGCGGCGAGTCGAGATGGATGTCGGCGGTGTGAACGAATCGAAATGGCATGACACTGGCTCCGGTCCGAGCATAACGGCGTTCGGCTGCGGCTCGACAGGAAAAATCTCAAGATATGGGGTGTTGGCTCTCGAGCTATAGGTCGCCGTTCGAGCGAGGTGAGTGGCGATGTGTTGGGTAGGCGATGACACTCCTAAATTGGTGCGGTGGCTGACAAGTACGCTTAGCTTCATCAGCGACGCTACCGCCATCTTCGCCAAGCGATA
Organism: Mesorhizobium sp. M1066; assembly: GCF_040318635.1. NCBI lineage: Bacteria > Pseudomonadati > Pseudomonadota > Alphaproteobacteria > Hyphomicrobiales > Phyllobacteriaceae > Mesorhizobium > Mesorhizobium sp. M1066. The sequence goes on from NZ_JAMYMR010000012.1 coordinate 137,728, forward strand.
CGGATACGAGCTGCATCCTCACACCAACCCCACCCTGAAATCCTCCAGAACCTGGGCGAGCCTTGGCGCGCCGAGAAGCGTCATGACGCGCTTCGGCTGCAGCTTCGGTATCGCCCGATCGTAAATGGCAAGGTTGGTCGCCCCGTTGAGGCGCGAGGGATAAATGATCCCGTCGGGCTCAGATGGGTGTTCGTGAAACCCCAGTGACCACCGGCGTGCCAAGTTCTGGCGCTGTGCCCGAACGACATCGGTCGGCACACCCATCCGGACGGCATTATCGCCTCTGAGATCGACCAGGCGTAAGTCTGTCGTGGTCGCGATCTCCGCATAGCGCCGTCGGGTCAGCTCACCTCCTCTATTGGAAGATCGTCGACAAGCCCTTCGCGGCGGTCGCGGAGCACGGTCTCCAGGAAGCACACCTTCAGGGAGTCGAGGTAGAGAACGCCGAAGCGGTTGGCAGAAACACGACGCCGCGGATCGCTGAACCGGCTCGGTGACTTCCCGTACCCCAATGGATCAGGATAGGTGCTCCAGAGATCCGACCGAACGCCCGATCCTGCGGTATGGTCTCGATTTCGACCTTTGCGCGCCCGAAATCGGCTGGAGGTGGAACGCCGGGCATTCAGTCGAAATCGCCCCTGGCCATGCCTTCCGCCGCGGCCATCACCGCGGCGTCATCGCCTTGCTCAAGGGCTCGAAGGCCCGTCCGCCCATCGAGGGCGCCATGGCGCGACACTAGAAACCGATAGACCGCCCAGGCGCTGTTGCCGAGCGTCTCGTGCAGCGCCGGCAATGTCCCGAACGGTCGGCCATCCTTGTCGAGTTGCCAGACAGGAAAGCGGAAGCCGCGTTTGGCGCCATCGATCCCGAGCACCTGCCCGCTTTGCCGCCTGGCGTTGACTGTTACCCGCGAGGTGCCGAGCAGCTTAGCAAAGGCATCTGCGCTTAGCATTTCCTCGCCGGCAACAATTTCGGCGACCCGCTTGCGGCCACGCGCGCGCGCTTCGGCAAGCGCCGCCTCGAGTTCGGCATCCGGCTTGCCCGTGTCCTCGACGGGAAAAGTATCGTCTGAAGCGGTCGGTTGTTCCTCGACCGGCGTGATCGTCTGCGTACCAGCCGTTGGATCGACCTCTACCCGGAACGATACGCGATGGCCAATCTTGCGGCTGCGTGCGATCGCTTCCTGATAGCGTTCGAGCAACACCTTCTTGAAGTCTGCCTGTGCCGGCAGCTTCGCGTTGAAACTCAAGGCGGCGACTGCCGAATCGGACCCGGTCCCGCTATGATTGCTGCGTTTTGGAGCGGCCATGGTGACAACCTCCTGCTATCACCAATATGGTTGCTGATCGCAAGTTCGTCAAGTTCGATAATTTCGTAAAGTTAGTAGCGAATGGCTGCGGACTAAACAATTCCCCATGCCCGAAACCTTCCCCTGCCCGTCATCTCACGCAGGCCAAGCTCGCCGACCAGGTTGAGCGCCCCCTGTTTTGTCACTTTTAGCCGCTCCTGGATCATGCCGGCCGAGACAAGCGGCCGCGACAGCACCAGCTCGACCAGGTCTGGCAATTTTGAGCTGGCGCGTCGTTCACGAAGTCGCCGCTCCATCTGGCTTTTCGCCATCGTCAGCCGATCGTGCTCCTTCAAGCCAGCCAGCGCTGCGTCGTGGATTCCATCGAGGCAGGCCAGCAACCGATCGGAACGATTGCGCGCCCGCCGCCGCTCGCGCGAAATGTTTTTCGCGCCAAAATGCAGGCAAGCGAGATGGTTGGCGCCAATTCCTTCCTGGCGCAGCAGTGCGGCAACGAACAGTGGCCCGAGCCAGGCTGCATGCTGCAGCACCTCGATGTCGGACCAGGCCTCGAGCAGGACCGCAGCGCGCAGCACGACTGGTTGCCCCCGCGTTTCCGCGAGCACAGCATGCCATTCGGCCAGCCGATCTTCCTCGTTCCAGTCGAGATCGTAAATCAGGTCCGGCCGGTCGTCCGGGCGCGCCGCCTTCGCCGGCACGCCGGCACCGCTGAGAATTTTCGACGAGCGCGCCAGGACGGCATCGATCTCGGCAAATTCTTCGGCCAGCCGGTCGGCCTCGGCGTCATCGCCATCGTCGGCTTCCACAGAGGCAGTTCCAGCCCCCTCCCCGTCCCGGCTTTTTTGGCCCGCCGCCGGCATGGCGCCGCCGCGACCGGTCAGCGCCAAAAAGCCGTCGCGGCTGAGCGCCCAGTCCGGCTTTTGCGCAAAAATCCGCCGGCGGGTTCGCAGCACCGCATGCGCCCGGGTGAGTTCGTGGGTCGGGGTGCGGATGTCCATGTGGGCGTCGTGCAGCACGAGGTCCTCGAGGTGGACGAGTTCGCCCTCGAGCCAGAGCGCGGAAGCCGCGTCGGCAAAATGCTGGCGCTCGACAAAGCCGTCGCGGATGGGAGAGCGAGCGACCCGCTCGTCGAGGCGGACCAAAACCTCTGTCGCGCGCGCAACCGGCCCGATCAGGGTTTCTAGGGGCAGTTTGTCGAGCGTGTAAGCCATTGTTTTCATGATGTCTGATTCGCGTTGGTCAAGCTAGTGGGGGTCTCACTGGACTTACGTCGTGTTTCTTCAGGGACAAAGATCACTATCGATAATGACCTCTTATCGATAGTGATGGCTTTGGCAGCCCAAAGGCGCTAGATTCGGCGTGAGCACCGGCCGCGAGGGCGGCAGAAACCCGCTTGGAAGACGCCTTAATGGAGACTGCCCCTGCCCTGCCGACGTCACGCCGTCAGCGACGTGCTCGTGTGCGCCTGGCCTGTCGCGATGGCGACAAACCGGCGCTTGACCGCGGCAAACAACGCCGGCGGCAGCGGCCCGTAATAGCCGCTCTCCGTCTCCAGCGGCCGGATGTCGGGGCCTGGCCAGGCGAACCGGTTGCTTTCCGTCAAAACGATTCACGACCGCTCGCCGTCAAGCCGCAAGCGCAGCTTGACTGCGGTCGGGATCTCGATGGCATCAGCGGGATCGGACGGCGGCGTGTGGGTGATCGGCAGGACGCGGACGACCGTCGTGCCGTCCTCCTGCATGGCGACCAGCGCCAGCACCAGGCAGGGCCGATCCTCGTCGCCTTCTCCGCGGCCCTCGCGGTGTTGCCAATGCCAGAGATAGGAATAACGGAAGACGTGGCCGACCTTGATTTCAGCCGGCAGCATTTTTCGCCGTCAGGCTTTTTGCCCCGGAGGGATCTGACCCAACGAGCTCGTCGTTGAGATGATCAAAACCCGGCTTCATTTCCGAAGCTTCGACCGCAGCGATTTCGTCCGCGCTGAGCTCCGCTGTCGGTTCGACCCGCCGGTCGCGCTTCGACAGCCGGACAAAATCCTCGTAGGCCAGCAGCACGGTGCGCGGGCGGCCATTCTTGGTGATGATGACCGGATCGCGGACCGCGGCATCCTGATAGGCGCCAAAGTTTTTCGAGACGGCGGCGGCGGTGACGGTGGTGGTCATGGCCAAAGCTCCTTTGTTCCGGAATATACGGGCTTTACGGGCTTTTCGCAAATGTCGGGCGGTAACCAGATGGAGCCAAGCCAATGACAGGGCAGCTTGCCAACGCCAAGACTGCTGAAATCGTCGCGAGACGGGCCGAAGCCCTCGACGCGCTCGATTCCGTGCTGCCCTTCGACCGTCGCGATTTTCTGGCCGGGCTTTTGACCGATGACGACGTCGCCACCCTGCGCCACCTGGCGAAAGAAGGCATCGGCGCAAATTCTCTGCGGGCGCTGGCCTCCGACCTCGGCTATCTCGAGGCCTGGGCGCTCGCCGCGACCGGACAGCCGCTGCCCTGGCCAGCGCCGGAGGCGTTTTTGATAAAATTCGTCGCCCACCATTTGTGGGATTTCACGAAACGCGAGACCGATCCAGCGCACGGCATGCCCGAAGAGGTTGCGGCGATCCTGAAATCCCGAGGGGTTTTGCGCAGCGACGGACCGCACGCGCCCGCCACCGTGCGCCGGCGTCTGTCGAGCTGGTCGACGCTGACCAAATGGCGCGGTCTCAGGGGAAAATTCAATGGGCCGGGGCTGCAGAGCGCCGTAAAACTGGCGGTGCGCGCCAGCGCCCGTCCCCGCGGCCGCAAGAGCAAAAAGGCGGTGACCGCCGATATTCTGGCCGTCATGCTGAAAGCCTGTGTCGGCGATCGCCTCGTCGACGTGCGCGACCGCGCCCTTCTCATCACCGCCTTCGCGTCGGGCGGCCGCCGCCGCAGCGAAATGGCATCGCTTAGGTTCGAGCAGATCGTCGAAGAAGAGCCCGTGCCGGCCAATCCGAAGAATCCCGACGGCGAAAAGCTGCCGTGCCTGTCGATCCGACTTGGCCGCACCAAGACTACACAAGCTGAAAGCGACGCGTTCGTTCTGCTCGTCGGCCGTCCGGTGTTGGTTTTGAAAGACTGGCTCGAGCGAGCTGGCATCACCGAAGGCGCTGTGTTTCGCGGCATCGACCGTTGGGGCAATCTCGAAAAACGCGCGCTGACGCCGCAGGCGGTCAATCTAATCCTGAAACGCCGCGTCGCCGAGGCCGGGCTCGACCCAGCGGCGTTTTCCGCCCACGGCCTTCGCTCCGGCTATCTCACCGAAACCGCCCGCCGCGGCATTCCGCTGCCCGAAGCCATGCAGCAGTCGCAGCATCGCTCAGTGCAACAGGCGTCGAACTACTACAACGATGCCGAACGCACGCTCGGGCGAGCGGCGCGGATAATCGTCTGAGTCGCAGATCGATCCGACACATCACAGCTTACGGCTTCAGCTCCCTGACTATTGGTTCCGAGACAGCCGCGCTTGTCGCGGCGTGCGCGCGGCCTCAGGGTTGCAGCTGACAGAAAGCCCCTCCTGTTCTCGTTACGCGCCAAACAACCGCCTGTCCCAGTAGACGGGCTGGTGCAAACTTGTCTGGATCCTCGAAACTCCGGATGCGCCGGATTGATCGGCACATTGCAATCGAGACGCGCCACGACACTCGGCACCAGCAGGATGACGCTGCGCCGTTCTAAACACCAGGTTTCGCCAAATGCCTTGCTCACGGTCGCCGGCATGGTGTCCCAGCCGGGCAGTGACGGCTGCGAAAAGACCTTGTAGCTGAGTTCGCGCGGGATCGTGATTTCGATGAGTGCTGGTTGGGCGGCAGGCGGCAACTGCCATGTACCAGCTTTTCCAACAGGGCCGTCGAATAGTGCTCGCTCGTGTAGATGATAGGACATCCGCGGGTGTTCCATCGCCCTGGCGATTGTCGAACCGGTCGCATCCAAGATCGGTAGGTGCCGGCCGGACCACCGATACGAAGGACGATAGCCTGCGATCGAGAGTCTGCGCCGTCACGCAGCACTGCCGTACTTCAGACCTGCGAGGATATCGATCACGATTTCGGCGCCGAACTCGTTCAGGATAACGATGTCGATCGGTCGCTTGTCCTCAATCATCGGGTGCGGCCGAAACAAGAAATCGCGCGCTTCCTCTTCGTTCTGCCAGACATCGACAGCAAGACTCCAGACGCGCGCCACGCGGGCCAATCGTGTGCCCTCGTCCGACGAGAGACGATGTGCCGCCTTGCGCCGCTCGTAGGTCGCCTTGGAGATCAGTCGGTATTTGAACTGAGAATCGCCAGGGGCCAGAAGATGCGCAACGCGCTCGAGCGCCCCGATGGGAAGTCCATTCTCGATCCGGGAGATCAGCCCGAAAGGCGACCGCGACGCCACCTCCTCAATGGGCAGCCCCAACACGTCGGCGACATCTCCAAACGCCAGCATCTCACGCTCCATTCCATGTGAGGCAAAACATCGTCTCACATGATGCGCTATGCAAGCCCCGCATCAGCGCGGACGATCCGCCAACGGTTACCCGGCCATTTTTGCTGTCACAGCGTTCGCCTTCAACGCCGCCATCAGCATAGGCCCGACCGAAAACTCCCCTGCCCTTGCCTTTTCGGTTAGAACCCGCAGGTAGCCGCCCGCCGAGTTGATGTGCTGCGCCCTTTGCAAGATACAGGCAATCACGATGGCGGCGGTCTCCTGGCCCATCACATGGCAAGCCTCCTCGTATGCTGAGGGCGAAATACCAAGGTAGCCTCGTACCTGGACGGCGGTAATCATCAATTCGCGCCAATTTCCAATGCCTTGCACGGCATAGTCTGAAATTTCCGGGCAGGCTTTCAGCACCAGTCCGATCGGATAGCTCTTCGGTTTCTCGGCGGCTGCCTGGCTTGGCTCGACCGCCGCCCTGCTTTTGTCAAAAGCCGGTTCAAAGACAAAAATGGAGTCTGTGTTTGAATCAGATTGCTGCCGCTCATTTTGGGACTCATTGGCGCTAGGATTCATGGAATTCATGAAGTTTTCCAGCATCATATCCACTTCGTCATGAAGTCTGGTCAGTTCGGCGACGATTGCCTCCAGTTCGGACAGCCCTGCCCGTCGCGGGATTGCATCTACAATGGCTCTGAACCGTCTCCAGACGGCCTCCCAGTCGCCAGGAACGCCCTCCTCGATCGCGGCCTCGACAAGTTTGTGGATGTCGCGACGATGGAGGGTTATCCGCTCCCTCATTAGCCTGAGCGCCTGGCTGTCGGCGCGCACCTGTTCGGCAGCACGCTGAAACTCAGCGGCCCGTGTCAGCAGCGGCGCCAGTGAGAATCCGAACGCCTCCTCAATGGCGCCACCCTTCCCTTTCCGGGCGAACCTTTTGCCATTTGGACTGTCGCGGCGGATGATCAGGCCGCAACTCACCAGCTCGGCCAGTTGTCGCCGCAATGTGGAACTGGGCATACCGTGTGTGCGCAGTGACAACTGTGCGTTCGAGGGGAAGACCATCAGGCCGTTTTCCTCGCTGATCTGGTCGTCCGGATAGAAGGACAAGAGCCCGCTCAGCACGGCCAGAGCGCGATCTCCCACACCTACGACAGCCTTGCCTTCGCACAACCAACGATAGACCTGCCACTTCTCGACGAGGGCTCCATCAGGAATCTCTCGTGATGCCGCGTTCGCTTGCACCAGCGCAAGCGTCATCGGCCGCCGCCCAAAGGGCGTCGTTCCATACCCACTCTCCATTTCCCTCACCTTTCAATCAGGCAAAAGAAATCTGCTCGCCGAAACGGCGCCACGACTCTTGACAGTGATTCGGGGAAGTGCGATTCTCAGCTTGCTACAGACTTGAGAAGGGCTTCCGCGACGGTGACGTTCGGGGGCCTTTTTCTTTTGCGGTCTTAGTCTCCTGTTTTCTTCGCCATTTCCGACTCCCGAAAAGCTTCGAAAAGCTCATCGAGCTTGCCGGCAATGAATGCGCCGAAGGGCGATGCTTCCTTGGATTTCAAGGCAAGCGTGAACACTTTTCCCGTGTCGGTGATCTTGGCTCGAACTGATTTATCCTTGGGTACCCAAGCCCGCTCCTGGGGCTTCGATGCCGCCTGCGGGCGCTTCACCGGGGCGCTCACAAAGTCGAACAGACGGGCAAAACGGGCCTCACCGCCTGACTGCGCGAAATCCGCGATTGCCACGCACTCGGCTGCCCTCGCCGCAGCACCAGGATGCTCCATGAGCTTGGCAAGCTGCCACCAGCGGTCTCGGCCAATGCCCTTGGCCGCACCCACCGCAACAATCACCTGCTCTGGAATGGTGCTGATCACAGAACGCATCTTCGAGAAAGTCGTGTCGTCGAGCGAAAGAGCTGATTTCACTGTATCCGGGGAATGGCCTCGCTTGAGAATGCGGTCTGCAAAAAGCGTTCGCTCAATGAAGGACAAATCGGCTCTGGCGGCGTTCTCCTGGCCTTGGGCGATGACATGGTCCCTATCGTCCATCTTCTTGACGACGGCGCGGACCGGTCGGTCCAACTGGCGCGCGACCCTGACACGCCTGTGGCCAAAGACGGTTTGGAAGCGGCCCGAAACCTCGGGGTGAGGCCTGACCAGAACCGGCGAATCCTGCCCTCTCTCACGAATAGCTGCCAGCAGTTCCTGGAAAGCCTCATCGTCATCGTCCATGCGGTCGGAAACGAATGACGTATCGACCAATGCCGGATCGAGATCGACGACCGAACTCTTCGAGAGTTCCTCGAACGACTGCATAATCGAGCGGGAAGCGCCGCGAGCGGCATAGGCTGAGACGTCCTTGACGTTCGCGACCGACGCCGCGGGGCCCATAACGCTGCCAAATATGTCCTTGCGTGCCATTCAATCGCTCCGATTCTCGGTTAGTCGACTGATTTCACGACTAAAATTCCCATTATTTACTGCCGTAAAACCCGCCGTCATGACCGCCCCCATGCGCGATGGATGAGCGTCGCGATCTCGGAGTTCACCGCATCCAGTGATTCCAGTGCGCGGTCGTAGGTAGAGCGGGTAAAGGACGACTTCTCGACCTCGTAGAGTGTCTGTTTCGTCAGCCCCGCATCCGAAATGGCCGTCGACTTGAGCATCGGATTTTCGAGAATCTGGCCAGCCAGCATTGACTGCATGAAGCCAACCATCTGCGCCTGCGGGATGTCTGTCGGTTCGTAGCGCGTGATCAGGTAGCGAAACCAATCCAGCTCGATTGCTGCACCGGCTGCCTTGATGGTTTTCAAGATGCCGCCGAGCATCAGCAGGAACTGGCTCATCGACATCAGGTCGAGCATTTGAGGGTGAACCGTGATGAGGACAGATGTCGCCGCCGACATCGCCGTCAAAGTCAGATAGCCGAGTTGCGGAGGGCAATCGACAATCACGACGTCATAGCGGTCGTCCACCTCCGATAACGCCCCTGCAAGCCTGGTGAAGAACTGGCGACCTACGTTCGACGTTCTGTCCTGCATGGCGAGCGGCGTGTCGTACTCATACTCCTGCAGTTCAAGACTGGCTGGAATGATATCCAGACCGGGAAAATTCGTGGGCACGATCACGTCGGAGATCGGCTTGCGCTCGTCGTCATAACGGATCGCCTCATATACAGAGAGGTTCCGATCAAGTTCCGGCTGGAAGCCATGCAAGGCGGACAGCGAGGCTTGCGGGTCGAGATCGACGGCAAGGACGCGATGGCCCGTCAGAGCTAGATGCTGGGCGAGGTGAGCGGCGGTGGTTGTCTTGCCGCTGCCACCCTTGAAGTTGACGACAGCGACAACCTGGAGCTTGTCGCCAGGCTTGCGGTGCGGGACGTATTTCTTGACCTCGGTCCTGCCGTGTCGATCCAGGAAATGACGCAGCTCAAGCATCTGCTCGGCGGTATAGGATCGGCGTCCCGACGGTATCTGCTCGGGCAGGGGGCCCTTGCGTTCCAGATGAAGGCGCTTCAGATTGTTCTGCGATACTCCGAGATAGTGGGCTACCTCCGCCATCGAAAAAGACCGAAGGGTCTTGGTCGCATTGGGCGGGAACTTCTCCATACGAAGCTGATTCAGTCGCCGCGATATCTCTTCGCCCTGCTCGATGATCGTGTTATCGAACTCGAAGCGTGGCAGCCGCATGGCAATGTTCATTTCTCGTCAAAACCTGAATTGGCGCTTTTTGTAAGCAATCCACTCAACAAGCGCCATTAAGCTCCGATTCGGCCAACCGCGGCAAGAAGTTTTAGGTTAACAAAAGGTTAGCGGGGCCGAGGGGCTTTACGACTGCAGCTGAGGTCATGAAGCCAATGCTCATGTGTGGAAGCCCATATTTGTCCCGCTCTCTGAGCTAAACACATGTTTTCTCTGCAACAAAGGCCATTTTTTACCGCAGTAAAATCATGCTTGTCGGGCAGGGATTGCAAACGGCCGCACGCGGAACACGGCCGCCTAGATCTCAGCCGAGGTCGGGGCAGGATCGCTGGGCGCGCAAACGCCCGCCCGGAGTCAGATCACCGTGGACGTGGTCTGGGCGCTCGCTCGCGAGAATACACCGGGTTGGGGAGGGGATGCCGGCTCGAGCCGACATTTCTGGACTGGCCGGACTGACTGACGCATTCCCTTGGTGTAGGGCGAATCTCGGCAAGCTCTCGGGAGTAGATTTTCGGGAGGTCTCGGCGCAAGCGCTCGGCGGTCTGGTCGAGCAGGTCGCGGACGTGCGTATACGGGCAGTTGACCAGCCAGCAGTCTCCGTTACCGCGGCGAGTATGTAGAGGATCCAACTTTCCCACGCGCCCTCAGTCGTCACGGCGAGAAGGCGATCGCAGTGGGCTCCTTTGTTTCGGATGATATAACGGCTTAGATAGAGCACCGGGATGTCCAGGAGGCCCTTGTCAACCAGATAAAGCAGGTTCAGCACGCGGCCGGTTCTGCCATTGCCGTCGACAAACGGATGGATGGCCTCGAATTGGTAGTGCATCACGGCGAGGCGGATCAACGGATCCGGCACGGCCCTGGTCAACCAGGCGACGGGTGCGGTTGTCTACACCCCGCCCGAGGGACAGAACCTCCTGCGCGACAAGCTGGCGAACTGGGAGCGCTACATCCATGAGGCCGAGGACATCGCGTCGACCGAATGTCGAGTTCGACACCCTTGATGGTGCGGCACACCGCGACTGCCGTTGATGTCGTCACAGGACGCTCTTGCAGAGTTCGGAAGCCCTGATTGAGCGCGGTGCGGTAGCGCAGCGCCTCCTTCGTGGCAGCATCAGCCAGATTTCCGGCTTCGTTGGCGAAGCGAAACAAGCGGTCTGTCGTCGTGACGATGTTCTCTATTTCGGAACTTGCCTGGGCTTCTAAGAGCGGGATAGAGTTGATGAGGACTGCTTGGTTCGGGATAAGCTGACCCGATACCCTGAGTTCTGCTAGGCCGCTCGCGCCACTATGCAGGCCTTGAGCACCACCTTCGTTTCAACATCCTCCTTTGGTGGCAGGGGAGGGAGGTCATTGTAAGGCCGGTCAGCCTGAATGTCGGGGTTGATATGTCGTTGGCATTGACCTTGCCCCCAGTTTCTATCCAGTTTTGAGTTCGTTTCCGGCGTGGGTTGTGCCCTGCTGGGCGGGTGAAGGGACGGGCGC